>JAEZIF010000015.1 GCA_023416135.1 Pseudomonadota bacterium
GCGAGGTGCTGACCGGCCCCATCGTGCGGCGCAATGGAACGTCCGTCGGCTCGATCACGACCGGGGTCGACGCCAATACCTACATCCTGAGCACGTCGCCGACACAGGCCTTCGTCAACGGCGCACCGGCCGCAGTCGTCAGGACGGCGGTCCCCAGCCTCTACGTACGCGCCTACACCGAGGGCACGACCAATCCCGTCGGCGGCTTCATTGCGCCGATCAACGCGGTTCGCGGCCTGACAGCCCAGCAGATCCGCGATGTCCTGGCCCTGCCCTACCTCCCGACCTCGCTGACCCTGGTGCAGGTGCCCGAGGGGACGTGCGTCCTCTACGGGCAGGCCGCACCCATTGTCGGCAACTTCGCCGCCAATCCGCCGGCCATTCCGACGCCGGGCCCGTGGGGACGCGGCGGCGCGCTGCAGGGAGTGCTGATCGGCCTGACGTCCCAGCCCGGCTGCGCCGACGCCGGATTCGTGCCGGCACAGAACTTCACCAGTCGGCAGGCGATCGGTGGATTCGCGCTGGCTTACCGACCCAATGCCGGCCAGGGCAACACCTATGCCGTCGCATCGGCCCTCGATGTCGGCAGCTTTCCCGCTCAGTTCTCCGACATGGACGGCATCTACAACAGCCTCGATGCCCTGAACTTCAGTTCGCCGGCGGCGCTGCAGATGGCGCTGAAGCAGCTCGGCGGTGAAGCCTATGCCGACTATGGATACATGCGCATGGCGGCCGCCCGCCAGTTCCTCGACGTGATGCATCAGCAGATGCGCGGTGCGCGCGCGTGGCGACCGATCAGGGCAGCGATCGCGACGGCGGAAGCGCCGGTGAGCCTGACGGAATCGGCCGCCGTCTCTCGCGAACTGGCGGGCGAACTGAAGAAGCCTTTCGCCGGCGCCAGCCCCGGCGAGCGGCGGACGGAAGGCGGGGGCGTGTGGTTCGCCCCCTACGGCTCGCTCGGCAACCTCTACGGCGATGCGTCGACGCACGGCATGAGCTACAGGCTCCATGGCTTTGCCGCCGGCGGCGACCTGCAAGTGGCGGAGGGCCTGCTGGTCGGCGCCGCCGTGAGCTATGCGAGCACGGGGTTTTCGACCGGCGGCGTCAGCGCCAGCGGAACGAACGAGGCCGTTTCCGTGGCCGCCTATGCGAGCTACGCGCCTGGCGCCTGGTATGTCGATGCCGCGGCCGGTTACGCCTACAATTGGGGTGCATTGTCGCGCACCATTGCCTTTCCCGGTGTCCTGCGCAGCGCAACGGGCAATCCGACGGCCAATCAATTCCTCGGCAGCGTCGAGGCGGGTCTGGAGGTGCCGATCAATTCCCGCTTCGCCGCCACGCCCTTCGGCCGGCTCGAAGTCACTGCAGCCGGCCAGAACGGCTTTGGCGAGAGCGGGGCCGGTGCGATCGGATTGAATGTTTCGCCCCAGTCGACGACGGGCGTACGCAGCATTCTCGGCCTGCAACTGTCTGCGACGAGCACCATCGACGAAGCGTTCAGCCTGTGGCTGGCGGCGCGCGCCGGCTGGGCGCACGACTATGCCGATCTTTCGGGATCCCTCACCGCGGCCTTTCTCGGCAAGCCGGACACCAGTTTTACGGTGGTCGGGCCGACGCCGGATCGCAATGCCGCGGCGGTGGGCGTCAGCGCCAACCTGCTGATGCGAGCGGCCCAGGCATTCGTCAACTACGACGCCAGCCTCTCACAGAGCTACTCGACGCATTCGCTGACCCTCGGGCTCAAGATCCGGTTTTGAACCCGAGGGGGGACGGCCTCACGCGGCGTGCGGGTTGGCCACGAACGGCCACTGGCCCTTGTCGACCTTGGTGTAGGGCAGCAGCGACCAGTCCGGTACCAGCGCGCCCGGGGCCGCGACATAGACCACTTCGCTGGCGATCGGGGCGTAGGCGGCGTGGAAGTGCTGCATGGACTTCACGACCACGATCTTCTTGGTCGACGGGTCGACGCCGAGCTTGGTGAAGCAATCGCGGCTGTGGCACTGGCTGCGCTTGCTGTTGACGATCACCGTCACGCCCTCGATCTGCAGCGCGGCAACGTCGCCGATCGGGTTGACGCCTTTGCGCTGGCCGCCGAACTCTATGGTGACGTCCTTCTCGAGCTTCAGCACCTTGGCGCGGGCGTCTATCGGCGGGCCGGATTGCGGCCCCAGTTTGCCGCCGAGGCGGATGTCGAGCTCGGCGCCTTCGCCGACTTCGAAGGCAAGCTTGACCGCGCCCGGGTCCCAGATCATGGCGATGGCTGCGTCTTTCACCTTCTTGTCCAGCAGCGCCTTGAGGATGAAGGTCGAATCGGAGGCCGCCCCGCCGCCGGCATTGTCCGACACGTCGGCCAGCACCATGGGCTTGGGCAGGTTGTGCGAGCTCACACGCGCCATCGCCGCGTCGAGCGAGACGTAAGGCGGCTGGGTAATTTCGCGCATGGCGAAGAACTCCTGGCCCAGCTCGCGTGCCAGCCGTTCGGCCTTGGGCTTGTCGCCGTCGGTGATGGCGATCAGCTTGCTGCCCATCTCCTTGATGTCGGACCACGGGAAGCCGTGGGCGATCGACAGCGACAGCACGCCGTCCTTGCCCTCCATGGATTGCAGCTTGTCGACGAAGCCGCGCATCGGCTGGCGCGTGGTGTGGAAGATGCCGATCATCTTGCAGTCCCATGCGGCCATCACCGGCCTGGTGCGGCCCTCGATGGCGCCTTCCAGGACGTTGAAGAGATCGTCGGCGCGTTCGGGCACGTCGACATGCGGGTATTCCTTGAACAGCACCAGCGCGGTGGCGTCGCGCAGGGTGCCCTCGCCGATATTGCAGTGCAGGTCGAGCTCGACCCCGACCGGCACGTCCGGCCCGACGGCCTTACGTACATGGGCCAGAATGTCGCTTTCGCAGTCGTCGTAGCCCTCGGCGACCATGGCGCCGTGCATGGACAGGAACACGCCGTCGACCGGCAGGGCAGCTTTCAAGTCGGCCAGAATCTCGTCGCGGAAAGACTCGTAGACCTTCTTCACCGTCTTGCCGGCGGGCTGGGCGAAGGCGCACAGGCTCTCGACCACCTGCCAGCCCTTGGCTTCGGCGCGCCCGCGCCACACCATGAGCGGCGCGCCGAACATCGGCACGTTCTTGCCATAGCTGGCCTTGCGGAAGAGGCAGGTCTCCTCGAAGAGCTGATGGCCGGTTGGGATGGACGCGAAGGTGTTGGTCTCGGTGCCGAGGCAGGCGGTGAAGATCTTTTTCATGGGCCGCGATCTTGCTAGGCCGCGAGCGCCCGGTCCATCAACTTCGTATCGGCACTGCCAATGTCAGCCGTGCCGAACTGCGCAAATCTTTCGCCGCCGAGTCGCGTGTCGCCATACAGAGTGGCGAAATCGGATTTCGCTTCGGCAAGCGCCGCCAATGCCGCGATCCTGGCCAGGCCCTCGCACAGGAAACGGGCACGACGTTCGGCGTCACCCGACTGCAGCACCTTGGCCAGCGTTCCGGCGAGCGGACGTACGTCGAAGGCCGCCGCCGCCGTCTTGGCCAGCGCACTCACCGTCGCCATCGCCTGATCGGGATGGCGGCCGGCGGCGCGCAGCACGTCCAGCGCCATGACGTTGCCCGAGCCTTCCCAGATGGCGTTGAGCGGCGATTCGCGGAAGTAGCGCGCCAAGGGCAGGTCCTCGGTGTAGCCGTTGCCGCCCAGGCACTCGAGCGACTCGTAGACGAGCTGCGGCGTGCTCTTGCAGACCAGGAATTTCACCGCGGGCGTCAGCAGGCGCGCGTAGGCGGCTTCGGCGGGATCGTCGTGCGCGCTTTCGGCGGCGCGGCACAGGCGGAACACCAGTGCCACCTGCGCTTCGAGCTCGAGCGCGAGGTCGGCCACGGTGGCGCGCATCGACGGCTGGTCGACGAGCCGCTTCTGGAAGACCGAGCGGTTGCGGATGTGGTTCAGTGCCTGGCTGAGCGCGATGCGCGACTGGCCGGCCGAGGCGATGGCGCAGTCGAGCCGCGTCAGGTTCACCATCTCGATGATGGTGCGCACGCCCGCGCCCTCGGCGCCGACGCGCTCGGCATAGGCGCCGTGGAACTCGACCTCGGACGAGGCATTCGACTTGTTGCCGAGCTTGTCCTTCAGGCGCTGGAAGCGGATCTTGTTCTGCGAGCCATCGGGCCGGTAGCGCGGCATCAGATAGCAGGTGAGCCCGCCTTCAGCCTGGGCCAGGACCAGAAAGGCGTCGCACATCGGCGCCGACATGAACCATTTGTGGCCGGTGATCTCGACATGATCGCCATGGGAGACGGCGCGGGTGATGTTGGCGCGCACGTCGGTGCCGCCCTGGCGCTCGGTCATGCCCATGCCCAGCGTGACGCCGTTCTTCTCCCACCACGGCAGGGGGCGCGGATCGTAGGTGCGGGTCTGGATCCTGGGCAGCCACCTGTCGAGCAGCGAGGGCTCCGAGCGCAGCGCGCCGATGCAGGCGTGGGTCATGGTGATCGGGCACATGTGGCCACTCTCGGCCTGGGTGGCGAGATAGAGTCGCACGGCGCGCGTCGACATCGGGCCCGGCCTGTCGCTGCCGTCGTGCGCCGAGGCGTGGATGCCGTGCCCGATGCTCTTGGCCATCATGGCGTGATAGGCGGGGTGGAACTCGACGAGGTCCAGCCGATTGCCCTTGCCGTCGACGAGGTGGAGCCTGGGCGGGTTCTCGTTGGCAACGCGGCCGAGATCGAGCGTCGCCGCGGCACCGTAGTCCTGGCCGCAGGCGGAAAGTCCCGCGAGGTCGAGGCCGGCGCGCGCCGCGGCATCCGCCAGCGGACGGTCGGCACTGAATAGGTCGACGTCGCCGAACGCCGGCGACTGGTTGAACGAAGCGTCTTCGAGCAGGCCGGAGGACATGCGCCGGACTCTATCTCTCCGGACCGCGGGCCTCCAGGCCCGCGGTCCGGCATGAAATCAGCCGCCGCCTTCGTACTTGAAGGAGAGCTTCACCTTGGTGCGATAGGCCGAGACCTTGCCGTCTTCGATGACCAGGTCCTGTTCGACGACCTCGGCGACGCGCAGGTCGCGCAGCGACTTGGCGGCCCGTTCGACCGCCGCCTTTGCCGCTTTCTCCCAGGAATCGGTGCTGGTGCCGACCAGCTCAATCACTTTGTAGACGCTATCCGCCATGTGATCCTCCCTCGACACGGGTTCCCGTCCATCCGATGCCGATCAGGGGGAGGCGCGGCAGCGGTTGCCTAAGTGGCCTTTCCTTGAGGGAACTCTATCACCGAATCAGGCGGCCGCGAACTTGCCGAATTCCCAGTGGCGGCCGGGGGCGGCGGCGAACAGGGCCTTGGTGTAGTCGTCGCGCGGCGAGCCGAAGACCTGCTCGGCTGGGCCGTACTCGACGACGCGGCCCTTGCTCATCACGGCGACGAAGTCGCAGATCTGGGCGGCGACACGCAGGTCGTGGGTGATGAACAGCACCGCGAGGTTCAGCCGGGTGCGGATCTCGTCGAGCAGCTCGAGCACCTGCTTCTGCACCGACACGTCGAGTGCCGACACCGCCTCGTCGGCGATCAGCAGCTCCGGTTCCATGGCGAGCGCGCGGGCGATGCAGATGCGCTGCCGTTGGCCGCCCGAGAACTGGTGCGGGAAGCGGTCGAGCGCGTTGGGATCGAGCCGCACCGTCTCCATCAGCTTGCGGGCGCGCGCCATTGCCTCGTCGCGCTTGATGCCGAAATTCATCGGCCCCTCGATGATGAATTCGCCCACCGTGATGCGCGGATTCATCGAGCGGTAGGGGTCCTGGAAGACGATCTGGACCTGGCGGCGATGCGGGCGCAGCTTGCCGGCCGGCATGGTGGCGATCTCGGTGTCGCCCAGGAAGACCTTGCCGTCGGTCGGATCGATCAGGCGGGCGATGCAGCGCGCCACCGTCGACTTGCCCGAGCCCGATTCGCCCACGATGCCCAAGGTCTCGCCCTTGCGGATGTCGAGATCGACGTCGATAGCGGCCTTCACGACGCGCGCCTTCTGGAAGAAGCCGCTGCCCGAGTAGATCTTGCCGAGCTTCTCGGTGCGCAGCACGGTGATGCCGTCCTTGCGCACACCACGGTGCTGCGGATGGATCGACGGCACCGAGGAGATCAGCATCTTGGTGTAGGACTCTCGCGGGCGCGAGAGGATCTGCTCGGTCGGGCCCATCTCCACCAGCTCGCCCCAGCGCAGCACGGCGACGCGATGGGCGATCTCGGCGACGACGCCGAAATCGTGGGTGATGAACAACACGCCGGTGCCCTGGCCTGCCTGCAGCTCGGCGATCAGCTTCAGGATCTCGGCCTGGGTGGTGACGTCGAGCGCCGTGGTCGGCTCGTCGGCGATCAGCAGCACCGGATCGAGCACCAGCGCCATGGCGATCATGATGCGCTGGCGCTGGCCGCCCGAAAGCTGGTGCGGAAAGGAGGCGTAGATGCGCTCGGGCTCGGGCAGTTTCACGCGGTCGAGGATGGCGATGATCTTGGCCTTGCGCTGGCCGGCATCGAGCTTGGTGTGGGTGCGCAGCACCTCGTCGATCTGCTCGCCGCAGGTCATGACCGGATTGAGCGCGGTCATCGGCTCCTGGAAGATCATCGACATCCGCGTGCAGCGCAGCTCGCGCAGCCGGTCCTCGCTCGCCGCCAGGATGTTCTCGCCCTGCAGCAGGATCTCGCCCGAGCTGGGCTTCAGCGCCTTGGCGAGGAGACCCATGACGGTGAAGGCGATCACCGACTTGCCCGAGCCCGATTCACCCACCAGGCAGACGATCTCGCCGGGATTGACGGTGAAGCTCACCTTGTCGACGGCGAATTCGCGATCGGCGCCCTTGGGCAGCGTGACGGAGAGGTTGCGGACTTCCAGTACAGGCTTCTTGGCGTCACTCATCTCGCATCACACTTTTTTGCTCATCTTCGGATCCAGCGTATCGCGCAGGCCGTCGCCCATGATGTTGATCGCGAGAACGGTGACGGCGAGGAAGATGGCGGGATAGAAGATGTTGTGCGGGAACACGCGGAACAGCGTGCGGCCCTCGGCCATGATGTTGCCCCAGCTCGGGATTTCCGGTGGGATGCCGATGCCCAGGAAGGAGAGCGCGGCCTCGACCAGGATGGCGGAGGCGGCGAGGAAGGTGCCCTGCACGATCAGAGGCGCGATGGTGTTGGGCAGGATGTGGCGAAACATCAGCACCCAGGTCGGCGTGCCGACCGAGATGGCGCCTTCGACATACGGCTCCTCGCGCACCGTCAGCACGATCGAGCGTACCAGGCGCACGACACGCGGCACGTCGGGCACGACGATGGCGAAGATCACGGTGATGAGGCCGGCGCGCCAGATCGAGACCATGGCGATGGCGAGCAATATGCCCGGAATCGCCATCAGGCCATCCATGATGCGCATGATGATGCCGTCGAGCCACCGTATGTAGCCTGAGATCAGGCCGATCACGACGCCGATCGCAACCGCGATCAGGGCGACCGCGACGCCGACTGCCAGCGATACGCGCGTGCCGTAGATCACGCGGCTGTAGACGTCGCGGCCCAGGCTGTCGGTGCCCATGATGGCGATGCGCTTGACCTGCGTGCCGTCGTCGAGGCGCATGGTGATTTCGGTGCCGGGCTTCTTGTTGCGTGCCGCGGGATCGATGCGAGTCGGGTCGACCGTGCCCAGGAAGGGCGCCAGGGCGGCGACCACCAGCATGACGAGCAGGATGGTGCCGCCGATGATGACGTTCGGGTTGCGAAGGGCGACGAGCCACAGGCTCTTGCGCTTGGTCGATGCCGCCGCGATGGAGGCGGAGTCGACGAGGTCTTCGGACGCGACGGTCAATAGCGGATCCTCGGATCAAAGACGGTGTAGCTGATGTCGATCAGCAGGTTGATCACGACATAGACCACCGAGAACATCAGGATGACGGTCTGGATGGTCGGGAAATCGCGGCTGAGCACGGCCTCGACGGTGAGACGGCCTAGTCCGGGCAGGCCGAACACGCTCTCGGTCACCACGGCGCCGCCGATCAGGATGGCGACGCCGAGACCGATCACGGTCAGGATGGGCACGGCGGCGTTGCGCAATGCGTGGCGCATCAGCACGACGCGGTTGGACAGGCCCTTGGCGCGGGCGGTGCGGATGTAGTCCTCATTCAGCACTTCCAGCACCGAGGCGCGGGTGATGCGCGAGATCAACGCGATGAAGCCTACCGACAGGGTGAGCGAGGGCAGCACCATGCGCTCCAGGAACTGCCAGAAATTGACGCCGATGCGGACGTAGCCCTGGACCGGCAGCCAGCCGAGCTCGATGGCGAAGACGTAGATCAGACAATAGCCGATGACGAAGCCAGGCACCGAGAAGCCCAACACGGCGAAAGCCATCACCACGCGGTCGAACAGCGAGCCCTGGCGATAGGCGGCCAGCACCCCGATCGGCACGGAAACGGAGACGGCGAAGATCAGGGTGCAGATGGCGAGCGCCAGCGTGGGCTCGATGCGCTGGGCGATGAGCTCGGCCACGGTCTTCTTGAAGAAGAAGCTTTCGCCGAAATTGCCCTGCAGGATGTTGCCGATCCAGATGGCGAACTGGGTCCAGATCGGCTCGTTCAGGCCGAGCTTCTCGCGGATGTCGTTGATCTGGTCGGAGGTGGCATTGTCGCCGGCGATCACCGCCGCCGGATCGCCCGGCGTGAGCCGCAGCATGAGGAAGACGAGCACCGCCACCACCGTGAGCACGGGGATGATGGCGACGAGACGACGGGCGATGAAGTCGAGCATTGTACTCCTATGTACCAACTCCATGTTCCCCTCCCGCTGGGGGAGAGGAACACGGCGCGCCATCTTCATTTCTTGTCTACGTTCCACATAACCGGCACCGGTGCCTTGAGCCACCCGGTCACGTTGGCGCGGGCCGCACCGGGGCCGTACCACTGGCCGATCCAGCCGTACTGGGCGGTTTCCAGGGCGCGGTCCTGCACGGCCTTGGCAAGTTGCTTGGCCTTGGCCGGATCGGTTTCCTTGGCGTAAGCGTCGCGCAGCTTCTCCATCTCCGGATCGGTCGGCCAGCCGAACCACGACTTGTCGCCCTGGGCGACCATGTACGACGTCGCGATCGGATTCAGGATGTCGGCGGCGACCGAGAAGGTGTGCAGGATGTTCCAGCCGCCCTGGTTCGCCGGTTCCTTCTTGGTGCGGCGGGTGACCAGGGTCTGCCAGTCCATCGACTGCATGTCGACCTTGAAGCCGGCCTGCTCGAGAAGTGCCTTGGTCACCGGCGCGGTATTGGTGAGCACCGGCAGGGTCGTCGACTGCATCAGCACGATCGGCGTGCCGTCATAGCCCGCCTCCTTCAGCAGCGCCTTGGCCTTCTCGAAGTCAGGCTTGACCAGCAGCCCGTTGGGCGCGTCGAAGGCGTTGGGCGTTCCGCAGACGAAGGCGGCCGAGCAGACCTTGTAGTACTCCGGCTCGCCGACCGTGGCCTTGAGGTAGTCCTCCTGACGCATCGCCAGCAGCGCGGCCTGGCGGATCTTGGGATTGTCGAACGGCTTCACCACATGGTTGAAGCGGATGATGAACTGGTGACCCAGCGGGTTCCAGTCGACCAGCTGCACGGTCTTTTCCTTCTTGAGGATCGGAATCAGGTCGTGCGGCGGCTGCTCGATGAGATCGATCTCGCCCGCGACGATGGCATTCACCTGCTGCTGCGGATCGGGCATCTCGATGATCTCGACGCGGTCGACCTTGACGACCTTGCCGCCGGCCAGGCCCGAGGGGGGCTCGCTGCGCGGCTTGTACTTCGGGTTCTTGATATAGACGTGCTTCTCACCGGGCTTGGATTCGGCGTTGACGTAGATGAACGGGCCCGAGCCGACCTGGCTGTCGATCTGCTTGAAGGGATCGGTCTCGGCGATGCGCTTGGGCATCATGAACGGCACCTGCGAGGAGGGCTTGCCGAGCGAGTCGAGCACGAGGCCGTACGGCTCCTTCAGGATGATCTGGAAGGTCTTGTCGTCGACCGCCTTGTAGTCCTTCACGAAGTCCATGAGCTTCTGGCCCATGGCGTCGCGCGCGCCCCAGCGCTTGATCGAGGCAATGCAGTCCTCGGAGGTGACGGGCTTGCCGTCATGCCATTCGAGCCCGTCGCGCAGTGTGAAGGTCCACACCGTCTTGTCGGGCGAGACTTCGTACTTGTCGACCATCTGCGGCTTCACGGCGTTGTTCTCGTCCGACGAGAACAGCGTGTCGTAGATGAAATAGCCGTGGTTGCGGGTGACGTAGGCCGTCGTCCAGATCGGATCGAGGATCGTGAGATTGCCGTTCTGCACGAACTTCAGGATCTTGGCCTGGGCCAGTGCCGGCCCGCCGGCCGCCGCCAGGATTGCGCCTGACATCGCTCCGGCAGCCACGGCCGCGAGCGTACGCCGCATCATCTTCATCAAAACCCCCTCCACTTTCTCCTTGGAAAAGAAAGAGGGAGGCCAGATCCCCTTCCGGCCTCCCTCTGCTTGTCTCTACTTCTTCGTGACGTTCCAGAATACCGGCACCGGTGCGGTCAGGTTGCCCTCGACGGTCGTTCGACGGGCGATCGGCGCATACCACTGGCCGACGTTGATATGCGTCGGATGGTTGACCCAGTATTTCTGAAGGTTCTCGACGATCTCCTTCTGCTTGGCCGGATCGGTCTCCTTGGCGAAGGAATCGCGGAACTTCTCGATCGTCTCGTCGCACGGCCAGCCGAACATCGCCTTGTCGCACGAGGCATTGAAGAAACCGGCCATCACCGGGTTCAGGATGTCGGCCGCGACCCACGACGTCAGGAAGGCGTGCCAGCCGCCCTGGCTCGGCGGGTCTTTCTTGGCGCGGCGCGCAACCAGCGTCTGCCAGTCCATCGACACCATGTCGACCTTGAAGCCGGCGCGTTCCATCTGCGCCTTGGCGACCGGCGCGAGATTGGTCAGCACCTGCAGGTCGGTCGACTGCATCAGCACGATCGGCGTGCCGTCATAGCCCGCCTCCTGCAGGAGCTGCTTGGCCTTGGCGGCATTGCCGTTCAGCACGTCGGCCATGCCCACGTCGGTCGCGAGCGGCGTGCCGCAGACGAACGGCGCCTTGCAGACCTTGAACCACTGCGGATCGCCGATCGTCGCCTTGAGGAAGTCCTCCTGGGCGAAGGCAACGAACACGGCGTGGCGAATCTTCGGGTTGTCGAACGGCTTGGCCGTGCTGTTGAAGCGAAAGGTGTACTGGTTGCCGGTCGGGTTGAAGTTGACCAGCTGGATGTTCTTGTCCTTGGCCAGCAGCGGGAGCAGGTCGTGGCCCGGCGATTCGATCATGTCGATCTCGCCGTTCTGCAAAGCGCCGACCTGGGTCTGCACGTCGGGCATGGCGAGCCATTCGACGCGGTCGAGCTTGACGACCTTGCCGCCGGCCAGGCCCGAGGCGGGCTCGCTGCGCGGCTTGTACTTGGTGTTCTTGAGATAGACGATCTTCTCGCCGGGCTTCCATTCGTCGGCCTTGAAGATGAACGGCCCCGAGCCGATCACGTCCTCGACCTTGATCTGCTGCATCGGATCGGTCTCGGCGGTCTTCTTCGGCATCATGAAGGGCACGTTCGACGACGGCTTGCCGAGCGACTGCAGCACGAGGCCGTACGGCTCCTTCATCTTCAGCCTGAAGGTCTTGGCGTCGACGACCTCGAGTGCGGCGGCCGATCCCATCATCTTCTGGCCCATCGAATCGCGGGCCGCCCAGCGCTTGATCGAGGCGACGCAGTCCTCGGCGGTGACGGGCTTGCCGTCGTGCCATTCCAGGCCGTCACGCAGGGTGAAGGTCCAGGTGAGCTTGTCGGCCGACACGTCGTACTTGTCGACCATCTGGGGCTTCACTTCGAACTTCTCGTCCATCGCGAAGAGCGTGTCCCAGACCATGTAGCCGTGATTGCGCTGGATGTAGGCGGTGGTCCAGATCGGATCGAGGATCTTGACGTCCGAATGCATCACCACCTTGAGCGTCTGCGCGCCCGCCGGTGCGGCGCCCATGAGGCCCACAACGCTGGCCGCCGCCACGAACGCTGCGACCGACTTCTTGATATCGAACATAAGCAACCGTCTCCCTATGACGCGGTCTTCTCTGCAAGATTCGAGCCGCTCACGAAGACAGTAGCAGTCGGGGACCCCCCTCTGACAAGACGATTCAGCCTCGAGCGATTTCCGTTGCGCGTGCCGGCGGTCGGCCGGCTGGGCCTTGCGCGAAGGTCAGGGCTTTGGCCGGTTGAGGGCCTTTTCCAGCAGTTCGAGCACACCCTCCGACGCCGCCGTCGCGACGATGTCGCCGAAGCCCGCCCAGCTGCCCTTGGTCGCGGCAAGCGGTACGGGATTGGACTGTTCGATGTCGCCGACATTGCGCCCGGCCGGGTCCTTGACCAGCCACTTGATGGCGAGCTGACCCCTCTGGTCGTCGATCTGCGTCAGGGTGACAGCGCCGACGACGGTGAAGACGTCGGCGCCCGCGGCGTCGACGATGACGATCTTGCTCGAGCCCAGCGCGCGGCGCATGCCGGAGTAGAGCTGGCGATTGCCGTCGGAAGGCGCGCCGGTCACCGGCGCCACCAGTACCTTGACCTGCGGTTCCTGCGCCTGCGACGGCTGGGTCGATGCGGGCGGCGGCGCGCCGGACGATGCGGCCGCCAACGCCGTCGCCGTCACCGGATCGACCGGCTCCTCCATCGGCACGCTTACGCCGGCCGCGACCTGGCCGGGCGAACGCGCAATGAAAGTCGGCGGCTTGCCGATCAGGGTGGCGACGCGTGGAGCGGCCTGCTGGGCGATGCGCGAGACCAGCCGCTCGCTCTGCTCGCCGTAGTCCTCGGGGCGCGCCTTGGTGCGGCTGGTCTGCGGATCCTGTGTCTTGGGCCCGCTGTCGACGCGCCAGTCGATCTGGACCTCGATGCCGGTTTCGCCCGAGTCGCGCGTGCTCATGGTGCCGCTGACCTGGATCGGCGCCTCGGCCGGCTGCACGGTGGCGATGATGCCGTAGGCCTGCAGCTCCATGGCCAGTGCCGCGGCCACGCGTTTGCCCATCTCCGGCGGCATGTTGCGCGGCGCGCCGATGGCGAGCTCGATCTTGTCGCGCGTCAGCCGGCGGTTGGTGGTCACGGACGAATCGTGCTCGAAGGGCCGCGGCGGCGGCGCGCAGGCCGTCAGCACCGCCATGCCGAGCAGCACCGCGAGCAGGCGATTCACAGCATGGCGCATGTCGCGACCACGCCGAGCAGGCAGCAGAACATCAGGATGATCAGATATGGCACGTCATCCCCTGAGCGCCACGGCAGACAGGCCGCGGCCGTAGTCGCGCACGCCGCCCAGCGTGTTGCGGCGATAGCTGAAGAAATCCTCGGTCGCCGCCAGCGTGTCGTGGCCGGTGGCGATTGCCGTCACACCGGCCAGCGCGAACCGCCGCAGGAGATAGCCCGCGAGATCGAACATGAAATGGCCGGCCCGCCTGGCCGGGTGAAAGAACGCATCGTTGGCCTGGTCCTGCTCGAGGAACGGCGCGGGGAACTCCGGACCGACCTCGTAGGACGCCGCGCCGATGCAGGGGCCGATGGCGGCGCGCACGCGCTCGCGGCGCGCGCCGAGCTTCTCCATGGCGGCGATGGTGGTGTCGACGACGCCCCCCAGCGCGCCCTTCCAGCCGGCATGGGCCGCGCCGATCACTTGCGCCTCGGCATCGGCGAGCAGCACCGGCGCGCAGTCGGCCGCCAGAACGCCCAGCACGACGCCCGGCCGGTCGGTCACCAGGGCGTCGCCCTTCGGCGCGCCGGGCGAGGTCCAGCGCTCGGCGCCGACGGTCAGCACGTCGGTCGAGTGGATCTGGTGCACGGTCAGGAGGTCGGTCTCGCCCAGCGCAAACTCGGCGGCGGCGCGCCGGCGGTTCTCGCGAACGTTGTCGGGCAGATCGTCCGAGCCGTAGCCGCAGTTGAGCGAAGAGTAGAGGCCGTCGCTTACGCCGCCCCGGCGCGTGAAGAAGCGATGCTGCACGCCGTCGAGGTCGGCAAGGGTGCGCGCTTGGATCATGTCTGGTCCGAGGGGGTATCCGAAAAACCGGCCGGCGCGGCGCTTCTGTCGTCGCCCACGGCCAAAACGCGGAAGAGGGTGCCCATTTGGTCGGGCGCGATCAAGCGAGCCGTGGCCGCATCGATGGCCGCGCGCTGGGCCTCGCCGGCGCGGGCTTTCAGGGCCTTGGCACGCTCGGCGATGCCCAGCCGCTGCAAGAAGTCGCCCTGGCCCACGGGGCCGAAGGTCGGCCGGCCGGTCGCGGCGCGCAACGCGGCGAAGTCGACGTGGGCGCTGAGGTCGGTCTCGCCCGGCCGGTCGAGGATGTCGGTGCCGCGATGGCCGCGAACGGCCTGCAGCGAGGCGCCGAGCGCGCCGTCATGACCGTAGTCGACGATCAGCGCCCAGCCGCCATGGCGTTGCAGGCGCTGGCCGATGGCGCCGGCGAGTGCGAGCCCTGCTTCGCAGAGCTCGGCCTGGGCGCCGGCCGGTGCATCGGGCAGGGCCGCGGCATAGGGCGTCACGCCGGGCGCCAGTGCCAGGCGCAGGCTCCCGTCGTCGGCCGGGCCAACCATGCGCTCGGCCCAGCCGCGCGCCGTCTTCACGAACTGGCGCACCGGAAGGGCGTCGAAGAACTCGTTGGCGACCAGCAGCAGCGGCCCTTGCGGCACGTCGTCGAAACGCGCGTGCCAGGTAGGCTCGTGGACGGCGAGGGCGTGGCCCTGCAGGGCGCGCAGCTGCTCGTTGATCTCGACGAGATGGAGGTCGATGGCGGCATGGAAGCCCGGCACGCCGCGTGTGGCGCGCAACGCATCGGCCATCAAGGTGCCGCGCCCCGGTCCCAGCTCGACCAGGCGCACGCCGGACGGGCGGCCCATCGCCAGCCAGCGCTCGGCGAGCCACGCGCCTAAAAGCTCGCCGAACATCTGAGAGATCTCCGGCGCGGTGGTGAAGTCGCCTGCGGCGCCGACGGGCAGGGCGCGACGGTAGTAGCCGAGCCGCGGGTGGCCCAGCGCCTCGGCCATGAAGTCGGCGAGCGAGATCGGGCCGGTGAGCGCGATGCGTCGGGCGATCAGCCGGCCGAGCTCGGTGGTCATCACGGCAAGGCGGGCCTGGCGTAAGCGCGGGTGATCAGCCAGGCGCCGATGAACAGCAGCGGCACCGACAGCAGCATTCCCATGGTGAGCGGCCCCCACAGATAGCCGAGATGCGCATCGGGCTCGCGAAACAGCTCGCCGACGACGCGGGCTGCGCCGTAGCCCGCGAAGAACACGCCGGTCAGCAGGCCCGGACGACGGCGGCCGTCGGTGAAGCGCCACACGATCAGCATGACGGCGAACAGCGCGATTCCCTCGAAGAAGGCCTGATAGAGCTGGCTGGGATGGCGCGGCAAGGGGCCGCCGCGCGGAAACACCATGGCCCAGGCAACATCGCTCGTGCGGCCCCACAGCTCGCCGTTGATGAAGTTGGCCAACCGGCCGAAGAACAGGCCGATCGGCGACACGATGGCCAGAAGGTCGCCCAGCATGAAGGGATCGGTCTTGTTGCGCAGGCAGAAGACGATGGTGGCGACGACGACGCCCAAAAAGCCGCCGTGGAACGACATGCCGCCTTCCCACAGCGTCAGGATGGCGAGCGGGTTCGCGAGATAGAAACCAAGCTTGTAGAACAGCACGTAGCCCAGCCGGCCGCCCAGGATGACGCCCAGCGCCGCCCACAGCAGGAAGTCGTCGATCTTGGCCGGCGACAGTACCTTGGGCGGCTGTTCGCACAGGCGGCGGATGACCTGCCAGCCGATGACCAGGCCCGCGATGTAGGCGAGCGCATACCAGCGGATGGCGAGCGGCCCGAACTGGACCAGCACCGGATCGATTTCGGGATAGGGGATGACGAGGGGAGTCATTGGGGGAAGCTTATACCCCAGAATCGTCGCAGCGCTGGTCCGGGGCCTCCGCGCTTGTCGGGTTCGGCGTCAGGCCCGCCGAGGCATACCGGCTGCGATCACTGCGTCACCTGGCTGAACTATCCGTAGCCCAGCTTGCCGGCGTGCTCGGCGCGCCGGCGCGTAGCCAGTGCGTTGTACAGCCGACAGCGGTGGTCCATGATTTGGGCGTCGGTGGCCGACGTTACCCATCGAATGGGGGGGCGGCAATGTCTGGCTTACTCTGGTTCGTCGCGGGCTTCGTGTCGTGCCTCGTGGTCAGCCTGCTTAGCGTAGCGATTTTCGTATGGAGGACGCCGCGCGCATCCGAACAAGCAGGGGACGGTGCGCAGTCTGCGCAACCTCCGGGGGAGGAGGTGTCTTCTGACCGGCCGTCGTTGCTTCCTCGCCGGTGGGCGGGCAAATCCGGCCGCTGAACTTTGGCACCGGCAAGCGCCGGGCACAGCTCGCCAGCCGTCACCCCTACGGCACCGAGGGCTGCTGAAAAGACTGATTTCCTTGGCCTGTCGAAACCCCAGAATCGTCGCAGCGCTGGTCCGGGGCCTCCG
>JAEZIF010000024.1 GCA_023416135.1 Pseudomonadota bacterium
TGTTCGCCTTGAAGGAACTCGGCAACATCTACACCCGCATCGGCAACCCCACGACCGACGTGCTGGAGCAGCGCGTCGCCGCCCGCGAAGGCGGCGCCGCCTCGCTGGCGCTGGCTTCGGGGCAGGCCGCGTCCGCCTTCGCCATTCAGAATCTGGCGCGGGCCGGAGACAATGTCGTGAGCTCGACCGACCTCTATGGCGGCACCTGGAACCTGTTCGCCAACACCATGAAGGACCAGGGCATCGAGGTGCGCTTCGTCGATCCGGCCGATCCGCAGGCCTTCGCCCGCGCCACCGACCAGCGCACGCGCGCCTACTACGCCGAGACGCTGCCCAATCCCAAGCTCGCGGTCTTCCCGATCCGCGAAGTCGCCGAGATCGGCCGGCCGCTCGGCATTCCGCTGATCGTCGACAATACCGCGGCCCCCATCCTGTGCCGGCCGTTCGACCATGGTGCCGCGGTCGTGGTCTATTCCAGCACCAAGTATCTCGGCGGCCACGGCAACTCGATCGGCGGCCTGATCGTCGATAGCGGCAGTTTCGACTGGGCGGCCCATGCCGCACGGCAGCCCGCGCTCAACACGCCCGATCCGAGCTATCACGGTGCCGTCTGGGTCGAGGCGGTGAAGCCGATCGGCCCCGTTGCCTACATCATCAAGGCGCGTACGACCTTGCTGCGCGACCTCGGCGCGCCGCTTTCGCCGTTCAACGCCTTCCTGATCCTGCAGGGCATCGAGACCCTCGCGCTCCGGATCGAGCGCCACGTCAGGAACACCCAGGCCGTCACCGACTTCCTGGTCAAGCGCCCGGAGATCGCCCGCGTCATCCATCCCTCGCAGCAGAAGGGCGAGTCGCGCCGCCGTGCCGATACCTATCTCAAGGGCGGCTATGGCGGGCTGGTCGGGTTCGAGCTGGCGGCGGGTCGTGAGGCCGGGCGTCGCTTCATCGATTCGCTGAAGCTGCTCTATCATGTGGCCAATATCGGCGACGCGCGCAGCCTCGCCATCCATCCCGCCAGCACCACGCACTCCCAGCTCACGCCCGAGGAGCAGCTCCAGACCGGCGTGTCGGAAGGTTATGTGCGCCTGTCGATCGGCATCGAGCACATCGACGACATCATCGCCGATCTCTCGCAGGCCCTCGACGCCGCCGGCACGCGCGCCAAGGCCGCCTGAGTCCCCGGGGGCGGGCGCTGCGATGCTCTCGTAGCGCCCCGCCGCTCAGGGCTCGGCCGGATCTACAATGGGAATGGGCGCGGGTTCCGACGCCGCGACATCCTGTTCGGCCTTGCCGATGAGCGTCAGAAGGCGCCGGGCCTCGCGCTCGACCTCGGGTCCGCAATCGGTGCAGAACGCAGCGACATAGCTGGCGGCGTCCCGGATGATCGGGCCGACGTCCTCCTGCTGGATCACGCCGCGCTTCAACAGGGCTTCCATCAGGGAGGCGGACATCGCAATGCTGGCGAGAGCCTGAGCCGCAGATTTATCGTCAGCCATCGCTGCTTTTCCCTCGAATGCGCAGGGGCACGGCACCCCTTCGCCATCAACGGAGTGCTGCCCGCGGGGTTGCAGCCTGTCAGCGCGCCATGCCGGTGGCCCCGTCGGGGACGTCGTAGAAGGCAAGGGTCATCGCCACGCTGGTATAGTGTCCCATCAGGGTGATGACGTCGGTGATGCCGACGTGACCCAGCGCCTTGACCGCGCGCTCGTGCAGTCCGCGCGACACCCACCGGCCGTTGGAAAGCGCGATTGCCATCTCGTAGACGACCTGTTCGCGGCCGTCGTCGAAGGCGGTCGGCAGGCCGCCCAGGATCGCGTCAACCTTGTCGGCCGCGAGCCCGGCTGCTTTGGCAATCCGCTCGTGCGCCGCCGTCGGATAGGCCGAGCGCCAGTGGCTGGTGATGACGCAGACGGCGATCTCGCGCTCGCGCTCGCTGAGGGAGTATTGGCCGGGTTGGAAATGTGCGCCGAACGGGCCCGCGACCTTGGCAAGCTTCGGGTTATGCACCCAGATCTTGGTCGGGCCGGGCAGGCGACCGCGCGCCTCGATCATCGACTTGTAGCCCTCCTGCTGCTCCGGGGACATCTTGGCGAAGGGGACTTCAGCGTAGCGGCCAAAGGTCGGGGTCTCGGACATCAGCCTGTTTCCTTCCTGTCGTTGCTTCGCCGGGCATCGGGCGATGGCCCGGCGGCACTGTCAACCCGGTAGGCAGAGCGGTGAACTCCTTGCCGGCGGGAACTTGTCGGGCCCGGCCCTCGCTCATAGACTGATCGCACAAGTAAACAGTGCTGAGTCAACAGCAAGCGTTCTCAGGGAGGCTATGATGGCACGTGTTACGCGCCGCAAGTTCCTGAACGCGTCCAGTGCTGGTGCACTGGCTCTCGGGACCGGCGGCATGGCTGGTCTTCTGGCTCTCGGCAAAGCACCTGCTCATGCGCAGGCGTCGTCGCTGCACTGGCTGAAGTGGAACGACTTCGTCCCGGCCGGTGATCAGATCCTTCGCCAATCGATGCTGGCGGAAGCCGAGAGGGCGCTCGGCTTCAAGATCAACATGGAGACGATCGGCCTCAACGACCTGCAGCCGCGGGCGACTGCGGCGATCCAGGCTCAAGGCGGCGCCGACATCATCATGATCTTCGACAACAAGGCGCAGCTCTATGGCGACAGCTGCGCCGACGTGTCGGCGGTGTGCGAGGCGATCGGCTCGGCGCAGGGCGGCTACTACGACCTCGCCAAGGCCAACACGCACGACGGCAGGAAGTGGATTGCCGTTCCCTATTGCATCATCGGCGCCATGGTCGCCTACCGCAAATCGTGGTTCGACGAGATCGGCGTCGCCAGGTTTCCCGACACCTGGGAGGAGTATCGCGAAGCCGGCAAGAAGCTCAAGGCCAAGGGGCGGCCCCTGGGGCAGACGCTGGGTCACACGGTCGGCGACGCGCCGGCTTTCGCCTATCCTTACCTGTGGTCGTGGGGTGGACGAGAGGTCGAGGAGGACGGCAAGACCGTCAAGCTCAATACCAAGGAGACGGTCGAGTCGGTGAAGTTCCTGACGGCGTTCTGGAAGGACTCGCACGACGAGGGCGGTCTTGCCTGGGACGATTCCAACAACAATCGCGCCTTCCTGTCGGGCACGATCAGCGCCACGCTGAACGGCGCTTCGATCTACATCGAAGCCTTGCGCAAGCCCGACCAGTACAAGACCGACAAGGGCATGCAGCTCAAGACCGACATCCAGCACGCGCCCTTGCCCAAGGGACCTGCCGGCCAATTCGGTGTGCATCCCTTCCAGTGCATGATGGTGATGAAATACTCGAAGAACCAGAAGCAGGCGATGGACTTCCTGAAGTGGTTCCACTCGGCCGAGGTCTACGACAAGTGGTTCAAGTGCAGAAGGGTTTTGCCACCGGTCCGACCAAGCAGTGGGAGGATCACAAGATGTGGCGAGACGACCGGGTAATGGCTCCCTATCGCGTGGCGCCGAGGCTCGGTCGTGTCTACGGGTATGCCGGACCGGCGGGGCCGAAGGCTGCCGAAGTGCTCTCCAAGTACATTATCGTCGACATGTATGCCAAGGCGGTCCAGGGCATGCCCGCCGAGGATGCGGTGAAGTGGGCCGAGGGCGAGGTGCGCAAGGTCTACGGCTGACCCTCGTCGGCCGGTTCAGTACGCCTTGCCCGTCGGATAGGTCGCGAAGGTCGGCACCGCGGGATCCATGTGGTCCCACGGCTGCGCGCTCTTGACGAAGATGTTGGCGTCGGCCCGGAACCAGCTCGCGTCGTCGAAGGTGCAGACGCGGACACCGACTATGTCGGGCCGGGTCGAGACCTGCACGTAGATCGGCGTGCCGCAGTCGCCGCAGAAGACACAGGTGATCTCGTTGCCTGAGTCGGCCTTGGCGACGTAGCGTTTCGGCGACCCCTGGACGATGCGGAAGCCGGCCGACGCCATGCGCACCGCCGCGACATGTGGCGCGCCGCTCTGCAGCTGGCAGTCCCGGCAATGGCATTGCAGCGCGAACTGCGGTTCGCCGACGCATTCGTAGCGCACCGTCCGGCACAGGCAGCCACCGGTTCTGGTTGGCATAGGATCCTCCCGTTGGTTTGGATGAAGCCTACCCGGCGATTTGTGATTTCCCCCACAGTCATCCGTCGCGTTCTCGGTCCACGATGCCTGTTTGGCAGGAGGCGCCGATGTTCGCGGGTCCGATGCGCAAGGACTATGCCTTGTCGCTGATCGACAGGTTTCCACCGCTCCCCAAGGGCCGTCCCTTTCCCCGTATCGACCCGGCGGAGCTGATCGCCGGCCTGCGCGACCGCGTCAACGACCCGGTCACGCAGGACCAGGGAGCCGCCAGCCTGTGCTGTCCCGCGTCGTTCTTCTACTGTGTGCTGAACTACAAGCCCGAGCTCTACGTCCAGTACGTGATCGATCTGTTCACCACCGGCAAGGCGCGCATCGGCTCGCTCGAGGTCAAGCCTGGCCTGACATGCCGCGTCTACCAACCGCCGGCCGGCAAGATCGCCCCCGTCGACTGGGTGGCGCTGGCCAGCCTGCGCGATTCCTACAACGCCATCCTCGACGTGGCGTCGATTGACGACGACATCGCGGCCAGAAGCCGCCAGGGCGAGGTCTCAAAGTGGTTCCGCCAGATCGGCTATGCCGGGGTGCACGAGGATTCCAACATGTTGGTGTCCAAGGGCCGCAAGGAGATCGAGGCGTTCGACCGCGACGCCCGCAACCGTCGCGACGTCTGCCTGTTCGTCCACACCAACATCCTCTACGATGTGAAGAACAAGATGAACTCGCACTTCTGGAACCACTGCGTTGTCGTCGACGAGCCGCCGGAGGTCCGGAACGGCCAAATCGCCGTCGACGTTTACAGCTACGGCAAGATCATGCGGATTCCCAAGGTCGGCACGCTGTCGGTGGAGGAGTTTTCGCGTAACTTCTATGGCTACGTGTCGGGCCAGCCGACGTTCAATTGAGCCGTCGCCAGAGCCGATGAAGCCCCTGCGCATATACGTTGTCATCGCCCTGGTGGCCGCAGCGCTCGTCGTCTGCGGCAGCGCCCGGGCGGACACGCGGTCGGCCTGCATTGCGGCGTGCGACGCGGCTGCGCAAAGCTGTATGCGCACCGCCCACGAGTCCTATGAAGCGTGCAAGCCCGCGGCACGAACGACGTGCGCGCGCAAGCCTCCGGCCGAGCTGCCGAGTTGCCTGGGCTCGGCGGCGAAGGCATGCAACGCGACCCACGCGGCCCAGACCGGGCCCTGCCGCACGACCTTCGCGACGTGCTACGCCACGTGCGGGCCCCGGCCAGCGACGCAGGTCGACTTCTGGTGCGAACTGGACGCGGACGCCACCACGGGGAGCGGCAAGACCTACAAGGACGCATTTTGTCCAGGCACTCCCGGGCAGGCGCCGTTGGACCAACACGGCCGCTGCATGAAGCTGTTCGCCCCCAGCGATCCGGCGATCGGATTTTCCCTGGACTGCGAGCCTCTAAGGTAACAGGAGCACAGCCGGATCGCATGGCCACGATTTCTAAACTCACCGTAACCAATGCGAAGGCGATCGACACGACGAACTGGCTGACCTTGAGGGATGTTTTCGGCCCCCAGGAGATCCTCGATAACGCGCCGCGCGGAGATTGTGTGGTGCAGGCCGAGACCTTGCCTCGCAACAACGCGGCTGAGTGGGCGCAGATCAGCTGGAACGGCGGTGAAGCTGTTTTCGGAAAACCCAATCAGCGTCGGGTCTCGCGTCAGTCGAGCGGAGCGACAACCGTCAGCGCGTCGATCGGAATGAGCACCCAGAAGCTCGTCGTGTGGACCATGTGGGCCGAGATGTCCGTGCTCACGAAGGGACCGCGGCCGCCGCAGGCGAAGCCGTGGAGCGTGGGCGTGCCCTTCCCGGGACCCGATCAATGCGGCGCCTACGAAGCGCAGGCCTTCACGATGGGGAAGAATGCCCGCGGACAAATCATCGCCGTCGCCAAGCTGCTGCCGCGGGGCATCGGCAAGATCATGTCGACGGCCGGCAAGCACACCCTGTTCAACATTCGACGCCAACTGACGGCGCACGACTATGTCGATGGTGCGCCGTCCAAGCATAAGAAGTCGTTCGGAGTCTGGCTGGACGACACGCTGATGACCATGCAGGCTCACACGGCCGTCGCCTTTGACGAGCTCTACGATACGGATGCGCCGGATCTCCCCACGGCAACGCAGACGGCGGAGACCTACAACAACTTCCGCCAATGGCTCGAATGGGACGGGCGGCCCTGCTCGAACTATGCCTACTGGTTTTTCCAGGCGCGCTGGAAGGACCGGCAGGTCACCCTCAAGGATGTCGGGCAGGGCTCGATCACGCTGCCGCAGCAAGCCTTCTATAAGAAGAAGCCGTAAGCTCCGAGGCGCGCCCGTCGCCGCCTGGCTCGGCGGCCGGATTCCGGTTACAGTGCCCGGCCGATTGCCGATGCAAGGGAGCCAGCCGATGACTGCGCAGACCAAAGGCCGCATCCGTCACGTCGCCCTCAGCGTAAAAGATCCTTGGGAAACCGCCGAGTTCTACAAGCAGGCGCTTGGCCTGGAGGAAGTCGTCGAGCTCGACGGCCCGCTGGCCGAGGGCGTGTTCCTGACCGACGGCGTGGTCAACTTCGCCATCCTCCACTTCAAGAGCGACGAGGCCTCGCAGGGTACCGGCGTGGACTTCGTCGGCATCCATCACATCGGTTTCTGGGTCGACGACGTGGTCGAGCAGGGCAAGGTCGCGCGCAACACCGGCGCCACCTGGATCATGGGCGATCCCGACAACCCGCACGGCTACGAGATCAAGCATATCGATCTCGACGGCATCATCTTCGACATCGCCGCCCACGGCTGGGCCGGTTCCCAGAAGAACCCGGGCGAGGCGGACAACGTCGCGCACAAGAACCCGAAGCGCCGGCTGGCGAAGTTCGACGATCGGCGTGCGCGCGCCCAGGCGAAGATCGCGGCGATCCGCGCGAAAGACGTTCCCGCCGCCGCCGAGTGACGCGTCGCGCAGCCCTGCGAAATTCCCCGCCCTTGACTGCGATTGTTCGCCGTCCGCCGGCCATCCTAGGATGGCCGGACATTGCGACGGAGGAATCATGGGGCAGGAAATCACGCTGACGGCATCGGATGGCGGGCGCTTCGCGGCGTACCTGGCGCTGCCGACGAAGCTCCCGGCGCCCGGCCTGGTCGTGCTGCCCGAGGTGTTCAACACCAACCCGCACATCCGGTCGGTCGCCGACGGCTATGCCGCGGCGGGATTCATCGCCCTCTCGCCCGACGTTTTCTGGCGCCAGGAGCCGGCGAACTACCTGCCTTACACCGACGACGGCCGCGCCAAGGCCCGCGCCCTGTGGGCCGAACTCGACACCGACCAGTTCGCGCGCGACCTCGGCGACATGGTCGCCGCCCTTCGTGGCCGCTCGGACTGCACCGGCAAGGTCGGCGTGATGGGCTTCTGCCTCGGCGGCAAGTTCGCCTACCTCGCCAGCACGCGCCTGCCGATCGAGGCCGCCGTCAGCTATTACGGCGTGCAGATCGACCAGCATCTCGATGAGGCCGAGCGTCGTCGCTGCCCGATCCTGATGCATTTCGCCGAGGACGATCCGCATGTACCGGCGGCGACCGTGGCGGCGATCAGGGCGCGCATGGGCGGAGCGCCCGGCGTCGACATTCGCGACGACTATCCGGGCACCGAGCACGGCTTCAACCGCCAGGGATATCCGCCCTACAACGACGCGGCCGCGGCGGAGGCACGCCGGCGCACGCTGGCGCTTCTGCACGAGCGCCTGTCCTGACAAAGGGGCGGGGCTCGGAGCCGGAGGTCCGCGCTCCGGTACGAGACCTATGCGCCGACGTAGGCGACGGCTTCGATCTCGACTTTCATGCGAGGATCGACCAGCGCCTTGACCTCGACGAGGGTCGAGGCCGGCCGGTGCTCGCCGAAGTAGCGTTGGCGGATGGGATTGATGCTGGCCCGTTCGGTGATGTCCGTCATGAAGACCAGCACCTTGATCACCTGGTCGGCCCGGCCGCCGGCATGGCGTAGGCAGGTGTCGATCGATTTCAACGCGATCTCGAACTGGCCGACGGTGTCGGGCGGTATGGTTCCGTCCGCCTTCATGCCCACCATGCCCGAGAGATAGACGAAATCTCCCGCCCGGACGACATGGCAATAGTGGCTGACCGGTTCCATCTCCCCGGGAACCAAGAAGCGTTGAATGGGCATGGCGCCGACTCCGTTCGTGATCGGCGCAGCCTATCACAGGCGACCGGAAGGCCTACGTTCGCTGGTCACCGATCAGCAGGGCGACTTCCTGGACCAGCGCGGCGGCATTGACCGGCTTGGAATGGACACACGCAGCGTCGGGTAGCGCCGGCGGAAATCGGCCGGCAGGCCGACGCCGGTCTGGATAGCGAGGGGAACGCCGCGATCCAGCAGGACGTCGAGAACAGGGACGATGTCGCCATCGCGGAGGTTGACCTCCAGGATGGCGCCGGCAACCGGCCCGGAGGCGACCAGGGCGAGCGCTTCCTTGACGCTTCCCACGGGTCCGACGACCCGGCCCGCCGCATCCTCCACGGTCATCGCCAGATCGATGGCGATGTAGGGCTCGTCCTCCACGATCAAGATCGGTGCACCGGCGAGAAGCACGCGCAGTCTCTCCAAGCTCAGGAGGTTGAGCGCATCATGGAGAAAGCCTGCCCGCCGGCACCCGGATCGTCACGACCAGCGCGCCACAGTCTTTTCGTGTCCGGCGACAGCTGGTAGGGCGAGCTGCGATCCCACTTGAACGACCGGATGAGGTGGGCCATCTCGCAATCGCCGCGCAACCACTCGAAATCGTCGGCGGTGCTTCCTTCCGGCCTGTCCAGCGCCACGGAATATCGTGTCCCCGCCTGCGGCTGTTCGACATCAATGCAGGGGGCGTGATCTGGTTGCGCTTCGGAGCGCACTTCAGGACAGGGGTCGAAACGAACGGCACTGCTCGAGCACGATGGCCTTCGTTTCCTCCAAGCGGGCCGCCCGGTCGAGCTCGGGGCGCTGATGAAACCAGCCGATCTGGGCCAGTCCGCGGATCAGCCGGAACATCGGCAGCAACGCCAGCGACTGTTCCGAAAGCCGTCGCACCGCGCGGTAGCCGGCCACGTAGGCGCGTTCGAACGCCTCGAGGTTCGGGCCGCGCTGCTGGTAGAACAAGGCTACGGCGATGTCGTAGGCATGCCAGCCCCAGCCCGCGTCGTCGAAGTCGATGATCGTCAGCGTGTCGCCATCGACCAGGACATTGCCGGGATGCATGTCGGCGTGGATCACGCTGTAGACGGCAGGCTGGCGGTCCAGCGCGGCGAGGGCGGCATGCAGGCGCGAGCGCGTGTCGAGCATCAGCCGCCGCTCTGCGTCGCTGAGGCCACGGTGATCCCAGAACGGCCCCCAGTGTGGGGCGTGGCCCATCAGGCCGTCGGCGTCCAGTGCGTGGCGCGTGAACCTCGCCGGCGGCTGCCAGGCCGCAGCCTGGTCGTGAAGCGACGCCGTGAGGGCGCCGAGCAGCTCGAAGCGGCGCGCGGCAGCGCCGACGTCGGTTGTCTCGGCCAGCACGTCGGCCAGCACGCGGCCCTTCGTCCAGCGCGCCAGGCCCGCGAAGCGCCGCTCGCCGGTGGCCGGGATCGTGACCGATGCGTACTCCTGCCCGTCGCGCGTGCGCACGGGTACCTGGACGGCAATGCCCGTGTTGTTGAGCGCGCGGATCCAATCGCGCTCGGAGATCAGCTCGTCGATCGTGTGATACCAGGGCCGATGGAGGCGCAGGGCATAAGCCGTACCATCGCGGAGATCGACCACGCGGTAGGTGACGTTCTCCGAGTGCGACTTGAGCTCGAGTCCGTCAGGCTCGATGGGAAACGCCTTCAGGGCCTCTCGCGCCGCCAGCGCAAACGTGTCTGGCGCGACGCTGTCAGCCATTGATTTCGGCAATCGTCGCGTCGAAGGCGATGAGGAACTCGTCGGCGTCGCCTTGTCCGAAGACCAGCGGCGGCCGGATCTTCACGACGTTCCGGAAGGCGCCGGCGTTGGAGGTGAGGAAGCCGCGATCCTTGAGCTTGTTGACGACCTCGATCGCTCGCTCGGAGTCGGGTTCGAGCGCGCCGCCCTTCACCATCTCCACGCCGATGAAGAGCCCGTGGCCGCGCACGTCGCCGATGGCGCCGTACTTCTTCTGGCGCTCGGCGAGCGCCGCCTTGAGGCTGGCGCCGACGCGCGCGACATTCTCCTTCAGGTGATCGCGCTCGATGACGTCGAGCACGGCCATGCCGACGGCCGCCTGCAGCGGGCTCGAGGCGAAGGTGTTGAAGTAGCGCGTCCGAGCGCGAAAGCCGTCGACCAGGGCCTTGCTGGCGGCGGTGGCGGCGAGCGGCAGGCCGTTGCCCATGGGTTTGCCGGTCACGACGATGTCGGGCGTGAAGCCCGTGCCTTCGTAACCCCACCAGCGCCCGGTGCGGCAGTAGCCCGCCTGGACCTCGTCGGCGATCAGGTAGCCGCCGGCGGCTCGCACGATCTCGGCCGCGCGCGCCATGTAGCCCCGCGGCACGTCGGGCAGGCCCTCGTTGGCGAAGATCGGGCAGACGATCAGGGCCGCGAAGCCCGTGCCGTCGTCTTCCAGGCTGCGGATCGCACCGCGCAGGCGCTCGAGATAGGCCTCCGCGAGGTCGGATTCGCTCGCCCCCGGGACCAGCGGCCGGAACATCTCGGGGAAGGGGATGGCGCGAACGTCGCCGCCGGTGTTCTGACCGGCGCCGATGCGGGTCATCTTGCCGACCGCTTCGCTGTTGCCGTGATAGGTGGCGTTGGTGCAGACGATGCCTTGCTTGCCGGTGGCGCCGCGGGCGATGCGGAGTGCCACCTCGTTGGCCTCCGTGCCCGAGCAGCTGAAGACGACGCTCTCGATCGCGGGACCATGGAGGGCGGTGATCCGTTCCGCCAGCGCCACGATACCTTCGTGCAGATAGCGGCTGTGCACATTGAGGGTGGCCTGCTGGCGCGACATCGCTTCGACGACGTGCGGGTTGGCATGCCCGACGCACGGCACGTTGTTGTACATGTCGACGTAACGGCGGCCGGTGTCGTCGTACAGATACACGCCCTCGCCGCGCACGATGTGCAGCGGCTTGTCGTAGAACAACGGCGCTCCGGCTCCCAGCGCCCGGTCGCGTCGGGCGGCAAGCGTCGTCGTATTCATGCGGGGACCTCTTCTGCGCCGGCTTCGGAGCCTCGACCCTATCAAGGGGGAGAAGCGCGCGCGAGGCCCTCCTGCCGCATCTCAAGCTCTTCCGGGCATGAGTGGAGCCGGAGGTCTGCCGCCTATCGCGTCATGACGTCGGGCCCGCGACCGGCTGCGTGTCCGGAACGTCTGCCAGCGTGCGAAGGGAGAAGAAGGAGATGCTGGCCACGGCGAACCAGATGGCGGCGCCGACGACCTTGACGATCGCTTCGGCGCGATGGTCTTCGAGCGACGCCAAGCCGATCGCCAGCACGGCGAAGGTGAAGCCCAGCCACGTCAGCATCTTGAGTTGCTTGCGGTACGCGGCCAGGAACTTGGGCCGATCGCCCTTGAACTTGTCGCGCACCCAGCCTTTGCGGATCCTGCCGACCTCGATCGGGGTCATGACGCAAACGATCAGTCCGGCAACCATCGAGATCAGCTCGAGCATCGTTTCCTCCGCTGTCGCGACTATGCGGCATCCCCTCTCGGCCGAATGTGCCCGATGTCACATTGAGCCGTGAATGCGCTCTCCCGTTGCATCGACAAATTGCCGTCGCGCTCAGCTCTTCTGCAGGCGACCGATGAAGAAGCCGTCCAGGCCGCGCCGATCCGGCCACATCGAGGGCAGGGTGCGGACGTCGCCCTCGGGCGTGATGGCGTCGGCGAGGCCCGGCAGTTCGGCAGCCTCGACCGGAACGCGCTGCAGGCGCTTGTCACGGGCCAGGAGCGCCTCCAGCCTTGCCGGTCCCTCGTCGTCCTGCAGAGAGCACACGGCGTAGACCAGCATGCCGCCCGGCTTCAGCAGATCGGCGGTGCGCACCAGTAGGCGGTCCTGCGTCAGCGTCAGCCGGCCGACATCCTGCTCGTCCTTCAGCCAGGCGATGTCGGGATGGCGCCGCAAGGTGCCGGTGCCGGAGCAGGGGGCGTCGAGCAGGATGGCGTCGAAGGTTTGATCGGTGACCCATTTGCCCGCGTCGGCAGTCACGAGCTTGGCCGTGAGGCCTGCTCGAGTCAGGTTCTCGCCGAGCCGCGTCATGCGTCGCGCCGAGACGTCGACGGCGGTGACCTCGGCGCCGCCGGCGGCCAGCTGCAGGGTCTTGCCTCCGGGCGCCGCACAAAGATCGGCGACATGCTTGCCTGAAATGTCGCCCAGCAGGCGGACGGGGAGGGTCGCCGCGGCGTCCTGCACCCACCATGCGCCCTCGGCGAAGCCCGGCAGTTCGGTAACGTTGCCGCCGCCTTCGCGACGGATCGTGCCGGTCGGCAGCACTTCGCCCTCGAGCCGGCCGGCCCAGAACTCGGCGTTCGATCGCGGGGTGAGATCGAGCGGCGCCTCGATCAGGTGTGCGGCGGCGAGCGCGCGCGTCGCCGGCTCGCCGTAGCTCTCGGTCCAGCTCTCCCACAGCCATTGCGGCGTGTTGAGCCGCGCTGGATCGCGGTCGCCAAGCAGGGCCGCGCCATCGCGCGAGACGCGGCGCAGCACGGCGTTGGTCAGGCCCTTCAGATGCGGCAGGCCGGCATCGATCACCAGGCGAACCGAGGTGTCGACCGCGGCATGTGGCGGCGTGCCCAGGAACAGGAGCTGGGCCGCGCCCAGCCGCAAGACCTGGCGGCCGGCTGCGTTGGCGCCTTCGAGAGGCCGTTCGATCAGGAAGCCCAAGACTTCGTCGATCTCGCCCAGGCGGCGCAGCGTGGTGGCCAGCAGCAGGCGCACGAAGGCGCGGTCGCGCGGATCGAGGTTGGCGAAACCCTGATGGCGTGCCAGCGCATCGTCGAGCGGCTGGCCCTTGTCGAGGCACGCCACCAGGATATCGAGCGCGGCGCGCCGCGAGAGGACCGGATTGTCCATGGCGCCGCGGCTATAGACCTGCTTGGCGCTCTTGTCATGGGCAGATATAGTTGGGGGAACAAACAATCTCGGAGGAAGCCATGAAGAAGCGCGCTCTGGCCCTCGAGCTCGCATTGGCGCTCGGCCTGCTCGGTTCGATGGCGGGCGTGACCTCCGCCATGGCCCAGGACAAGACCGTCGACCTCAAGATCTCGATCTGGCTGCCGCCGGCGCATCCGCTGGTGCCGGCGACCAGGGAGTGGGCCGAGTCGATCACCAAGGCGTCCAACGGCACCATCAGGACGGCGATCTTTCCTAGCGAGCAGCTCGGCAAGGCGTTCGACCATTACGACATGGCGCGCGACGGCATCGCCGACCTGACCTACATCAATCCCGGCTACCAGCCAGGCCGTTTCCCGATCATCGCGGTCGGCCAGATTCCCTTCACCTTCTCCGACGCCAAGAAGGGCACGGCCGCCCTCGACGCCTGGTACCGCAAGCTCGCCGCCACCGAGATGAAGGACACGCACTTCTGCTTCGCCTTCATCCACGATCCCGGCACCTACCATGGCCGCAAGAAGGTGGTGGTGCCCGAGGACATCAAGGGCATGAAGATCCGGCCGGCGCAGAGCACGATCGGCCAGATGGTGACCATGATGGGCGGCACCAACGTGCAGGCCTCCGCCCCCGAGGCGCGCGAGGTGCTGGAGCGCGGCGTCGCCGACGGCATTTTCTTCCCGTGGGGCTCGATGTTCCTGTTCGGGCTCGACAAGGTCACCAAGTACCATATCGACGTGCCGCTCTATTCGACCGTGTTCACCTACTCGATGAACAAGGCCAAGTACGACGCCATGTCGCCTGCCCAGAAGAAGGTGGTCGACGACCACTGCACCGGCGAATGGGCGCTGAAGCTCTCCTCGCCGTGGCACGACTTCGAGGCGGCGGGAAAAGCCAAGCTGCAGGCACTGCCTGGCCACGAGGTCTATGCGCTGTCGCCCGACCAGCTGAAGCAGTGGCAGGCCGCCGTGGCGCCGTTGCAGAAGGCGTGGGCCGAGGCGGTGAAGAAGACCGGTGCCGATCCGGACGCGATCTACAAGGACTTCCGGGCCACGGTCGCGAAGTTCGGGGCGGGGTTTTGAGGCCCTTGTCATCCTGAGCGAAGCGAAGGATCTCATGCCGATTGCAAGCGGCGATGAGGTCAAACACGGCTGCTTCGCTGACGCTCAGGACGACGGAACGCGCGTAGCAGGGGGGCCGATGTGAATCGTAACGTCATGGATCGCATCATCGACACGATCGAGGCGATCGCGGCGGTGTTCGTGGGGTTGGTGGCGGCGGACATCTTCATCTCCGTCCTGCTGCGCCGCTTCTTCAGCGTCCAGATCCCCGACTCCTACGATTTCGGCCGGATGCTTTTGGGCATCCTGATCTTCTGGGGCATCGCCGCCACCTCGTACCGCGGCGGCCACATCACGGTCGACCTGGTGTGGGCCTCGGCCAGCAGGCGCTGGAAGCGGGTGATCGACGTCTTCGCCACGCTGGTCCTGCTGTTCGTGGTCACGGTGCAGACCTACACGCTGTTCGACAAGGTGCGAGCGACCTACAACGACAATGTCCTCACCTACGATCTCGGCCTGCCGACCTGGCCGTTCTTCGCCATCGCCTGGGCGGGCGACGTGTCGGCGGTGGTCCTGATCGCCATCCGCACCTACCGGCTGATCTTCCATCCCGAGGACCTGCACGACGAAAGCCCTGCCGCTCAAAGTTCAGATACGCGATGAGCGCCGACACCGTCGCCATCCTGGGCTTCATCGCCCTGTTCGCGCTGATGCTGCTGCGCGTGCCGGTCGGCATGGCGATGGGGCTGGTGGGCGTCGCCGGCTACGCCTGGCTCAGCGGCGGCGCGCCGGCGCTGAAGCTGATCGGCCAGGTGTCGATGCGTACCGTCACCGACTACCAGTTCGGCGTCATCCCGATGTTCCTGCTGATGGGCGCCTTCGTCGCGCATTCGGGCGTGAGCCGCGAGTTGTTCCGTGCCGCCAACACCCTGGTCGGCCACTGGAAGGGCGGGCTGGGGCTCGCCACCGTGTTCGCCTGCGGCGGCTTCGCCGCCATCTCGGGCTCGTCGGTCGCCACCGCCGCGACCTTCTCGACCGTCGCCTATCCCGAGATGCGCCGCTACGGCTACCCCAAGAGCTTCGCCACCGGCGTGATCGCCGCCGGCGGCACGCTCGGCGCCATGCTGCCGCCCTCGACGGTGCTGGCGGTCTACGGCCTGATCACGCAGCAGGATGTCGGCAAGCTGTTTCGCGCCGGCATCTTGCCCGGCATCCTCGCCATGGTGATGTACATGGCGACCATCGCCGTGATCTGCCGCGTGAAACCCGACTTCCTGCCGACCGTACCCAAGGCGAACTGGCGCGATCGCCTCTCGGGCCTCAGCGACGTCTGGTCGCCGGTGCTCTCTTCGTGCTGGTGATCGGCGGCCTCTACGGCGGCGTCTTCACGCCGACCGAGGCGGGCGGCGTGGGCGCCGGCGGCGCCTTCCTGCTCGGGGTGCTGCGTGGCCGCCTCCACCGTGCCGGGATCCGCGCCTCGTTGCTGCAGGCGACGCGCACGGCGGCGGCGGTGTTCACCGTGCTGATCGGCGCCCTGCTGTTCGGCTACTTCCTCACCATCACGCAGGTGCCGCAGAAGGTCACCGAGTTCCTCACCGGCCTCGGCATCGGCCCTTACGGCGTGCTCGCCATCATCATGGTCATGTATCTGATCCTGGGTTGCCTGATGGACGCCATGGCCATGATCATCCTGACCGTGCCGATCATCTTCCCGGTGGTGACGGCGCTGGGCTTCGACCCGATCTGGTTCGGCGTCATCATCGTCATGACCGTCGAGCTCGGCCTGATCCATCCGCCGGTGGGCATGAACGTTTTCGTGATCAAGAGCGTCGTCCAGGACGTCACATTTTCGTCCATCTTCAAGGGTGTGCTGCCCTTCATCGCGACCGATATCCTGCGGCTGGTGATCCTGATCGCCTTCCCGATCATCGCGCTCTGGCTGCCCAATCAGATGTAAGGACGCGACATCTCGGGGGATGTATCGCGGCGCTGGAGGGGATAGAGCAAGGGCGGTTCGACGGATCCCCGATCCGGTGCAGGCGCGGAGCGTAGCCTCGAAGGATGGGCAACAGGTGCTCGTTTGCCGCCCTCCTGCGGGCGCCCTCCGGGTGAGGTTGCCGTGTTTAGCCGAGGCGGCCTTTGCTCTAGGGTGCGCCGCGAAAGGAATTCTGCATGAAGCGCGTAGGTTCGTTCATCGGCGACTGGTGGCGGCTGGTAACACCCTATTTCCGGTCGGAGGAGCGCTGGATCGCCATCACGCTCCTGATCGGCGCCATCTCGCTCACCTTCGTCGCCGTCGGCCTCGAGGTGCTGTTCAACGACTGGAGCCGGCGCTTCTACGACAGCCTGCAGAACAAGGACGAAGCCGCCTTCTGGCGAGAGATCACGATCTTTTCCGTGCTGGCGGCCGGCTTCATCGCGGCCGGCGTCGCGCGCGCCATCGTCAGCCCATACCTGCGGCTGCGTTGGCGACGCTGGCTGACGCGCCGCTATCTCGCCCATTGGCTGGACGGCCGCGGCTACTACCGAATCGAGCTGCAGCGCACGGTCGACAACGCCGATCAGCGCATTGCCGAGGATCTGCGGCAGCTCGGCGAATACACCATGACCTTGCTGCTCGGCATCCTGGGCGCGACTGCCACCCTGATCTCGTTCCTGTTCATCCTGTGGAACCTGTCGGGGCCGTTGTCGCTGAAGCCGATCGGCATCGACATCACGATTCCCGGCTACATGGCCTGGGTTGCCCTGATCTATGCCGTCATCGGCACCTTCTTCGCCAACCTGGTCGGCCGGCGGCTGATTCCACTCAACTTCCAGAGGCAGCGCTACGAGGCCAACTTCCGCTTCTCCCTCGTGCGCGTGCGCGAGAACGCCGAAGGCATCGCGCTGTACCGCGGCGAGGAGCGCGAGGCCGAGACCCTGAACGAGCGCTTCGCCGACGTCTTCGCCAACGGTTGGCGGGTGCTGTTCACCCAGGCCCAACTCGCGCTCTACCAGGTCTCCTACGGCCAGATCGCCATCATCTTCCCCTACATCGTGACGGCGCCCGGCTTCTTCTCCGGTGCGATCACGCTCGGCGTGGTGATGCAGACGGCGTCGGCGTTCGGGCAGGTGCAAGGGGCCCTGTCGTTCTTCATCGACAACTACACCTACCTGGCCGAGCTGCGCGCGGTGATGGATCGGCTGATGGGGCTGCAGGCGGCCTCTGACGCCAGGCCCGACACAACCATCGAGGTCGTGCCGGAAGCCGCACGCACCGACCTCGGCGCGGCCGGCCTGACGCTCGGCCTGCCCAATGGTCAGGCGCTGCTCGAGGACGCGACCTTCACCCTGCCGCACGGCCGCTCGACCCTGATCACGGGTGCCAGCGGTTCGGGCAAGAGCACGTTGTTCCGCGCGCTCGCCGGCATCTGGCCGTTCGGCAAGGGGCAGGTGCACGTGCCGGCCGGCGCGCGCGTGCTGTTCCTGCCGCAGAAGCCCTACATTCCCATCGGCACGCTGCGCGACGCGGTGAAGTACCCCGACGAGGACTCCAAAGCCACGGATGCCGAGATCGTGGCGGCACTGGAGGCGGTGAAGCTCGGCCATCTCGCGGGTCGCCTCGACGAGGTCGCACACTGGACCAACGTCCTGTCCGGCGGCGAGCAGCAACGGCTGGCGGTGGCGCGGGCGCTCGTCTTCAAGCCCGACTGGCTGTTCCTCGACGAGGCCACGGCCTCGCTCGACGAGCCGATGGAGACGGCGGTCTACGAGACTCTGAAGCAGCGCCTGCCGTCGATGACCATGGTGTCGATCGGCCACCGGCCTTCGCTGCGTCAATGGCACGAGCGCCAAGTCGAGCTCAGACGCGCACCGGGTGAGGTGGGGCGGCTGGTTGAGACGACCACCTGAGCGTCGACGACTGTCTACTGTCAGTCACTCCGATCTAGCTGCTGCTATCGCATGGTATTCTCAACCAGAATTGCCAGGCATCAAGGTTGCGGCAACGTCGGACTGTAACGGTCCCGCATTGGAGTTGCAGGTGGCTTTCGTTCGACCGACGATCCGTTGCCGGACGGAGCGTGCCGGTGTCACAGAAGGCGATTGGGACTCCATCCGCCGGTCCGGTCGTCGGACTCGGTAGGTCGATGTCGAAAGACCGAAGAATCCCCGTCCGCGTCAGGTTGAGACGCGCAATGGCGTCGTGGCTCGGTATACCCTGTTCAAGTTTCTTCCACTGTTCGGTGCCGTGAGGAGAAAGGCCCGCTGCACCATCCGCGCGATTCGCTGCCAGGAATGAAATCTCTCTCAGTGTCATGCCCTGAACGTCATTCTGAATAAGATTGGTGCCAATGAGTGTCGCAGTCACCAGTTCGGCATGGGTCAGGTTGGTTTGCGCAAAATCAGCGCCGTCTAGATTGACGCCGAAAAAGCGGCTTCCGCGAAGGTTGGCGTACCTGATATCTGCGCCCTGCATATCATTACGAAAGAAGTACGCTTCCCGCACGCTGGCCCGACTCATAGCCACTCCCCGCAGATCGACATGGATGAAATCGGCGGAGTCCAATTGTGCGCTGCTGAGGTCTGCCTTTCGAAGATCTATGCCCTGAAACGTCGCATATCGCAGACTGCGCCCCTGGAGGTCGAGGCCTCTGCCGCGAAGCCGCCACCAGTCCAGCAACGTTCGGCCGTCGACCCTGGCTTGCAGATCGAGCTGAGAATCGAGCCCTGGCAGCTTTGCGGCTGCTGGGATCACGAGGCGAGGCAAGAGTACTTCTCTCGCTACAGCCACGGTGTCGGGCCACGCTTTAACGGCGACCATGAGACGATGGGCGGACGAACTCTCGAAAGTCATCGCCCAAGTGAGCAAGAGGCTGGGTAATCCGAGCAGGCAGATGGCAAGCATCGTCATGACGGGAAATACGACGCTCCGAAGCCGATACCGACTTGCGCCGAAAGGCTGACCAATCGGCAACTTGGCTCGCGCCCGCAAGGCGATGGCCAGCCCCAGGGTCAGCATTGCAAAGTGGTACGAGGTGTAGATTGGATTTTGGTAGTCGCTGAAGCGAACGAGAACGGTAAAGAGCACGATCGGTCCGAACCAGTAGAACAGCAAGTCGCTGGCGATACGAACAGGAACATCGAATGCGCCGCCCTTTTCCAGAAAGGCGAAGTCGAAGAGGAAGGCCTGCAGTTCGTCTCTTGGAGGGGTGCCGTTCCAAGCTTCACGCCACCGGTTGAGCTTATAGGCATGGCTGTCCAGGTTCTGGAGCAGATTGAATTGGATGGCGATGACAAGAATCGGCACGGCGAGATAGAAACTGAACATAGGTAGCTGCATCCCCAGGATCGGAAGCGTCACGCCACCGTCTGGTAGCAGAAGTTGAGCGTCGGTGGTGCCGGCCACCGTCACGAGCACGTACAAAGCTGCGACGAGCCACGCGAAGAAGTAGGTTCTGTTCTTGTCAGCGGAATCCCTGACGATGTCGAACAGACGCTTACGCTCGGAGACGCTGTCGGAGGCAACTCCTGGCTTCTTGGATGAGCGCTCGGTTGGCATGTTCTCCAGGTCCTTCGGACGGCGTAATTGCAACAGGTAGTGAACTACTACCCAAGATAGTATCTGTTTGAAAACGTCTGGTGAAGGGCAGCGACCCACTACTCCCACGGTCACACCCTCAATAGGGGCGGAGCGGGACCGTCATCGCTGATGACGGTCCTTTGCTTGATTACGGTCATCCTTCGCCACGCGACGACGAAGCAGGAGAACATGTTTTCCCGAGCGGCCCCATCTTTGGTTTTCTCGGCCCTTTACCTCGACCGCCCTCATGCCGATGTTTGCGACATGACCGGCAACCTCGTCCCATCGCTTCGTTCCTGTTGCTGTCGCGGCTGAGCCGCATGGCGCATGCCTGCGCCCGTCTTTCTTTCCCGTCTGGCCAGTTCCTTTTGTCGGAGTGCCGCATGCTTGCGCGTCGAGCCGCTTTCGGCCGGAGCCCTGCCCTTGATGCCCTGGCGGGCGCGCCGTGACCCTTCGCAGGACCATGGCTTATCCGATGCGTCAACGAATCTCGCTGGAGAGCCGGCGCTGATCGGAAGATGAATTCGTCAACCTGCAAGTGGAGTTGTTCCATGCCGCTCGATGTTGTTTCACAAGCGAACTCCCTCACCACGACCTTGCACTACCTCGAGCGAGGTCCGGTCCGGCCCGTGCGTTACGTCGAAGATCCGCCGCCCGGTGTTCCTCAGTGGAACGGCATCGACGATCCGCGCGAGATCCGCATCGAGGATGCCCGCGGCCGCGAGCACGAATTCACGCTCGATCGCAACGGCTTCCAGCTGGTCAGGCGGCCTTCGCAGGTGCGCAACTTCTACTCCGATGAGGAGGTCAAGCGGACCTACTATCCCGAGGTCGAGCAGCTGCTGCGCTCCGAGCTCGGTGCAAGTCGGGTGTTCATCTTCGATCACACTGTGCGCAACGCCGCCCTCAAGGGCGCGCGCGAGCCGTCCCGAAGGGTGCACAACGAC
>JAEZIF010000172.1 GCA_023416135.1 Pseudomonadota bacterium
CCTGCTTCACCTGCCGCCCTATTCGCCCGAACTCAATCCGATCGAGAACGTCTGGCAATATCTCCGCAGCAACGAACTCAGCAGGCGCGTCTGGAAAAGCTACGACGACATCGTCCAGGCTTGTTGCTATGCTTGGAACTGGCTCATCGCAGATCTGTCCGCGTCTCTTCCATCACTACCCGAAAATGGGCATCGGTCAGAACTTAGGGCCGTTGGTATTACGTCTCACGTTAGACTCGGACGTAAGACAAACACCCAAGTTCTGTCCCCCTATGGAATAGCGAGCGAGACACTAAAACGCTGGCTAGCTTGGAATAAGCGAGCTTGGGAGAATGGCGCGCCCGAAGAGATTCTAACTCCTAACCTTCTGATCCGTAGCCAGAAGCCAGGAATTCCCAAGTTATTGAAATTCCAGTGTTTTTGTCGTCCTGCGTCGCACGTTCCCGGCCATATTCTGTGCCAAAACTGGCCCTTTGTTGCACGTCATTCTTGGCTGACATCGTCTCCCCCTCCAACCCGTGATCGAGCGCCCGCTACCTGCGGGGCGTGGCCGGCTTCAAATCGGAATCGGTGGCCGACTTCATTCCGGGAACGGCGGCCCGCTCCGTCGGCGGTTTGGGCGATACGTGCGATCGCGCAGACGACCTTGATCACGCTAATTCGTCCTGAAAGTAACCTCATGACGCCAGCGCCTCGAGCAAGGCTTTGGCTTCCTTCAGATCGACCGTGTCGAAGCCTTCGCTGAAGCATCCAAAGACCGGCAGAAGGAGATCTCGTGCCTGTTGCCGTTTGCCCTGGTCGCGCCAGAGCCGGGCAAGACTGCAGGCGGCACGCAGTTCCCATAGCCTGGCGCCTTGCCGGCGCGCCATCACGAGACTTCGCTGAAAGCAGGATCCGGCCTGCGGCGTATCGGAAAGTCCTGACAACAGTTCGCCCCTCGAACGAAGGACCTCCGCTTCGCACCAGCGTTGGCCGGATTGGTCGACTTGTTCCTGGGCTTGGTCCAGGAGAACAAGGGTGTCTGGTGCCGACGCCGAAGCAGCGGAAAGAACCGCGATCCTTGCGCAAAAGTAAGGTCGGAGCGCTATGGAGCCGAGATCCATGAAGGCCGCCATGCCCTCGCGCAGGGTCTCGATGCCGTGGGCCGCGTCGTGCGCCGAAAGCACCCAGCCGCGATAGATCTGCGCGGCGGCAACATAGAACGGGAACCGGTGTTCTGCCGCGACTGCTGCGAGCTCCTCGGTAGCCTGATGGAGCGCCTCGGTCTCGCCGAGCGCCGAGTAGTAGCGACAAGCGAGCGCCAAGGCATGTGCCAGGGTGTGAGGATTGGAAATCTCCCCTGCCGCACGCAGCCCCGCAGCGACGTGCAGCGACGCCTGCTCCGGATGACCGAGAAGGAGAAGCGTAAGGGCGAGCCACAGCGATGCGATGGCGAAGTTGTGGTCCGGCGACAGGAACGTGTGGGAACCCCTATCGGCCGGATGGAGCGAGAGCGCGGTCCGCAGATGGGCGAGTGCCGGGCCAAGCTCGCCGCGCGAGAACAGGCTCATGCCAAGCATGCTGTGGGCCATTGAGCGAAGGGCTGCGTCCTCGCTTCCCTCGGTCAATTGCACGGTCTGCAGCGCGAGTTCGTGCGCGGCGTCGGCCTCGCCGCGCGACAGATGGTGGGAGAATTGTCCGTACAGCACCGGGAAAAGCCCATCGGTGTCGCCGATCCGGCCGCACAGTTCGCGGGCGCGGTCGTAACAAGGACGCGTCTCCGGCGCCGTCCATCCCTTGTCGGCCATCAGCGCCTCGGCCAGGAGAAGCTGGAGGCCGAGCTCGGTGCGATCGCGCTCCAGGCCGTGCGGCAGGCGCTCGAGCATGCGCAATCCCTTGGTCAACTGGGCGATCGCCTCGCGATTGGCGCCGCGCTGGATCGCCTGCTTACCGGCCTCGCGCCAGTTGCTCACCGCGCGACCGGCATCTCCCGCCTGCGCCCAATGCTGGGCCAGTTGCTCGGGTTCTGTCTCCGGGAACGCCGCTTCGAGGGCCGCCGCTATGCGGGCGTGGAGGCGCTGGCGTGCGGACCGCAGCAGGCCCTCGTAGGCGACGCTCTGCACCAGCGCGTGCTTGAACCGGAACGTCGCGTGCGGCTCGGCTGCTTCTCGGAACACGAGCCCTGAGGCGACGAGCTGGTCGAGCAAGGCGTGAAGCTCCCATTCGTCCCGGTTGGTGACGGCGGCGAGCAGGGCATAGGAAAAGCGGCGGCCGATCACCGCGCCGACTTGTGCCAGCTCCTTGGCCGGGCCAAGCTTATCGAGCCGGCTCGTGAGCGAGGCATGCAGTGTGGTCGGGATGCGATGCGGCACCGGGGTTGGCGAACTTGCAGGCGCCGCAGTCTCGCCGGCCTCCACGACGGCCTTGGTCAGCTCTTCGATGAACAGCGGCACGCCGTCGGTACGCTCGAGGATTTCCTCGACCAAGTCGGGCGAAAGGCCATCGCCGCCGCCAGAGCGTCCAACAAGGGCGGCGCTGGCGGACCGGCTCAGCCGGTTCAAGACAAGCGCGTGGACGTGCGGCCGCCCGGCCCACGGCAGGTCGATGTCGGGCCGGGACGTCAGCAAAAGCAGGATCGGGAGCTGCGCCACCTCGTCGATCATGCGATCCAGCAGCTCGAGGCTCGTCGGATCGATCCAGTGCACGTCCTCGAAGATCGCCATGATCGGCTGGCGGCGCGACGGCGCCTCGACCAGGCGCCGCAGGGCCTCGAGCGTCTTCTGCTTGCGCCGTTGCGGTGCGAGATCGAGCCTCGGGTAGCGTCGGTCGACGCCGGCCAGGGAGAGCAGCTCGGCAATCAACGAGGCGTCATCGTCCAAAGGCGATCCGTACGCGAGCAGGGCTTGAAGCTTGTTGAGCTTCGTCGCGGAGTCGTCCTGCCGTTCGAACCGCGCGGCGCGCTCGATCTGGCCGATGACGGGATGGAGTGGGCTGTCGCAGTGATGCGGCGAGCAGTAGTAGCGCAGGCGGAGATGCGGCTCGCCGGCAATGCGTTCGAGCAACGCCGTGCCCAGGCGCGACTTGCCGATGCCGGCTTCGCCGGAGAGCATGACGACGCGACCCTTGCCCTCTTTCGCCTGGCGCCAATGCCGCAGCAGCAGCTCCAGCTCCTCGTCGCGGCCGAGCAGGGGCGCCACGCCCGCCTCATGTAGGGCCTTGAAGCGGTTTGCCGCGGCGCCGACACCGACGACCTGCCATGCCTGCACGGGTTCGGGAAAGCCCTTGAGCGTCACCGCGCCGAGGTCTTGGTAGTCGAAGAGTCCGCCGGTGAGGCGGCGCGTCATCGGCTCGATCACCACTGCGTTCGGTTCGGCAAGCGCCTGCAGGCGGGCCGCGAGATTGGGCGTCCCACCGACAACGCCGTGCTGTTGCGCCTCGTCCTCGTCGGCGAGACTGCCCGCGACGACCAGCCCAGTGGCGATGCCAATCCGGACCTGCAGGGTGACGGCCGAGGGCCAGTCTAGCTCATCCAGCCCTCTGACCAGCTCGAGGCCAGCACGAGCGGCACGCTCGGCGGCATGCTCGTGCGCCTGCGGATACCCGAAATAGACCAGTACGCCGTCGCCCGGGTAGCTGGCGACGAACCCTTCGAATCGGGAAACGGTTTCGGCCACGTAGTTCCGGTAGGCGACCATGACTTCGCGCAGATCCTCCGGATCGAGCTGCGTCGAGAGCGCCGTCGAGCCGACGAGGTCGCAGAACATGACCGTGAGCTGGCGCCGTTCAGCCGAAGACGTCGATGTCACCATGGCGGGTGACAGGGACGCGCCAGCCGTCCGCATCGTGCCGCATCGAACGCAGAACGTGCCGCCGTCCGGGATTTCGGCCTTGCAGTTCGGACAAACCAGGCGTTGGGGAGTTGTCGGACTCATGGGGATCCTGTGTCATTGAACGGCTGCGAGTGTCGATGGAGGCGCTCGGTTGCTCTCGAGGCGCCTGGCGACGCAGGCGCGCTGACCGGGCGGTGGAGGTGTCGCGAGCACAGCCCACGTCGGGACCCCTTGCGCAGGGTCCCGACGCGCAGACGAGGTTAAAGGCCGTATGCCTCCCGCATCATCTCGGCCGCCCGCTCGCCGATGACGGCGCAGGGAGCCTGGGTATTTCCGGTGGTGACCCGCGGCATGATCGAGCCGTCGGCCACCCGGAGCGCGTCGACGCCGTAGACGCGGAGCGTTCCGTCCACGACCGACATCTCATCGCGACCCATCTTGGCGGTGCAGCTCTGATGCCAGTAGGTGACGGCGGCATCGCGAATGTAGCGATCGAGCTCGTCGCCTTTCACGTTGCCTGGCATGGCTTCGCCGCGAACGAATGGGCGGAATGCCTGCGCATTGCCCAGCTCGCGGCAGAGTTCCACGCATGCTGCCGCCGTCGTCACGTCTCTGGCGTCGGCCAGGAAGTTTGCATCGATCGCCAGGGCAGCGGCGGGATCGGCGCTCTGCAGGCGCAGACGTCCTCGACTCTCAGGGTGTGCGAGCCCCGCAAACATCGTCCACCCGTGCGCCGGCACGCCCCGCGTCGCCGTTCGCTCGCTCGGCGCCGGAAACTCGACCTGGCAGAACAGCAGGTCCGGCGCATCCAGCTCGGGCCGGCTTTTCCAGTACATGGTCGCTTCACTGCCGCTGTTTCGCGGCGCCAACGGCTCTGTAAACTCCCAGGTGCAGCCGAAGGAGACGTGGTCCTGCAGGTTTCGCCCGACACCGGGGAGGTTCTGAACAACAGGAATCCCGAAGTTCTCCAGGTCTGAGCGATCGCCGATACCCGAATGCATCAGGACCTTTGGCGTCTGAATCGCACCCAGCGACAGCACGACTTCCGTACAGGCACCGATCACCATCGGCTGCCCATCGTGCACGAGCTCGACGCCGATCGCTCGACGATCTCGAAAGACCACCCGGCGCACGAGCGCCCCTGTGAGAACCGTCAAGTTGGGCCGATCGAGCCAGGGATGGACGTACGCCCGGTAAAGCGAATGACGTCGCCCATTGCGCACCAGCATGTCGGTGATGGCGGCGCCCCCGGCCTGCTCCATCATGCGTCCGTTCGGATGATCGAACACCGGGATGTCGAGCTCGTGCGCAGCCTCCAGCATGGCCAGTGCGATAGGGCTTGGAGAGGCCGCCGGCTGCACCCAGACCGGCCCTCCCGTTCCACGGAACTCCGGATCGAGAACGCCCTGCCAGTTCTCGATCCGGCGATAGATCTCGAGCACATTCTCGTAGCCCCATCGCGGCTCGCCCGCCTCCGACGCGAAGAACTCCCAGTCGCTTCGATGGCCGCGGGCCCAGACCATGACATTGATGCTCGACCCGCCGCCCAGCCCCTTGCCCATGGCCATTGAGATGTTGCGCCCGTTGAGATGAGGATTTGGCAGTGCCTGAAACCCCCACTCCCGGTCGCTGCCGAGATTGGTGGGCCACAGGGCCGGGTTCAGGACCGCGTCGGAGTCATCGCTGCCGCCTGCCTCGAGCAGCAGGACCTGAACTGCGGCGTTCTCCGCCAGGCGTCGGGCGATCACGGAGCCGGAAGATCCAGCCCCGCACACGATGAAGTCATAGCTGGGCCGGAGTGCCGAGGTCAGTCTCGCCTGGTTCTCACGCGCGCGTCGCGCGAATTCCTGGGGGTTCGAGGAAGCAACGTCGCTCATGATCTCAGTTCCTTGTTCTGCATCTTAAGATATCTCGATATCTTTTATCGCGATAATGTTTAACTGGTACGGCCAACCTCTGTTGTCAACAATAATAATTATCGCGATATTGTTATCGGCTAAGCCCTACGGCCGTGTTCCACGCGAGGGCGGGAGGCGAACGTGAAAAAGGTGAAGGTCAAGAGTGGAGCGACTGCCCCCTTGGAGGATCAGCTTTGCTATTCGATCTATTCCGCCAACATGGCGATCCAACGCGCCTACAAGCCGTTGTTGGATGAGTTGGGGCTGACCTATCCTCAATATCTCGCGCTCAACGTGCTCTGGTGCGACGATCGGCAGAGTGTCGGCGTCATCGCGGATCAACTGGGGCTCGAGTCCAGCACGCTGACGCCGCTGCTGAAGCGCCTGGAAGGTGCAGGTCTGGTGCATCGGGCGCGCAATCCGGAAAACGAGCGGCAGGTGGTCGTGGAACTGACTGAAAAGGGTCATGCGTTGCGTACTAAGGCGGGCTGTTTGAACGAGGCGCTGCTTGCAGCTTCTGGTGAGACGGCGCCGCGCCTCGCAGCTCTCAACGCTCACGTTCGGCACCTGCGCGATGCGATCTACGCACATATCGGAGGCTGGAACCTCTCGGGCGATTAGGGCTTTGGCGTCGGTCATGGAAATCTTAAGCGGTCGGAATCGTGCCACCGTCGATCACGTATTCGGCGCCGGTGATGGTCGTAACGCGCTCAGAAGCGAGGAACGCGACGAGATTCGCGACCCCCTCGGGCGTCGATGGCCTGCCGATAGGAATGCCGCCGAGCGACTTCATGATGATCTCCTTGCCACTTGAGAGGTCCACACCCGCGTCGTCTGCGATCCGCTCCGTCAACCGAAGGCGACTTCAGTCTCGATGCAGCCTGGCGACAAGGGCACCACGCGCACGCCTTTGGGCGAGACCTCTTTGGAGAGACTCTTGCTGTAGGTGGACAGCGCCGCCTTTGCGGCGGCTTAGCCGGTCGTCGCCGTGATCGCGCCGTCATCAGCACGCGCGCGCCGAGGTCCCGGAAGAGCGCAACGGTTGCCGCGCCCGTGATCAACGCGCGTTTGCCCTGAAGCTGGAGAAAGCCGCTCATGCGCCGATCTTCAGCGCCGCGATCCGCCCTTCTCCGAGAAGGAAGGCGAAAGTGAGGAGAGCTGGGCTGCCCGGAAATCGTCCGGTCCCCCTGGCGCGGACGATGGTGAGGTCCTCCGCCTCCAAGATCTCGCACGGCTCTGCGGTGTGCCGATATTGCGCCTTGGCGGCGCGCCACCAAGCTTCGATGACTGCGTGACCCATATTCGTCCACGCTGCCGTTCGAATTCGTCCGGTAGTTGGGTCATATCGCGGCTTCCCGCAACGAAGCGAACGTAACCCCGGCGACCATCGGATCGCCACTACCCTCCGCGTACAGCAGCTTCCGGCCTCGCCCCACGCCCGGCATCCGATCGAGAAGCTTGTCGAGGGTGATCGGATAGTCGCGCACCGCACGCCGGTGGCATTGTGTAGATCGCGTTGGCGCCGCTCAGACGCCGCCGATGCCGAGCTCGGCGACACCCTTGGCCTTCATTGGCGAGGCCAGCGTGCGGCGATGGCCAACCGAATTCTATCCCACGATATCCCGCTCTACCGCCCTCCTAAAATTCCTCTTCCATCCCTTGCCTATCAGCGCCAGTTTGGAGTTGAGCGAGGATGAACAACCCGATCCCGCGAACTCTACGGGGTTCCGTCATTCGATTGATCGAGGGAGCTGACTGTGGCTGCATCTGCTTACATCGATCCGGTGGTCAATCCATCAAGGCCTCTTACGGCAGCCGACATCGAGACGGTCTCCCGCAAGCTTGCTGGCCAGCTCTGCCGTGATCGTGTCCGCAAGCGCGTCTACGCCAACGGCTTCCCGCATCCTTTTGAACATGAGCTGTGGTCTGCCAAGGCAGCCGACTGGATAGCTTGCAGGCGGCGCGGGGCGCAGGAGTCGCACGTCTCAATGCGTGCGACTGATTCCCTCTATTCGTTCTCCGATCACAGCAAAGCAGCCCGAAACGTTGACCGGCTTGAAACCAAGGAGCTTAGGTAAATGGCGCGCCCGAAGAGATTCGAACTCCTAACCTTCTGATCCGTAGTCAGATGCTCTATCCAGTTGAGCTACGGGCGCGTAGCCGAACAGCCTCGTCGAGGGGGTCCGGCGAAGAGGGGCGCACCCTAGTGAAAGCGGCCCGCGGATGCAAGCCGTGTGACAGCCCTGCGACGCTGCCGCCGGCGCCCGGCAAAGGGGGCCGCAAGCCCTTCTCGCGGCTCGAAAATCGCCGTCTTGGACCTGTTCCGGCCTTTCCAGTAGCATGACCGCCCTCTGATTTTTCGGGTTGCACGGGCGATGTTCGCCACCAGGCCGGCGACGGCCTTTCCCCTTCTCGCCCAATTCGGGCTGATCCTCGCGCTGATCCTCGGTCTCGCCGCGCCGACGTTCGCGCAGGACCTGTCGGCAGCCGACCGCTCGGCCATCCGCGACGTCATCCGGTCCCAGGTCGACGCCTTCCGCCGCGACGACGGCGAGGGCGCCTTCGGCTATGGCTCGCCCTCCATCCGCGGCATGTTCGACACGTCCGAGGTGTTCATGGACATGGTCCGGCAGGGCTACCAGCCAGTATATCGCCCGAAAGAGTTCGATTTCCGAGAGATCGTGACCCTGCACGGCCAGGTCACGCAGAAGGTCCACGTCGTCGGGCCCGACGGCCGGCTGGTCACCGCCTACTACCCGATGGTGCGGCTGCCTGACGGCACGTGGCGCATCGACGGCTGCTACCTGCAGGCGTCCGAAGGCCACCAGACCTGATCCCCGGCGTGGACCGCGTTTCGCCCAGGGTGCTGGCGCTGCTGGCCGTGCTCACCCTCGTTTGGGGCACCAACTGGCCGCTGTTCAGGATCGCGCTCGACGAGCTGCCGGTGCTGACCTTTCGCGCCGCCACGCTGATCGTCGGCGTCACCATGCTGACGGTTATCCTGCTGGCGCGCGGTGAAAGTTTCGCCGTCCCCAAGGGAAAGTGGCCGGCCCTGATCGCGGCCTCGACGGCCAACATCCTGATCTGGAACGTCGCAACGGCGCTCGCCGTGCTCTACATACCGTCGGGCCATGCCTCGGTGCTTGCCTACACCATGCCACTGTGGGTCGCGCTGATCGGGTTCGTCGTCTTCAAGCAGCGCCTGACGGGGCGCCTGCTCGCCGCCATCCTGATCGGTGCGACGGCCGTGCTGGCGCTGATGCTGCCCAACTTCGCGAGCTATGAGCGCGCACCGGCAGGCCTGTTCTGGGGCTTGTTTGCGGGCTTCTGGTGGGCCATCGGCACCTTCATCGTGAAGCGCACGGTGTGGTCAGGCATGGGCCTGTCGCTCACCTTCTGGCAGGTCGTCATCGGCCTGCCGCCGATTCTGCTGGGGGCGCTGGTGGTCGACGGCCCGCCCGACCATTGGCCGTCCGCGAAGGCGCTCGCCGCCACGATCTACACCGGCGCCATCCCCATGGCGCTCGGCACCGCCGCCTGGTTCGCCCTGGTGAAGCTGCTGCCGGCGCAGGTCGCCGCTCTCTCCTCCATCGCCATCCCGATCGTGGCCATCGTGAGCGGCGTGCTGCTGCTGCACGAGCCGTTGTCGCCGCTGCAGATGGCGGCGATCGCCTCGACGGTCCTCGCGCTGTGGCTGGCGCTGATGCCGGCCCGGGAACGATAGGGGGAGGCTCGCCACTCCAGTCGCGCGATCGTCGTCGATCCAACGGCATGGCGCGCGACTGGACTCACGCGCGCCCGCGCTCAACCGAGCTCCAGGCTCGTCACGCCGAACAGGCCGGCATGGTCGACCTCGGGATTGGCGCCGGTATACATGCGAGCGGTCTCGAAGGACGGCTTCATGCCGGCCGCCTCCGCCAGTGCGACGCCGGGCTTGTTGACGTCGGGCACGTCGATCGCCACCGTTTTCGCGTCCATCTTCGCCGCCAGCGCCGACACCAGGGCCACGGCGATGTCGCGGGACTGGGCAAACAGCGGGCCGACGCGCGACGTCGTCCGGCATGCGCGCATGACAGCGAAGCCCGCGACCTTGCCGTCGCGCAGGGCAACCATGGCGGCGCGTTCGGGCAGGCTGATCCAGACCGCCAGGAAACTGTCGCGCGCCTCGGAGAAGAGGCGGCGATCGTAGTCGGCGAGCCGATCGAACGGAACGCTGCGCGCATCGACCAGGCTGACGCCGGCCGGCGGCCTGCCGACGGGCGGTGGTCCTTCGTAGCGGATGTTGTTCCAGGCCAGGCGAAAGCCCGACTTGCGATAGTTCGCTTGCTGGGCCGGCACGCCGTCGAGCCCGACATTGCGGCCGGCCATCCGCTTCATTCCGGCATTCCAGATCTGGAGACCGTAGCCTTTTCCGCGCGCAGGCTGGCGGGCGATGTAGAACCCGAGGAAGCCCAGGCCCTGGCCGTACTTCACGACGGAGATGCAGGCGACAGGCTCGCCGTCGAGGCGACCGACCAGGAAGCCGCCGGGATCGGTGGCGAAGAAGGCATCGATGTCGGTGTTACCCGGATTCCAGCCCTCGTCGCCGGCCCATTGGGCCATGCGCCGCGCGTCATCGGCACTGGCGACGGAAATCTCGAAAGTCATGCGGCGAAGCTAGCCTGCTGGCCAAACGATCGCCATCGCCATCAGATTGAATGAGCGGCGAGATCATTCCGCCGCCTTCGCCGCCGCCGAGAAGAACCGGTTCTCCGGCCGCGGCAGGCCGAGGTTCTCGCGCAGGGTCTTGCCCTCGTATTCGGTGCGGAAGATGCCGCGACGCTGCAGCTCGGGCACGACGAGATTGACGAAGTCGTCGAGCCCGCCCGGCAGGTAGGGGAACATCACGTTGAAGCCGTCGGAGGCGCCGGTGGTGAGCCACTCCTCCATCTGGTCGGCGATCATCCGGGGCGTGCCCATCATGGCAAGCCCGCCATAGCCGCCCAGCCGGCCTGCGATCTGGCGGACCGTCAGCTTCTCGCGCCTGGCGAGCGCAATCACCCGCTCGCGGCCGCTCTTGCTCTGGTTGGTCTCGGGGATCTCGGGCAGCGGCCCGTCGGGATCGAACGTGCGTGCATCCTGGCCGACCGCGATCGACAACGCGGCGATGCCGCTCTCGTAGCTCACCAGGCCATCGAGCCTGGCGCGCTTCTCCTTCGCCTCGTCGAGCGAGGAGCCGATGATGGTGAAGGCGCCCGGCAGGATTTTTATGTGGTCCGGATTGCGGCCGACCTTCGCCGCCCTGCCCTTCACGTCGGCATAGAAGGCGCGACCCGCTTCGATTGGACCACCGGCGGCGAACACCATCTCGGCAGTCTCGGCGGCGAGCTGCCGGCCGGCATCGGAGGCACCGGCCTGCACCATCACCGGCCAGCCCTGGATGGGCCGGGCGATGTTGAGCGGCCCGCGCACCTTCAGGTACCTGCCCTTGTGGTTCAGCACATGGAGCTTGGCGGGATCGAAGTAGATGCCCTGCTCGACGTCGCGGATGAAGGCGTCGTCGGCCCACGAGTCCCATAGACCGGTGACGACATCGAAGAACTCGCGGGCACGCGCGTAACGCTCGGCATGCTCCATCTGCTCGTCCATGCCGAAGTTCAGCGCGGCATCGGGGTTGGAGGTCGTGACCAGGTTCCAGCCGGCACGGCCTTCGGAGATGTGGTCGAGCGAGGCGAAGCGGCGGGCGATGGTGTAGGCAGGCTCGAACGTGGTCGAGGCCGTGGCGATCAGGCCGAGCCGCTCGGTATGCTGGGAGAGCACGGGCAACAGCGTCAGCGGGTCGAACGAGGTCACCGTGGCGCTGCGCTTCAGCGCCTCCATCGGCATGTTCAGCACCGCAAGGTGATCGGCCATGAAGAAGGCATCGAACTTGCCGCGCTCCAAGGTCTGGGCGTAGCGGATCAGCGCCTTGAGATTGAAGTTGGCGTCCGGCGTGCCGCCGGGATAGCGCCAGGCGGCGGTATGGATGCTGACCGGGCGCATGAAGGCGCCGAGCCGCAATTGGCGTTTGGAGGTCATAGCCTTCAATCTTGCCCCGGCCGGGCCGCCCGACAAGGCGGCCTCGGACGACAAGAACTAATTCAACGCGTTCCTTTCCTCAGTCAGACGATCGGCGGATGCTTTTTGTCCGTCCCCGCCGAATGCTCCCAGGCGCGCGCCACCTGGAACAAGGTGCTTTCCTCGAAGTAACGGCCGACGAACTGGAGCGAGAGCGGCAGGCCGTCGACCGACAGGCCGGCCAGCATGGCGAGCGCGGGATGGCCGGTGACGTTGAACGGCGTCCGCGCCTGGCGCGGATAGGTGCGGTCGACGTCGGCCGGCCGGTCGATGCGGCAGGGTGGGTCCATCGAGCTGGCGCACAGCAGCACGTCGACCTGGCGGAAGGCCGCCTCGACCTCGGCGATCATTTCCAGCCGTCGGCGCTGCGCCTGGACGTAATCGCCGGCGTTCATGAAGGCGCCGGCCATCAGGCGGCGGCGCGAGAGCTGGCCGTAGTCGCCCGGCCGCTCACGCAGCCACGGGCCGTGAATCGCCCAGGCCTCGCTCTGCAAGATGACGCGGTTGACCGCGCCGAACTCGGTGAGCGTCGGCAGATGGATGTCGCGCACTTCGGCGCCTTCCATCTGCAAGGCGCGCGCGACGTGGTTCAGGGCCGCCGTGACCTCGGCCTCGGCCGGCGTGTCGACCTCGTGGAAGTGGCGCACGAAACCGATGCGAAGGTCACGGACGCCGCGATCGAGGTTGGCGGCATAGTGGCCGTTGACCGGAGCGGCGCTGCCGGGATCGAGCGGATCGTGCCCGGCGATCGCCTGCAGCATCAGCGCATTGTCGGCGACGGTGCGCGTCATCGGCCCGATATGATCGAGCGTGAAGGAGAGCGGGAAGACGCCACGGCGCGACACCAGCCCGTAGGTCGGCTTCAGGCCGACGATGCCGCAGGCGCTCGCGGGATTGCGCACGCTGCCGCCAGTGTCCGTACCCAGCGCCATCGGGAACAGGCCCGCCGCCACGCCCGAGCCCGAGCCCGACGACGAGCCGCCCGGATGATGGTCGGTGTTCCAAGGATTGCGCGCCGGCGGCCACGGCAGGTCGAAGCTCGGCCCGCCGATGGCGAACTCGTGGGTCGAGAGCTTGCCCATGACGATGGCGCCCGCGCCGCGCAGCTTCTGGACGCAGACGGCGTCGGCCTCGGCGATATTGTCCTCGAGGATCTTGGAATGACAGGTCGTGGGCAGCCCCGCGACGTTGATGATGTCCTTGATGCCGACCGGCACGCCGTGCAGCGGCCCGCGCAGACGGCCGGCGACGGCTTCCGCCTCGGCGGCCTTCGCCGCCGCCATCGCCGCTTCGGCATCGAGCCGGATGAAGGCATTGAGCCGGGGATCGAGCGTGGCGACACGATCGAGCAGCGCCTTCATCAGCTCGACCGGCGACAGCTCCTTGTCGGCGATGGCCTGGGCCGCCTCGGCGGCGCTCAGCCAATGCAGCTCGCCCACGGGACCGTCCCTCATAGCCCCCTCCCCGCCTTCATCGGCGGCCATGGCTCGACCTCCGGGTCGGTCGGTTGCTTGATCTTGCTCATGACGTCGGCCGCCTGCTTGGCCGCCGCGGCGACGTCATCGGGGAATTCCGCCAGCGCCTTGGCGAGCCCGGCACGGCGCGCCAGCAGCTCGATCGTTGACTTGTCCATCGACTCCACCCTCTCCGTTCGGGCAAGTTTCCATCGTGGCCGGCCCGGAGTCCATCGGGCGTCGTGGTCGACCAGCGGAAGGAGTTTTCGGGATGACCGACGACGCCGCTGACTGGCCTGCCCTGCCGATCGAAGCCTGGGAGCCGACGCGTGCGACCTTGCACATGTGGTTCCAGATCGTCGGCAAGGTGCGGCTGGCGCTCAACCCACATGTGAACCATTGGTGGCACGTGCCGCTCTATGTCAGCGCGCGCGGGCTCACGACCTCGGCCATTCCCTCCAAGGGCAAAGTCTTCGAGGTCGAGTTCGACTTCATCGGGCACTTTCTGCGCATCTCGGTGTCGGATGGCGCAACCCGGACGATGCCGCTGGCGCCAATGTCGGTCGCCGCCTTCCACGCCGACTTCATGGCCGCCCTCGCCGCGCTGGGCATCGACGTGCGCATCTGGACCATGCCGGTCGAGATCTCCAACCCCATCGCCTTCGAGCAGGACACCGTCCATGCCGCCTACGATCCCGACTATGCGAGGCGGTTCTGGCAGGCGCTGGTGGCGATCTCCAACGTCCTCAACGAGTTCCGTGGCGGCTTCGTTGGCAAGTCGAGCCCGGTGCACTTCTTCTGGGGCAGCTTCGATCTCGCGGTGACGCGCTTTTCCGGCCGCCGCGCGCCGCCGATCCCCAATGCCGATCGCATGACGCGCGAAGGCTATTCGCACGAAGTGAGCAGCGTCGGCTGGTGGCCCGGCGACGAGACGACACCGTATCCGGCCTTCTATTCCTATGCTGCACCGGAGCCGGAGGGCTTCGGCAAGGCGTCGGTGCGGCAGGCGGCGGCGTTCTACGACAACGACGCTTCGCAGTTCCGGCTCAAGTACGATGACGTCCGCCTTGCGCCCTCTCCGCGCATCGCACTGCTCGACTTCTGCCAGAGCACCTACGAGGCGGCCGCGACGCTCGCCCGCTGGGATAGGGCGGACCTCGAACGGCCTCTCGGTCCTCCTCGCTAGCGGACGGCGGCATGCGGTGTCAGCGGCTGACGATCGGCTGAGCCTGCAGCGCGAAGCTCGGCGGCAGCTTGTGCCATTCGCGGCCGGCCCTGGCCTGGTCGTAACCATACTGGTACAGCGCCTGCATGTAGGACTGCTCGAACTCGCCCTTCTTCTCGAGCGTGAAATCGGAGCCTATGTAGGCGAGATTGTAGTCGACGCCGTCACGCAGGCTGATGAAGTAGATGCGCAGGATGTCGTTGTGGCCACTCGCCGCCAACATGGTGTTGATGGCGCGGCCGGCGATGGTCACGGTCCGACGCTCAGCCATGGCGTAGTCGGGATCAAGGCGTGCGTTGCGGATGATATAGGCGACGCGCTTGCGCTTCAGCAGGCGGTTGGCCTCCAGCGCCGGCGGATAGAGGAAGAGTTGGGCGATCGTGCCGCCGTCGACGTGCATCTCCTGGTATTTCTTGCCGTCGAGCTCGACGTCGATCATTACCGGCTGGAACAGGCCCGGGATCGCCGCCGAGGCGCGCAGGATATTGTGGAAGAGCTGCAGCGCCCCGGGCTTGCCGCTGGCCGCCAGCGCACCGATGTTCCAGATCACCGGCCGCTGGGCATCGAGATCGGTGGTGCTGATCAGGAGCAGGCGGCCTTCGTTGTATTCGCGGGCGATGGCGGCGAACATCTTCTCGTCGGCGTACTTGGCGATGACATCGGCCAGCGGCGAGGTGTCGGCCATGGCGTCGTTGAACAGCGCGGCACTCAGCCCGCGTGCACGGAACACCCGCTCGGGCGTCATGGTCGTGTAGACCTCGCGCAACGCCGCATCGTACTGCGGCCCGAGGAAGGCGAACGGCGCGATCAGCGCACCGGTACTGACGCCGGTCACGATTCGGAACTCCGGCCGCGTGCCGGTCTCGCTCCAGCCGTTGAGCAGGCCGGCGCCGAACGCCCCGTTGTCTCCACCGCCGGAGACCGCGAGGTAGTAGGCCGGCGGCAGATTGGCCCGCGTCGGGTTCCTGCCTTCGGCACGCAGAGCCGCCGCCTCGCGTTCGAGGGAGCGCATGCCCTCCTGGATCATCGGTGTGATGTCGCCGTCGGCAAAGAACCGGGCGTTGGGGATGCCGAGCGGCTGGGCGCGAGCGGTGTCGGCGCGCGGCACTGACGGCAGACGGCCGGGATGCGAGCAGGCTGTCGATGCAAGCGCAACCGCCAGCAACAGGAATGTGACGAACCTACGCATCGAGTAGCTCCAGCTTGGTGATTTCCTGCGGCGGCAGTTCCGCGAGATACAGATTGCCCTGGGCATCGCCCGAGATGCCGTGCGCACCGTTGATGGCGCCGCGGCAGCGGCCGATCAGCTTGCCGTCAGGTGTGAGCAGGCTGATGCGCGGGATCTGGTCGGTGACGAACACCATGTCGCGATCGTCCACCCAGACCTGCATGGGGTGATAGAAGTCGCGCCATTCGGCGAGGAAGGCGCCGGACCGGTCGAACACCTGCACGCGGTTGTTCTCTCGATCGCCGACCAGGACCTTGCCGAAGCGGTCGACCCAGATGGCGTGCGGCGTCGTGAAGGCGCCCGGCCCCGCCCCCGGTCCGCCCCAGGTCGCAATCAGGGTGCCGTCGGCCGCGAAGCGATGGACGTTGGAATTGCCGTAGCCGTCGGCGACGTAGATCTCGCCGTCGGTCGCCTGCGCTGCCGCAGTCGGATGATTGAACGGGGCGTCGAGCGACGGCCAGTGCCGCTTGCCCAGCGCCTGCAAGAGCTTGCCCGATCGATCGAAGCGCAGCACTTGATGGGCGTCGCGGTCGGCAACCAGGATCGATCCGTCGGGCGCCGCATTGATATAGTGCGGCTCGGCCAGCGCACCTTCGCCCCAGGTGCCGGCGAGGCGGCCGTCGCGATCGAACACCAGGATCGGCCGGTCGGTTCCCCGCTGGGCGACATGCACACGTCCCTCGCCGTCCACCATCAGGTCGGAGATGAAACCGAACGCCTCGCCCACCGGCAGCTTCGCCCATTTGCGATGGACGGCGTAGCGCCGGTCGCCCAAGATCACGGTGTAGTGTTCGTTCGACATCGTCTTACTGCGGCGTGCCCGTTCCCTTGCTGGCGTTGTACATGTAGCAGCGGATCTTCCAGCCTGCAGCGGTACGCTGGAAGATGACGACGGTGTTGAAGGCCTCCATCGCTTCGACGCCGCTTGCCAGTGTTCTTATGCGGCCCTTGCTCGTGGCGCGCAGCCAGGCCATGTCGCCCGCCACTTCGGTTTCCTTGATCTCGAAAGCGAGATCGACCTTCCGGGTGGCGAATATCTGCCGATACCCCGCCCGCAGCGCCTCCGTGCCGGCCGCGGCCGGGAGATCGTCACGAATGAAGACGCCGTCAGGGGTGTAGAGCGTCACCAGAGCGTCGGCGGCGCCCCAGCGCAGCCCGGCGGCATAGCGCTCCATGACAGCGAGGAGCTGGCCGGGATCGTCCGACGGCTGGGCATGGGCGCTGCCGATCATGGCGACGCCAGCACCGGCCAGCACGGCCCGCCGCGAGGTACAGTTGATATCGGACACCAGACTCTCCCCTCCAGTGACCTCTCCATTGTAGCCGATCCGTCAGCCCACGCGCAGCAGGCGCAGTCGCGGATCCAGAAGGTCGCGCAACCCGTCGCCCAGCATGTTGAGGCCCAGCACGGCGAGTGCAATGGCGAGGCCCGGCCAGACGGCGAGCTCGGGTGCCTGGAAGATGTAGGTCTGGGCGTCGCGCAGCATGCGGCCCCAGGACGGCACCGGCGGCTGCGCGCCCAGGCCGAGATAGGAGAGGCCCGCCTCGGCCAGGATGGCGACGGCGAACTGGATGGTCGCCTGCACGATCAGCACGCTCGCAATGTTCGGCAGGACGTGGCGCAGCGTGATGCCGACCGGCCCCTGGCCCATCGCCGTCGCCGCGCGCACGAAATCGCGGCTCCACATGGCGAGCGCCGCGCCGCGGGTGACGCGCGCGAATACCGGGATGTTGAAGATGGCGATGGCCAGGATCGCATTCTGCGCGCTGGCGCCCAGCACCGAGGTGATCAGGATCGCGATCAGCACCGCGGGGAAAGCGAAAATCAGGTCCGAGGAGCGCGACAGCGCCTCGTCGACCCAACCGCCGTGCGCCGCGGCCCAGGCGCCCAACGCCACGCCGATCGTGAGACCGATGGCGACGGCGATCAGGCCGACCGTGATCGAGGTCTGCGCCCCCACCATGATGCGCGAGAGCACGTCGCGGCCGAGGTGGTCGGTGCCCAGCGGATAGGCCGGCGACGACGCCATCAGCTTGGCGCGCATGTTGAGCGCATCGATGGCATGGGGGGTCCAGACCACCGAGACCAGGGCGGTGCCGACGAACAGCAGCAGCAGGACGGCGCCGATCTGGAAGCCGACATGGCGCGAGGCGCGGGCGAAGAAGGTGTTCATGCGCGCACCCGCGGGCGGGGATCGAGCAGCGCGTAGGCGAGATCGACCAGCAGGTTGACCGCCAGCACCAGGATCGTGAACAGGACGACGACGTTCTTGATCACTACCAAGTCGCGATTGTTGATCGAATCGTAGACGAGCTGGCCGACGCCGGGCAGGCGGAACACGCTTTCGATGATCACGGCGCCCGCCACCAGGAAACCGGCGATCAGGCCGGCAACGGTCGTCACCGGGATCAGCGCGTTGCGCAGCGCATGATGGAACAGGACCCTGCGCTCGGTCGCGCCCTTGGCACGGGCGGTGCGGACATAGTCCTCGCGCAGGGTGTCGAGCATGGCCGAGCGGGTGACGCGCGTCAGGATCGCGATCTCGCCCAGCGACAGTGACAGCGCCGGCAGGATCAGCGCGTGCACTGATTTCAGCGGCTCCTGCCAGCCCGGGAAGCCGCCGGCGGGGAACCACTGCCAGGTCACGGCGAAGGCCAGCACCAGCACGATACCGAACCAGAAGTTCGGCACCGAGATGCCGATCTGGGTGAAGCCCATGACGCCCCAGTCGCCCGGGCGGCGATGCTTCCAGGCCGCGAACACGCCGAGCGGGATGGCGACCAGCGTCGCCCACGAAAGCGCCAGGGCGCCGAGCGGCAGGGTCACGACCAGCCGATCGCCTATGAGCTTGGCGACCGAGGTGCCGTAGGCGTGGCTGTTGCCGAGGTCGAAGGTCAGCAACCCGCCGATCCACTGGAGGTAGCGCCTGAGCAGCGGCTGGTCGAAGCCGTACTTGGCGCGCAGCGCCGCCAGCGTGTCGGGTCGCGCATCGGTGCCCAGCATGACCAGCGCCGGATCGCCCGGCAGCACCTCGACAACGGCGAAGACGACGACCGTCGCGAGAGCGAGAGTCACAAGCGCGGCGGCGAGGCGGCGGGAGAGGAATTCAAGCATGTCCGGGGTGACGGGCAGAGCCCGTCACTTCCAGTGCACGCCCGTCAGGTCGAGCTGCGGCGTCGGCGAATTCTCCCACAGGCCGACCAGGTCCTTCTTCCAGACGCCGATCTTGGCGAGCTGGAAGAGGTAACCGTTCACGGCATCTCGGGCGATGATCTGCTGGGCCTCTTTCAGGAGCTGGTCGCGCTTGGCGAAGTCGGTGGCGGCCACGACCTCGCGCCACTTGGCCTTGAACTCGGGTGAATCGTAGTTCCAGTAGTAGCCGTCGCGGGCATAGCGATCGAGGTCGTTGGCCTCGGTGTGCGCCACGATGGTGAGATCGTAGTTGCGCTCCTTGAACGCCTCGGAGAGCCACTGCGGCCACTGCAGCTGGGTGATCGTGAGCTTGATGCCGATCTTGCCGAGCTGGTTGGCGATCACCTCGCCGGCGCGCTGGGCGTAGCCGACCGGCGGCAGCTTCAGGCTCGCCTCGAAGCCGTTGGGATAGCCCGCCTCGGCGAGCAGCGCCTTGGCCTTGGCGAGGTCGAGCGGATAGGTCCTGGTGAGGTCGACATAGGCCTTGTTGTGCGGGGCGAAGTGGCTGCCGATCGGCACGCCGAAGCCCGATTCGGCCGAGATGATCTCCTCGCGGTTAATGGCGTGGGCGATCGCCTGGCGCACCTTGGGATTGTCGAACGGCTTCTTGCCGTTGTTGGTCGCCAGGATCACCTCGCCCTCGGTCGTGCCGACGATGACGACGAAGCGCGCATCCTTCTTCAGGCGCTCGACCAGTTCCGGCGCCTGGAAGCCCGGGAAGGCATCGACGTCACCGGCCAGCAACGCGCTCACCTGCGCCGAGGGATCCTTCACGATCTTGAAGATCACCGTGTTGAGCTTGATCGAGCCCGGGTCGCGATAGGTCGGCGACTTCACCAGGGTGATCGAATCGCCCTCCTTGCGCTCCTTGAACATGAACGGCCCGGTGCCGATCGGATGCTTGTCGTTGGTCGGCGCCGACTTCGGATGCATGATGCCCGCATCGCCCAGCGACAGGCTGTACAGCAGGAAGGAGTTGGGCGACTTCAGCGTCACCTTCACCGTCGAAGGATCGACCACCTCGACTTTCTCGATGTCGGTGTAGAGCGACTTCGCCGGGTTGGTGGAATCGGGTGCGAACAGCCGATCGAGCGAGAACTTCACCACCGAGGCATCGAGCGCCTCGCCGTCGTGAAACTTCACGTTCGGCCGGATCTTGAAGACGTACTCCTTGCCGTCCTCCGAGACGTTCCAGCTCTCGGCCAGGCCCGGACCGACGGCACCGGTGCGGTCGATGCGGCCCAGCGCCTCGAAGATCGAGGGTGTGGTGACCTCGCGGATGGCCGCGGCGGCATTCTTGGTAGGGTCGAGCACGGGCGGCTCAAGCGACATGCCGATCACCAGTCGGTCCTTGTTTGGCCCCTGCGCCCGGCTCTCGGCGCCCAGCACCGACAAGGTCGCGAGCGCGCCGGCGGCGCCGAACAGACCACGGCGGGAAAATGAGTCCACGAAAACCCCTCCTCTGAAGTCACACAAGTTTATCAGCGCCCGAACACGTCCCGCCAGCCGCGCGCGGCGCCCAGCGTCGCCGCCTGGTAGACGCCGCGCGCCACGGCGCGGGCCAGGCAATCCGCAGCCAGCGTGCCGAGTTCGCCCAGGGTCAGGTGATCGAGGAACAGATCGTGGGCCCCGGTCGCCACGACGAAGACCGCGTCGCCGTCCTGCGGCGTGTGCACCGGGCGAATCGAGCGTGCCAGCCCGTCCTGCGCCATCACCGCCAGGCGATTGGCCGAGGCCTTGTCGAGGCGGGCGTTGGTGGCGATCACGGCTATGGTCGTGTTGGCGCGCGGATCGGAGCGTGCAAGATCGGCGGGATCGCCAACGACGCCGTGAGTGAGATCGGCACGATCGTGGCTGACGGCGAGCGACAGGCCGCGCGGCGGCGGCGGCAGGCCGCCGAATTCATTGTCCTGTTCCAGAGGCCACGCCCAGAACTGCGCCATGTCGCCCATGGTCGTGTAGCCGCGCGCGTTCACGGCAACCAGCGCGCCGACCTGCAGGCCGGTCGTGCGATCGACCGCCGAGGCACTGCCCAGCCCACCCTTGAGATTGCCCGCCTTGGCGCCGAGCCCGGCACCGATATTGCCCAGCGTGAAGTCGCGGCTCGCCTTGCCGGTCGCCTCATAGGCCATCTCGCGATAGGGCGGCCACTGCCACGCCTTGTCTCCGCCGTTCAGCAGGTCGAACAGGATGGCGGTGGGAACGATCGGCACGACGACGTCGGCGATCGCCACGCCGCGGCCATGCTCGCGCAGCCAGCGCATGACGCCATCCGTCGCAGACAGGCCGAAGGCCGAGCCGCCGCTGAGACAGATCGCGTCGATGCGATCGACGCGGCAGCTCGGATCGAGCAGGTCGGTCTCGCGCGTGCCCGGCGCGCCGCCCCGCACATCGACCGAGGCGACCGACGGCTGCTCGCACAGCACCACGCTGACGCCCGAGCGCAGGCGCTGGTCCTCCTGGTTGCCGACCAGGATGCCGTCGACGTCGGTGATGAGGTTTCTGGAGCCGGGACGGAGCATCACTTGTCACCCCGAGCGTAGCGAGGGGCCTTTAGGGCCACAGGAAAGGTCCCGCGCGGCGCGCGGGGTGGCAGGG
>JAEZIF010000193.1 GCA_023416135.1 Pseudomonadota bacterium
CTACCGCGCCGCGGCGCGCGAGATGGGCGTCGATTGTCCCGAGGCCGACCGCCTGCCGCCGGGCGGCCACGACGAACCGCTTCCGACGGCACAACAGACTTCCGAGGCTTCTTCTTTCAGGAGACGAGTATGAACAGCACCAAGTTCGGACGACGTGGCATCCTCAAAGGCGCCACCGCCACCGCGGCGTTGATGGCGTCGGTGCGCGCGTCCTTCCCGTCGGGCGCCATCGCGCAGGGCGCGGGGCTCGAGACCAACAAGGTCACGCTGGGCTTCATCGCCCTCACCGATTCCTCGCCGCTGATCGTCGCCAAGGAAAAGAAGATCTTCGACAAGTACGGCATCACCGACGCCAACATCGCCAAGCAAGCGTCGTGGGGCACCACGCGCGACAACATCGTGCTGGGCTCGGGCGCGGGCGGCATCGACGGCGCGCACATCCTGACGCCCAAGCCGTACCAGATCTCGCTCGGCCTCACGACGCCGGAGAACAAGCCGCTGCCGATGTATGTGCTGTCGCGGCTCAACACCAACGGCCAGGCAATCTCGGTGGCCAAGGACTTGATGCCGACCGGCGCCAAGACCGACGCTTCGCCGCTCAAGGAAGCGTTCGCCAAGATGAAGGCTGCGGCCAAGGAAGTGAAATGCGCCATGACCTTCCGCGGCGGCACCCACGACATGTGGATCCGCTATTGGCTGGCCGCGGGCGGCGTCGATCCCGACAAGGACGTCTCTACCATCGTCGTGCCGCCGCCGCAGATGGTGGCCAACATGAAAGTCGGCAACATGGAGGCCTTCTGCGTCGGCGAGCCGTGGAACGAGCAGCTCGTCAACCAGGGCATCGGCTATTCAGCCTGCACGACCGGCGACATCTGGAAGGACCATCCTGAGAAGAGCCTGGCGGTGCGCGCCGACTGGGCCGACAAGAATCCCAAGGCGGCGCTTGCCGTGCTGCAGGCCGTGCTCGAGGCCGCGCAGTGGTGCGACAAGCTCGAGAACGCCAAGGAGTTGTCGGAGATCGTCGGCAAGCGCCAGTGGTTCAACTGCCCGCCGGCCGACATCATCAACCGCATCGAAGGCAAGGTGAACTACGGCGACGGCCGCAAGATCGACAATCGCGACCTGTCGATGAAGTTCTGGCGCGACCACGCCTCGTATCCGTTCCAGAGCCACGAGCTGTGGTTCCTCACCGAGAACCAGCGCTGGGGCATGATGGCGCCGGACCTCGACACCAAGGCGATCATCGGCAAGGTCAACCGCGAGGATCTGTGGCGCCAGGCCGCCAAGGCGATCGGCGTCGCCGACAAGGACATGCCGTCCGGCACGTCGCGCGGCAAGGAGACCTTCTTCGACGGCAAGGTCTTCGACCCGGCCGATCCCAAGGGCTACCTGGCCAGCCTGCAGATCAAGAAGGTGGCGTGATGGCGACCGCGAACAAGGCGACTGCCGTCGTTGTCACGGCCGACATGCCGGTACCTGATGTGCCGGTACGGTCGGCCGAAATCATGCCGTTCCGACCGCCGACGCGGCCGGCGCTGGAGCGCGTGGTCGAGACCCTGCGCCATCTGGCTCAGGTCATCCTGCCGCCGTTGATCGTGCTCGCGATCACGCTGTTCGTCTGGCAGCTGCTGTGCTCGGAGCCGGGCGCGCGCCTGCCGCCGCCGACCAAGGTCGTGGCCGACGCCTGGGATTTCATCGTCGATCCGTTTTATGACAATGGCGGCATCGACAAGGGTGCGTTCTGGCAGATCTCCAAGAGCCTGGGCCGCGTCGCCATCGGCTTCAGCTTCGCGGCCGTCGTCGGCATCGCGCTCGGCGTGCTGATCGGCCAGAGCACCTGGGCGATGCGTGGCCTCGATCCGATCTTCCAGGTCCTGCGCACGGTGCCGCCGCTCGCCTGGCTGCCGTTGTCGCTGGCGGGCTTCCGCGATTCGCATCCCTCGGCCCTGTTCGTGATCTTCATCACCTCGATCTGGCCGATCATCATCAACACCTCGGTGGGCGTGCGGAACATCCCGCAGGACTATCGCAACGTCGCGGCGGTGATCCGGCTCTCGTGGTGGGAGGTGTTCTGGAAGATCACGCTGCCCGCCACCGTGCCCTCCATCTTCACCGGGCTGCGCATCGGCGTCGGCCTCTCGTGGCTCGCCATCGTGGCGGCCGAGATGCTGATCGGCGGGGTGGGCATCGGGTTCTTCATCTGGGACGCCTGGAATTCATCGCGCATCAGCGACATCATCGTGGCCCTGGTCTACATCGGCATCGTCGGCTTCCTGCTCGACAAGCTGATTGCCACCATCGGTCACTTCGTCTCCCACGGCGTCGCCGCGCATTAGGAGCGGACCATGGACCACAGCTACCTCAAGTTCGAGCAGATCGGCATGAGCTTCCGCCGCGGCCAGATGGCGACGGAAGTGCTGCGCGACATCGACCTCACGATCGACCGGGGCGAGTTCGTCTCGCTGATCGGCCATTCGGGTTGTGGCAAGTCGACCCTGCTCAACATCCTGGGCGGGCTGCTGAAGTCGACCACGGGCGAGGTCTTCCTCGAGGGCAAGGTGGTCGATGAGCCGGGGCCCGACCGCGCCATCGTCTTCCAGAACCATTCGCTGCTGCCCTGGCTCACCGTCTACGGCAACGTCGCGATCGCCGTCGACAAGGTATTCGGCTCGTCCAAGACCAAGGCCGAGCGCCGCGACTGGGTGATGCACAATCTCGAGCTGGTGCAGATGGCGCAGGCCAAGGACAAGCGCCCGCACGAAGTCTCCGGCGGCATGAAGCAGCGCGTCGGCATCGCCCGCGCGCTCGCCATGCAGCCCAAGGTGCTGCTGATGGACGAGCCGTTCGGCGCGCTCGACGCGCTGACCCGCGCTCATCTGCAGGACAGCGTCATGGAGATCCATGCGCGGCTCGGCAACACGGTGATGATGATCACCCACGATGTCGACGAGGCCGTGCTGCTGTCGGATCGCGTGGTCATGATGACCAACGGCCCCTCGGCGACCATCGGCGAGATCCTGGAGGTTCCCCTGGCGCGGCCGCGTCGCCGGCTCGATCTCGCGACCGACGCCGAGTACGCCCGCTGCCGGGCGGCCGTGCTGGAATTCCTCTACGCCCGACATCGCGTGCCGGCCCGCGCCGCCGCCTGAGAGGTCGCATGACGGAGTTCGACGACGAGCAGAAGCAATGGCTGCAGGGATTCGTCAGCGGCCTGGAGGCGCGGAAGGCCGCCGACAAGCTGACGAACCGCGGGGCAGCTGCGGCTGCGCCGTCGAGCCTCGATGCCCTGCAGACCGCCGCGCAGGATCGCGCCCTTGCGGCGGGCGGCAAGCTGGTCGCCGAGGAGACGGCCAAGCGACAGCGCCATCCGCTGGATCGCATGGACGAGATCGCAGGTCGCGCCAAGGCCGGCCGGTTCCCGAAGGGCGTCGACGTCTTCCTGACCAAGTACCAGGGCCTGTTCTACGTGGCGCCGGCGCAGGACTCCTTCATGTGCCGCCTGCGCATCCCCAACGGTATCTTGAATGCCTGGCAGTTCCGCGGCCTGGCCGATGCCGCCGATGCCCATGGCGGCGGTTATGCCGACGTGACCACGCGAGCCAACCTGCAGATCCGCGAGATCGGCGCCGTCCAGGCCGTCGATCTCTTGAACGCGGTGCAGGCGCTCGGTCTCACCTCGCGCGGCTCGGGCGCCGACAACATCCGCAACATCACCGGAAGCTCGACCGCCGGTATCGATCCGCAAGAACTGATCGATACGCGCCCGCTGTGCAGCGCCATGCACCACTACATCCTCGACCACCGCGAGATGTACGGCCTGCCGCGCAAGTTCAACATCGCCTTCGACGGCGGCGGCCGCGTGCCGACCCTGGAGGACACCAACGACATCGGCTTCGTCGCCTGCCGGGTCACGAGCAGCGCCGAGGGCGGCATCGAGCCCGGTGTCTACTTCCATCTGCAGCTCGGCGGCATCACCGGCCATCTCGATTTCGCCTTCGCGACCGGAATCCTGCTGAAGCCCGAGGAATGCGTGACCGTGGCCGCCGCCGTCGTGCGGGCCTTCGCGGCCCACGGCGATCGCACCAACCGCCAGAAGGCGCGCCTGAAGTACGTGCTCGACCACATGGGCCACGATGCCTTCGTGGCCGAGGTCGAGAAGGAATATGGCCAGCCCCTGCGCCGGGCCGCCGGTGCGGTGATTGCGCCGCGGCCGATGGCCGACAAGCACGGCCATATCGGCGTCCACCGCCAGAAGCAGGCCGGCCGCAACTATCTCGGCCTGGTCCTGCCGGTCGGTCGGCTCACGTCGGAGCAGATGCGTGGGCTGGCCGAAATCTCCGAGCGCTTCGGCAGCGGCACGATCCGGCTGACGGTCTGGCAGAACCTGCTGATCTCCGACGTCGCCGACCGCGATGTCGGCATCTGCATCGCCGCCATCAATGCGCTGGGCCTGGGCATCGAGGCGAGCGCCATTCGCCGCGGCCTGGTCGCCTGCACCGGCAATGCCGGCTGCAAGTTTGCCGCCGCGAACACCAAAGGCCACGCGCTAAGATTAGCCGACTGGCTCGAGGCGCGAGTGTCGGTCGACCTGCCGATCAACATCCATCTCACCGGCTGCCACCATTCCTGCGCCCAGCACTATATCGGCGACATCGGCCTGCTGGCCGCCAAGGTCGATCGCGGCGAGAGCAGCGTCGAGGGCTATCACGTCCATATCGGCGGCGGCGCCGCCGCGCCCGCCGAGCAGGCAATGGCGCGCGAATATGCGAGGTCGGTGGCCTTCGACGACCTGCTGCCGCTGATCGAGCGCCTGCTCAAGGCGTGGCTCGCCCATCGTGCGGCGCCGACCGAATCCTTCTTCGAATTCACGCGCCGCCACGACGTCGTCGCGCTGCGCGATCTCGCCGCGGGCGCCGCCGAGCTCGCGGCATGAACGCCATCGTGTCCGTCCCGTCGATCGTTCCCGAGAGCGCGCCGTTCTCGACGGAGCAGCGCGCCTGGCTGAACGGTTTCTTCGCCGCCTATCTCGGCGTGAGCGCCGAGGCCATGGGGCAGGGCGACGCCACCACTGAGCCCGACGAGGACTTCCCCTGGCACGACGCGTCGCTGGCCATGCCCGAGCGGCTGGACCTTGCCAAGGATCGCAAGCCCGAGCGCCAGCTCATGGCCGCGATGGCGCAGCTCGATTGCGGTCAGTGCGGCTACCTTTGCCAGACCTATGCCGAGGCCGTGTGGTCCGGCGCCGAGGCCGACATGGGCCGCTGCGTGCCGGGCGGCAAGGAAACCCAGCGCAAGCTGAAGGAGCTATTGGCCGCGCTGGAACCGCAGCGCAGCGGCGCGGTCGTGGCGCCGGTGGCGAAGGCTGCGGCGCCCGTCGGATCGCGCGACCGGCCGGCGCTGGCCACCCTGGTCGATGCCCATCCGCTCAACCGGCCCGGCTCGGGCAAGGACGTGCGCCACGTCGTGTTCGACCTGTCGACCACCGACCTCACCTACGAGGCGGGTGACAGCCTGGGCGTGTTCGCGCGCAAGAACCCGCAGCTCGTGCAGGCCGTCCTCGACCGCATCGGCGCCACCGGCGAAGAGATGGTGGCGTTCGACGGCGAGGCCTTGCCCTTGCGGCAGGTGCTCTTGAGCAAGGTCGACATCGCCCGGCCCGGCGACGAATGCATGATGTTCCTGGCGAGCCGCGCCTTCGACGGCGAGGAGGCGCTGAAGCTGCAGGCGCTGGCCAACGGCGAAGGGCCGCCGCAGCTCGCCGAGGCCGACCTGCTCGACCTGCTGATGGCCTTCCCCTCGGTGACGCCGTCGTTGCCGGGCCTGCTGAAGTCGCTCGATCGCCTGCAGCCTCGGCTCTACTCGATCGCTTCATCGTCCAAGGCGCATCCACGCGAGGTCCATCTCACCGTCTCGGCGGTGCGCTGGGACAGCGAGGGCCGCACCCGCACGGGCATCGGCTCGTGCTATCTCGCCGACTTCGCCAAGCCCGGCGACGTCATCCCGATCTTCGTGCAGAAGAGCCACGGCTTCGGCCCGCCGGCCGACGACGGCGCAGCGGCGATCATGGTCGGTCCCGGCACCGGCATCGCGCCGTTCCGTGCCTTCCTCGAGGAGCGCGAAGCGCGTGGCCTTGCGTCGGGAAAGAAGGGCGGCCGCAACTGGCTGTTCTTCGGCGACCAGAAGCGCGCCAACGACTTCCTCTACGAGGACCAGATCATGGACTGGCAGCGCCGTGGCGTGCTGCACCGCCTCGACCTCGCTTTCTCGCGCGACCAGGCCGAGAAGATCTACGTCCAGCATCGCATGCAGGAGAATGCGGCCGAGCTCTGGCAATGGCTGGAGGAGGGCGCGCACTTCTACGTCTGCGGCGACGCGAAGCGCATGGCCAGGGATGTCGAGGACACGCTGCTCCGGATCGCCGTCGAGCAGGGCGGCAAGAGTCCTGAACAGGCGAAGTCGTGGCTCGACGGCCTGGCCAAGGCCGGCCGGTACCAGCGCGATGTGTACTAGCTGGGAGCCATGATCCGCACGACCTGCCCCTATTGCGGCGTCGGCTGCGGCCTGAAGATTACGCCGGACGGCCAGGGCGGCGCCGATGTCGCCGGCGATCCCGAGCATCCGGCCAATCGTGGACGCATCTGCTCCAAGGGCGCGGCGCTCGGCGAGACGTTGTCGCTGGAAGACCGGCTGCTGTATCCCGAGGTCGACGGCCAGCGCGTGTCGTGGGGCAGCGCGCTCGACACCGTGGCCGACGGCTGCCGCGAGATCGTAACGCGCCACGGCCCCGATGCCGTCGCCTTCTATGTCTCCGGCCAGCTCCTGACCGAGGACTATTACGCCGCCAACAAGCTCATCAAGGGCTTCATCGGCACGGCCAACATCGACACCAACTCGCGGCTTTGCATGGCCTCGTCGGTGGCCGGCCACAAGCGCGCCTTCGGCAGCGACACCGTGCCCGGCCTGTACGAGGATTTCGAGCTGGCCGATCTCGTCGTGCTGGTCGGCAGCAATCTCGCCTGGTGCCATCCCGTTCTGTTCCAGCGCCTGGAGGCGGCCAAGCGCGCGCGGCCTGCCATGCGCATCGTCGTCGTCGATCCGCGGCACACCGAGACCTGCGATATCGCCGACCTGCATCTCGGCATGCGGCCGGGCAGCGACGTCGCCCTGTTCAATGCGCTGCTGGCCGAATTGCAGCGCCGCGGCGCCACCGCTCGCCGCTTCGTCGACAGGCACACGGTCGGCATGGACGACGCCCTGATCGCGGCCCGCGCCGGCGACGTCGGCCGGTGCGACGTCCCCAAGGCCGATCTGGAAACCTTCTTCGACTGGTTCGCCAGGACCGAGAAGACCGTCACCCTCTATTCCCAGGGCGTGAACCAGTCGAGCGCCGGCGTCGACAAGGTCAACGCGCTGATCAACTGCCATCTGTTGACCGGCCGCATCGGCCGGCCCGGCATGGGACCGTTCTCGATCACCGGCCAGCCCAACGCCATGGGCGGCCGTGAGGTCGGCGCGCTCTCCAACACGCTCGCCGCGCACATGGACTTCGCGCTGGAGGATGTCGGTCGCGTCGGCCGCTTCTGGAACACCAACCGCGTCCCGCGCAAGGCTGGCCTGAAGGCGGTCGAGCTGTTCGAGGCGGTGCGTGCCGGCCGCGTCAAGGCGGTGTGGATCATGGCGACCAATCCCGTCGCCAGCCTCCCCGATGCCGACGCCGTCCGCGCCGCCCTCGCTGCCTGCGAGCTCTCGGTGGTCTCCGAAGCGATCCGCGCCAGCGATACAGTCGATGCCTGCCGCGTCCGGCTGCCGGCGCTCGCCTGGGCGGAAAAGAACGGCACCGTCACCAACTCCGAGCGCTGCATATCGCGCCAGCGGCCGTTCCTGCCGCCGCCCGGCGAAGCGCGCCAGGATTGGTGGATCATCTCCGAGGTCGCGCGCCGCCTCGGTCATGGCGAGGAGTTTGCATGGAAGGGTCCCGCTGACATCTTCCGCGAGCATGCGCGGCTCTCGGCGTTCGAGAACGATGGCCGGCGCGACTTCGACATCGGCGCCCATGGCGATATCGACGACGGCGCATACGAAGCGCTGAGGCCCTTCGTCTGGCCGGCGCGCAAGGATGGGCCGGCCGCCAGCCTCCGCTTCTTCGCCGACGGCGGTTTCTTCCACTCCGACGGGCGAGCCCGCTTCATCGCCACGGGCGCCCGCGAACCCGTTCACGCACCCAGTTCCGAATGGCCGTTGCGGCTGAACACCGGCCGCGTGCGCGACCAGTGGCACACCATGACGCGCACGGCGAAGTCGCCGCGGCTCGCCGGCCACCGTCCCGAACCGACGATCGAGCTCAATGCCATCGATGCCGCCCGGCGCGGATTACAGGATGGTGACATCGCCGAGGTGACGAGCAGGTGGGGCCGCGCGGCTCTGCGCGTGCACCTGTCGGCGGCTCTGCGCCAGGGCGAGGCCTTCGCACCCATGCACTGGACGGCGCAGCTTTCTCGCGCCGGTCGCATCAATGCCGCCGTCAATCCCGCGGTCGATCCGATTTCCGGCCAGCCCGAGCTCAAGCACACGCCGGTCGAGGTCTGCCGCCTGGCCGTGCAGTGGCATGGCACGATTCTCGCTCGCCGGCCGATCATGCTGCCCGAGGTCACCTACTGGGCGCGCATCAGGGGCGCCGCATGTCACGCCTATTCGTTGGCAGGGGAGCAGCCCCTGGCTGCGGCGCGGCGGGCGCTGTCGGCGGCGATGCGCGCCGCCAATCCGGGGCCGTTCATCGAAGGTCGGGGGCTCGACAGCGAGGAAGGCCTGGGCGCCGTCATCAGCGACGGCCGCCTCGAAGCGGTGATGAGCATCGGCAAGGCGCACAACGAGTCGGCCCGCGATCGGCTGGCGCCTTTCATGGCCCTTGCCGAGCTCGACAGCGAGCAGCGCCGCGTCCTGCTGCAGGGCGGCGAGGCGGCCGACCGCGGCGGCGAGATCTGCGCCTGCCTCGGCGTCTCCTGTGCCTCGGTGCAGGCGGCGATCGCCAATGGCGCCATGACGCTCGATGCCGTCGGCGCCATCACCAAGGCCGGGACGAGCTGCGGCTCCTGCCGGCCCGAGATTCGCGCCCTGCTGCGCGCGGCGCGGCCACGCCGGGCGGCGTGAAATGGCAGCGTGAAAAGAGAGCGTGAGGATGCATTGATGCAGACCTTTCCCATCTTCCTCTCCCTACAGGACCGGCCCGTGCTCGTGGTCGGCGGCGGCGAGCCCGCGGCGCGCAAGGTAGGGCTGCTCCTGTCGGCCGGCGCGCGCGTCACCCTGATCGCCGACACGGTGGTGGGTGAGATCGCCCAGCTGATCGCCGAGGCGCGCATTTCCTGGGCCGGCCGCGGCTTCGACGACGGCGATCTTTCGGGCATGGCCCTGGTGATCGTGGCGGCCGAGGACGATGCGCTGGCAATGCGAGTCTCGCACGCCGCGCAACAACGCAGTCTGCCGGTGAACGTCGTCGACCGGCCGGAGCTCTCGAGCTTCACCATGCCGGCGATCGTCGACCGCGCGCCCATCACCATCGCCATCTCGACCGGCGGCACCGCGCCGGCGCTGGCGCGGCGCATCCGCGCCGAGATCGAGCGCGCCCTGCCGGCGGCGATCGGCCGGCTGGCGCGCTTCGCCGAGATCTTCCGGGCCCAGGTGCGCCGCACGCTCGAGAGCTCGCGCGATCGCCGCCGCTTCTGGGACCGCGTGTTCGCCGGCCGCATCGGCGAGCTGGCGCTGGCCGGCGACGAGATCGCGGCCCGCCGCGAATTGATCCGGCTGCTCGATTCGACGCGCAACGAGAACGCGCCGGCCGGCATGGTGCACCTGGTCGGCGCCGGTCCCGGCGATCCCGATCTTCTCACCATGAAGGCGCATCGCCTGCTGCAGCGCGCCGACGTCATCGTCTACGACCGTCTGGTCTCGCCCGAGGTGCTGGCGATGGCCCGGCGCGATGCCGAGCGCATCTTCGTCGGCAAGCGGCGCGGCGAGCACGGGCAGACGCAGGCCGAGATCAACCGGCGCCTGGTGTCGCTGGCGCGCGCCGGCAACAGCGTGGTGCGGCTGAAGGGCGGCGATCCGCTGGTGTTCGGCCGCGCCGGCGAGGAGCTCTCGGCGCTGATGCGCGCCAGCATTGCCGTCGAGGTCGTGCCCGGCATTACCGCGGCGCTGGGGTGTGCGGCGTCCGCGGCGATCCCGCTCACCCATCGCGACCATGCGCAGGCCTGCATCTTCGTCACCGGCCAGCTCGAGGACGGCACCGTCGCGCTCGATTGGCCGATGCTGGCCCGGCCGCGCCAGACCGTCGTCGTCTACATGGGCATTGAAACCCTGCCGATCATCGCCGCGCGCCTGGTCGAGCACGGCTTGCCGTCGTCGACACCGGTCGCCCTGATCGAGAACGGCACGACCCATCGGGAGCGGCGGGTCGTCGGGTCTCTCGCGACCATCGAGCAGCAGGCGAGGCGCGCCGACTTCCGGGGGCCGACCCTTTGCCTGATCGGTGAGGTCATCGGGCTGGCGCTGGCGCGCGACGTCGAGTTTCGTCCGGATGCACGCACGATTGCGTAAGGAAACTCGGCAAATCTGGGGCAGAGCCGGTCAGTATTGACCGAGAATTTCTGCGGGAATAGCGCAATTCTCGTTGGGAATCCGCACGGTCGCGGATGTTTTTCATCCTAAAAATGATTTTAGTTTTGTGTTGCGAATCGGTCTCTGTTAAGGGGGAAGCGTGACAAAAATGCAACATCGGAGACCGGGGAGATGCGCAGTTTCGTCTTGAGCCTGACCGCCGCGCTGGCTTTTGCCGGCCCGAGCTTCGCTCAATCTAACACGACTGGGGCGGCCGCGCCCAAGGTCGTCCGCGGCTCGGCCGCCAAGCCGGTCGTCAAGAAGACGCCTGTCGCGGCAGCCCGGCAGCCCAACGCCGTCCGACCCGCCGCCCGCCCGGCGCAGCAGCAGCGGGCGACCAAGCCCGAGACCCTGCGCGGCTCGCGCTACGGTGGTTTCGCGCCCGTGCCGTCCGGCCCGCCGCCGGCGCTCGACACCACGAGCCCGCGCACGCTGAACCTGGTCAACTTCAACACCCAGGAAGTGTTGACCGTCACCTATTGGTCGGACGGCGCCTACCATCGCCAGGCGCTCGACCAGCTCAACCAGTTCCTGCGCGATTCCCGCGACAGTGCTCAGACGGAGATGGATCCGCTGCTGTTCGACGTGCTGTGGCACACCGCCCAGATCGTCGGCCACGGCGGCTCCATCGAGGTGCTGTCGGCCTATCGCTCGCCCACGTCCAACGCTTGGCTGGCCAGCGTCAGCCGCGGCGTGGCGCGCGACAGCCAGCACATGAACGGCAACGCCATGGACGTCCGTTTCCCCGGCGTGCCGGTGTTCCAGATCCGTCAGGCAGCCTACTCGCTCAACATGGGCGGCGTCGGCTTCTACCCGCGCTCGGGCTTCGTCCACCTCGACACCGGCCCCGTTCGTTACTGGTAGGGCCATGCCGAGCATCGACATCGTCGAGGGCGACATCACGCGCCTCGACGTCGATGCGATCGTCAATGCCGCCAACGAAAGCCTTTTGGGCGGCGGTGGCGTCGACGGCGCCATCCATCGCGCCGCCGGCCCCGAGCTTCTGGCCGAATGCCGCACATTGGGCGGCTGCCCGACCGGCGAGGCCAGGATCACCCGAGGCTACAGGCTGAAGGCGCGCCACGTGATCCATACCGTGGGCCCGATCTGGCGCGGCGGCACGGCGGGCGAGCCCGAGCTTCTGGCGCGCTGCTATCGCAACAGCCTGGCGCTGGCCGAGCAGCATGGGCTGAAGAGCATCGCCTTTCCGGCGATCTCGACCGGCGTCTACGGGTATCCCAAGGAAGCCGCGACCCGGATTGCCGTGCGCGAGGTCGAGGCGCACAGGGGCGGCGTCGAGCGCGTGATCTTCTGCTGCTTCGGCGCCGACATGGCGGCGCTCTACCGCCAGGTCACTGACCAAATCGATCAGCGGTCTTGAGATAGTCCAGCTCGTCGTCCGTGCAGCTTCTCCCCAGCACGTCGTTGCGATGCGGGAAGCGGCCGAAGCGGGCGACGATGTCGCGATGGTCGACGGCGTACCTGGTCATGTCGGGATCGTCGAACGGGGCGAACAGCGCACAGCACATCTCCTGATCCGCCAGCGATTCGCTGTGCTGGAACGGCATGTAGAAGAACACCCGCATCGTTTTGTTGAAGGCCGCCGGATAGAACCGCGCCAGCGCCAGCCGCGCCGTCTCCAGTGCCTTGGCGTCGCCGGCGAAAGCGTGCGCGGATCGACGGTGCATGTTGCGCGCGAACTGGTCGCACAGGAGGATCAGCGCCAGCGCTCCGTCGGGCGATTGCCGCCAGTGATCCAGCCCTCCTTCGATCGCCCGTTCGAAGGTCGCTGCAAAGCGCTCGCGGATCTCGGCATCGAACTCGGGCGGGCCGCCCCACCAGATGCCGCGCGGCTTGCCATGGTCGGGATGGTCGAGCGGCAGGAACCAGAAATCCAGGACGTCGCGGATGGTCGCTGGGTTCATCGGCCGTCTTCGCCCAACCCGGCCAGCAGGCCGGCAAACAGGCGCGCCCGCGGCGCCAACTCCGAAATCAACACGTGCTCCTCCAGTGTATGCACGCCGGCGCCGACCGCCCCCAGCCCGTCGAGCGTCGGGATTCCGAGCGCGCCGGTGAAATTGCCGTCGCTGCCGCCGCCGAACGTGCCGTGCTGCAGCGTGATGCCGATCTCGCGGGCCGTCGCGGCGGCATGCGCGAAGAGCCGCATCGTTCCCTCCGAAGGCTCGAACAACGGCCGCTCAGGCCCTCTTTCGACCTCCAGCGTCACGCCCTCGATCGGTGAGGCGAGGCCCGCCATGAACCGGTGAACGAACGCCAGGTTCTCGTGCGACGACGCCACGCACAGAACCTCGGCGGTGCATTCGGTCGGGATCACGTTCACGAACAGGCCGCCGCGGATCACGCCGACGCTGAAGGAGACCAGCCGCTCCATGTCGGTCGCGCTTTCGATGGTCTCGACCAGGCGCGCCATCGCCCGGATGGCGCTGCGGCCGGCGCGATTGTCGGCGCCGGCATGCGCCGGCCGGCCCCGCGTGGTGACGCGATAGCGCGCGAAGGCGTGCCGGCCCGTGATCACCTTGCCCTGGCGCGCCGGCTCGGGCACCAGCACGCAGCGATGACGGCGCGCTTCCTCCTCGATCAGGGCGCGCGTGCCGGGACTGCCGATCTCCTCATCGGGGATCATCAGGAAGGTGACGGGGAGCGGTGTGTCGCCAGCCTCGGCGCGTAGCCGCCGCAGCGCATGCAGCGCGAGGCAGATGCCGCCCTTCATGTCGAGCACGCCGGGACCGTAGAGCCGGTCGCCGTCGATGCGCAGCTTCAGCCCGTCCTCGATCGTGCCCAGCGGATGGACCGTGTCGAGATGACCCAGCACCAGGATGCCTGGGCCGTCGCCGCGCCCGGTGAAGCTTGCCCGCATCACCGGCGCGCTCGAAGCGGCCGACAGGCGCTCGATGGTGGCGCCGGCGGCACGGAAGTCGGCCTCGGCGAGGTCGAACATGCGCGCCACGGCCTCGGGCGTTAGCGACGGGCTCTCGACCGCGGCCCAGCGCATGATGTCCTCGACGATCTCGCGGCCGGAGAAGCTGTTGGAATCCATCGCCTCATCCTAGCGATGCGGGCATAGTGGCGGCAAACAACGGGAAACGAGGCACGTGGCCAAGGTCCGGAACGTCCTGTTCATCATGTGCGATCAACTGCGCGCCGATCACCTGTCGTGCGCCGGACATCCGCATCTCGCGACGCCCGCCATCGATTCGCTGGCGACCAGGGGCGTGCTGTTCCCGCGCGCGTACGTGCAGTCGGGCGTCTGCGGTCCTTCGCGCATGAGCTACTACACCGGCCGCTACATGTTCTCGCACGGCGCCACCTGGAACCGCGTGCCGCTCTCGCTGCGCGAGAAGACCATCGGCGACTATCTGCTGCCCGCGGGCATCCGCGTGGCGCTGGCCGGAAAGACGCACGTGCTGCCCGACCTCGCCGGGCTGGAGCGCTACGGCATCGAGAGCGGCTCGGCGATCGCGGCTCTGATGCGCGCCGGCCGCTTCGAGGAGCTCGATCGCTACGACGGCCATTCGCCGCCCGGCGAGGAAAGCGGCTATGCCGCCTATCTGCGCCGGCAGGGCTACAACTCGAACGATCCGTGGAGCGACTACGTGATCTCGGCCGACGGTCCCGACGGGCCGGTGTCGGGCTGGCACATGCGCAACGTGCGCCTGCCGGCGCGCGTCGCCGAGGAGCATTCCGAGACCGCCTACATGACGCGCGAGGCCATGCGGTTCGTCGAGGACATGGGCGAGAAGCCGTGGTTCCTGCATCTCAGCTACGTCAAGCCGCACTGGCCCTACATGGCGCCCGCGCCCTATCACGCGCTGTACGGGCCCAAGGACTGCCTGCCGCTCAATCGCGACGAGCGCGAGCTTCTGGACCAGCATCCCGTGCTCGCGGCCTATCGCCAGCACGAGGAATCGCGGTCGTTCCAGCGTCCGGACGCGCCGGCCATCGTGCGGCCGGCCTACATGGGCCTGGTCAGGCAGCTCGACGACTGGCTCGGTCGCCTGTTCGAGCACCTGAAGAAGCTCGGCCGCTTCGACGACACGCTGATCCTGTTCACGGCCGACCACGGCGACTTCCTGGGCGACCATTGGCTGGGCGAAAAGGAGATGTTCTATGAAGAGGCGCAGCGCGTGCCCTTCATCGTCTACGATCCCGATCCCGCAGCCGACGCCACGCGCGGCACGGTCGACGAGCGCTTCGTCGAGGCGGTCGACGTCGTGCCGACCTGCCTTGCCGCGCTGGAACAACCGGCCAACGAGCATCTCGTCGAAGGCCGCTCGCTGCTGCCGCTGCTGCGCGGCGGCGGGGACGGCAACTGGCGCGACGCCGTGTTCTCCGAGCTCGACTATTCCTTCCGCGAGGCGCGCAGGATCCTGAAGCGCGGGCCGCGCGACTGCCGCGCCATCATGGTGCGCACCGATCGCTGGAAATACGTCTGGTGGCAGGATTTCCGGCCGATGCTGTTCGACCTTGCCAACGATCCCAAGGAGCTGTGCGACCTCGGCGCCGACGACGCCCATGCCGCCGTCCGCCGCGAGATGGAGGAGCGGATGGCCGCCTGGCTGAAAGGGCGCAAGATGCGCGTCACCGTCGACGACGCCTATGTCGAGGCGCGCACGGCCACGCACAAGAAGCACGGCATTTTCTTCGGCGTGTGGTGACACGGCAGCGCGGGCTTCCGGCGCGCATTCCTCGCAGCCTTGACTCGGTCGGTCGACCGAACTACACGGATGCATATTCGGTCGGTCGACCGAACCATGTTTGAACCCGGGAGGCCCCCATGGGTGGTATCGCTTCGGTTCTGTACGGCGTGGTCGTCTATGCGCTGTTCTTCGTGACCTTCCTCTATGCCATCGCCTTCGTTGGCAACCTGCCCATCGTCCCCAAGACGATCGACAGCGGCGCCGAGGGACCGCTGGTCCCGGCGCTGGTGATCAACCTCCTGCTGCTCGGCCTGTTCGCGATCCAGCACAGCGTCATGGCGCGGCCCGCCTTCAAGCGCTGGTGGACACGCTTCGTGCCCGCCGCCGTCGAGCGCACGACCTACGTGCTGCTGGCGAGCCTCATCCTGGCGGGGCTGTTCGTGCACTGGCGTCCGATCCTGGCGCCGGTCTGGACGGTGACCGACCCGCTGGGTGTCATGGCCCTGCAGGCCGTCTTCTGGCTCGGCTGGTTCCTGGTGCTCTTGAGCACCTTCCTGATCAACCACTTCGAGCTGTTCGGCCTGCGCCAGGTGTGGGCGCGACTGCGCGGCCATACCTTGCCCGAGCCGAAATTCCGCACGCCCTTCCTCTACAAGCGCGTGCGCCATCCGCTCTATCTCGGTTTCCTGCTGGCCTTCTGGGCGACTCCCAGCATGACCGCCGGCCACTTGCTGTTCGCGGTGGCGACCACCGGCTATATCCTGATCGGGATCTGGCTCGAGGAGCGCGACCTGGTCGACCTGTTCGGCGACGAGTACCGCCGCTATCGCCGGCAGGTGTCGATGCTGATCCCCTGGCCGGGCCGCAAGGCCAGGCTGGAGCCGGAGATCCAGCACCCGAGACCGGCCGAGTAGAAGTCCGCCCAATCGTACCTGGGGAGAAGCCGAATGGCGCGCGTTCTGGCGAAGAAGGTAGAGACCAGCACCTCGATCTTGGAAGCGGCCAAGAATGTGCTGCGCCAGAACGGCCATTCCGGCCTCTCCACGCGCGACGTGGCCGCGGCCGCCGGCGTGCCGCTCAGCCAGATCCACTATCACTTCGGCTCCAAGCAGGGGCTGATGCTGGCACTGTTCGACTATCTCAACGACCAGCTGCTCGATCGCCAGAACGCCATGTTCCACGACACGACGATGTCGCTGTCGCAGCGCTGGGACCGCGCCTGCGACTATCTCGACGAGGACATCGCCTCGGGCTACGTCCGTGTCCTGCAGGAGCTCATCGCCGCGAGCTGGTCCGATCCCGAGGTCGCCAGGGTCGTGCGCGGTGGGCTGATGGGCTGGTTCGACCTGATCGCCGAAGCCACCCGGCAGGCCGAAAAGGAGCTGGGCGGCCTCGGCCCTTTCTCGCCGGAAGAGATCGCGGCCCTGGTGAGCTCGGCCTTCATCGGCGGCGAAAGCCTCTTCCTGCTGGGCGCCGAGAAGAAGGGCGCCCCGGTGCGCGAATCCCTGCGCCGCGTCGGCGACGCCATCCGCGCGGCCGAGAGCAAATCATCCAAGAGGTGATCCATGCGCGCCAAGCTGCCCGAGATCGAGGGGTTCGCCGAGCGCAACGGCAACCGCATCCACTACGAGGTCTACGGACGGGCCTCGCAGGCCATGGTGTTCCTGCCGCCCTGGAGCATCGTGCATTCGCGCGTCTACAAGGCGCAGATCCCGTACTTCAGCGAACGCTTCCGCTGCATCAGCTACGACGCGCTGGGTAACGGCCGGAGCGACCGGCCGGACGACACGGCGGCCTATGCGCTCGACAACTGCGTCGCCGACGCGCTCGCGGTCATGGATGCGACCGACGCCGGCGAGGCCATCCTGGTCGGCCTGTCGTTCGGCGGCCTGCTCGCCTGCTGCCTGGCCGCCTACCATCCGGACCGGGTGAAGGCCGCCATCCTGGCCGGCGTGGCGGGCGCCGTCGGGCCGACCCACAAGCACATGACGACGAAGCACTTCCTGGCGCCGCGCGAGACCTTCGAGGGCTGGGACAAGTACAATCGCGCCTACTGGCTCGCCGACTATCCCGACTTCGCCCGTCATTTCATCTCGAGCATCTTTCCCGAGCCGCATTCGACCAGGCAGATCGAGGACGGCGTGGCCTGGGCCAACGAGACCAACGGCCCGGTGATCGTGAAGACCGTCGAGGCGCGCGGCATCCTGCCGACGTTCGACGTCACCGAGCCGATGTATCGCCGCATCCGCTGCCCGGTGCTGGCGCTTCACGGCGACGACGACCGCATCCAGCCCTACGACCGCGGCAAGCTCGTCGCCGAGCTCTGCGGTGGCGAGCTCATGACCTTCCCGGGCGGCGGCCACAATCCGCTCGGCCGCTATCCCGCCAGGTGCAATGCCGCGATCAACGATTTCCTCGAGCGCCGCCTCGGCATCGCGATGGCCAAGCCGGCGCGACGTCGTGCGGCCCGCGAGAAGCGCGCGCTCTACCTTTCCTCGCCGATCGGGCTCGGCCACGGCCGCCGCGACCTCGCCATCGCGCGCGAGCTGCGCAAGCTCCATCCCGGCCTCGAGGTCGACTGGCTGGCGCAGGACCCGGTGACGCGGCTGCTGCAGGCCAACGGCGAGGCCATTCATCCGCTGAGCGCGCGGCTTGCCAGCGAATCGCGTCACATCGAGGAAGAGTCGGGCGAGCACGACCTCAACGCCTTCCAGGCGCTGCGCCGCATGGACGAGCTGCTGATCAAGAACTTCATGACCTTCCAGGACGCCGTGGATGCGGGCGACTACGACCTGGTCGTCGCCGACGAAGCCTGGGACATCGACCACTTCTGGCACGAGCACCCCGAGCTCAAGAAGGCCACGCTCGCCTGGTTCACCGACTTCGTGGGTTTCGTGCCCATGCCGTCGGGCGGCGAACGCGAGGCCTTCCTGACCGCCGACTACAATGCCGAGATGATCGAGCACATCG
>JAEZIF010000199.1 GCA_023416135.1 Pseudomonadota bacterium
CCTGCTTCACCTGCCGCCCTATTCGCCCGAACTCAATCCGATCGAGAACGTCTGGCAATATCTCCGCAGCAACGAACTCAGCAGGCGCGTCTGGAAAAGCTACGACGACATCGTCCAGGCTTGTTGCGATGCTTGGAACTGGCTCATCGCAGACTCTGTCCGCGTCTCTTCCATCACTAACCGAAATGGGCATCGGTCAGAACTTAGGGCCGTTGGTATAAGCGGCGCGCTTGATCCATTTCGGCGGCCTGGGATGTGGTTCCCAGGAGAGCAAGCGAGCATATCCGCGTTGCGAGAAGGGCAGCCCGTCCGCCGTGGTGTTCTTGTTGGGGCGCGGCAACGGCTGGGCTTTCGCAGGCGTTCCTTGCCATCAGCCAGCGGAGGACCCCATGAGCGGACTGTTCGATTTCGTGAAGACCATCGGCAAGAAGATCTTCGGCGAGGGCGATTCCGACCCGGCGGCGAAGATCAAGGCAGAGATCGAGAAGGACAATCCGGGGGTCAAGGACCTCTCGGTCAGGTTCGAGAACGGGAAGGTTGAGCTCGGCGGCTCGGGCTCGCCGGAAGCTTTGCAGAAGGCCGTCCTGATCGCGGGCAATGCCATGGGCGTCGGCGAGGTCAAGGTTGCGGGCGCGCAGGCCGCCTCAGTCGACGACGGAACGCAGTACTACGTCATCAAGTCCGGCGACACTCTGTCGGCGATCGCCAAACAGTTCTACGGCGATCCCAACAAGTACCCGAAGATCTTCGAGGCCAACCGGGAAGTGATCAAGGACGCCAACCTGATCTTCCCAGGTCAGAAGATTCGCATTCCAAAGGCATAGGAGTGTCCATGTGGGCCCGCTCGACGTTCTTGCCCAACGGCAACAATCTTGCGGCTCATTCTCGTGGATCGCGCCGGTGGTCGGATGGTTGCCGGTCACGCAAGCGGACTTATGGTGGGTAAGGTAATCGATTCCCCAATGTTCGGTCCGCGTCTGTAACGGGTGGGCGACGGAATACCGATAAAGCGCCACCCCGCGGTCGCGAGGCGCAGCGCGATCGAGTGCGTGATGTTGTCGGCGGCGGGCCTGTGATTGCGCATCCACCTGGATCGAGCTTTGACGTCCTCCGAAGGCATTGGCTGGCGGACGACTGCTCACTCGTGGCCGACCTCACCGCCGTCGACTACGGCCACGAGGCCACCGACGCAAGCCGCCTGGAACGCTACGGGAGGCCGACTGGACTGTCTGACCCCTTGTTGCGTGCTGCCCGGAACGTCCGTGGCTGTGGCCGGCTGAGCGGGTCAGCTCGTGACGATCTCGCGGTTGACGACTTTGGGGAAAGCGTCGAAATGCGACTTGAACTTCGCCAAGCGCGGCGTGCTAGCGATAGCGGCCGTTCCCACGGCGAATTCGAGGATCATGAGAGAGATCGATTCTGCATTGTGCAGCTTGAACCATTTGCCGATGCTCAGAAAATGTCCCTCGAACGCATAGGCATTGTCGTTGATCTCAAGACCCGTACCATCGCGGGGGCCGACGAAATGGCACATCTCATGGATCACGGTCCATTGCTTCTCGATCGGGGCAGGCTGGTTCGCAAAGATCGGTCCGAGGAAGACCGTGTGGCCCGGCGCTTTGATGTTCACGCCCTTTTCCACGTAGATCTGAAACTGATTCGTCGACAGCTTGTCGCCGCCGCGAACGGTCCAGGCGATAACGCCGGCATCGGCCTTCGCATCGAACATGATGATGCTGTCTATGCCGTGCGCGCCGAAGGCATTGGCACGTGACACCTGGAAATGGATCGCCGAGACGATCCTGAGCAACATGCTGGCGTCATTCGGGGTGACCTTCACCTTGGCGGTCTCGAAGTGCTTGTTCAGCCAGGCCATAGTGGTCGGCGTCTGATGCAGCAGCTTGAAGCGCAGCGACATCAGGCTGCGTTCTAGATCCTTCAGGATCTGTTTTCCTTCGGCGACCATTTGCGACCCTGTCTGGGGCAGTTTCGGCGGCGTCGAGGGCGAGCCGGCGGCTTGTCCGGGGCGGCCGTCGAGCCCGAGTCGGCCGGCGGGAATGGAGGGAGAGTCGCAAATAATCGCTGTCAGCGCCTTGATCGTCGGCCCGTCGACATCGATCCGCCCGTCCGTCCGGGTCAGGACTTTCGCCTGAAATTTGTCGATCGCCGCCTGTGTTTTCGGACCGATTATTCCGTCCTCGCTCAGCAGGACCGCGGGGCCGCCGTCCTGCGGTGGCGTCGAATTCAGGAACGCCTGTACGATCCTGACATCGGCCTTTCTGTTTGTTCCCCCTTTTCCGACTGAACCACCGAGCGGCTTGTTGGTGGGATTGCTGCAGAAAAAGCACGTCCTGAACGTCGAGTTTGCAACCAGCGACATTGCCCCGCCTCCTCACGCTACTTTGAAACTGCGAGCAGCGTTGCATGTTCAGGCAGTATTTCAAACTTGGTTCTTGCCCTGGGGGGCGGCTTTCGCATGCGAACGACATCAAGCGCGCGTGCAATGCCGGCACGCGATCGGCCTATGACAAGAATGCAAGCGGTAAGCAACTTTGCGCTTGTGACGTTCATGCAGCTCTCCGTTTAGAGGAGGGAGCTTCCGCGGTCGTCGAAGCAGACTCCATGCCCTCCATCGAAAGCACCGCGGTTCCGCGCGCCGCCCTTCGGCTAAGCGGGGCCTGCAGCGCGTTCGCGATTTCCCGCAGCAAGCTCTATTGACCGCCCAGCCCTGCGTTCGACTGACCCCAGCCAAGCATTGGCTGCGCGTGCTAAGGCTCGGGAAACCTTCCTGATGGGCGTTGGGAAAAACTTCGCGCCATCTATGCACATGCTGGCAATGATATGCTTGAGGGGCGACCTGTGGACGCCGCCCGAGCACGAGACTTGCTGGAAAGGGCGGCCCAGCAGGGGCATGTATACGCAAAGCGAAATCTGGGTGCTTACGTGATGCATGGCCGCTTCGGCGCACGCCAGATCGTCCGGGGCCTCTTTCTGCTTTTACGACCGTGGCGAAGCGGTGACTATCGTCTTTGAAATCGTCATGACGACCGGTTGCGGTAGATCGGTGCTGCAGTTCTGACAGCCGCCAATCTCACGGACGCCTCCATCACGTTGTGGTATGAGCGTTCCTGGCAGCGGGTTCCCGGCTGTTGGAGCATGTCGAGCAGAATCGGGATGGGTCAGGCGCGGACCGGTACCGCAATGGGCAGCATGACGGTATGCTCCGCAAGGCGGGCGCGATCTGCCTCGGGCCGAATGAACAGCAGGCCTATGATGCCGCCCGCCAGCAGGAGGCCGCCCAGGATGACGTAGCTCTGCTCGTAGCCGGCGAGCGGCGAGGAGGCGTTCTCGATGACGGCGCCCATGGCGAGCGGGGCGATGACGCCGGCCAGCGTGATGATCGAGGAGGTGATGGCGAGCATGGCGGCACGCTGCGGTTGCGGCGTCAGCTCGCTCACAATCATCGGCATCACGACGTAGACGGAGCTGCCGATGGCGGCGCCGACGACCAGGAAGGCGACCTTGAGTCCGGGCGTCGGCATGCTGCCGACGAAAGGCAGGATGCAGCCGCCCAGGGTCACGGTGGAAGCCGCGAGGACGCCGCGGCTCAGCCGGCTCGAGACGCCGGCCTTCTTGAGGCGCTGCGAGAGCCAGCCGCCGGCCAGCACCACGCACATGCCGAAGACCCACGGCAGGATGGTGAGGTTGCCGCCAACCGTCTGGCTGTAGCCCAGGCCGTCGACCAGGTAGGAAGTGAACCAGGTGAGACCCAGCGCCAGTCCCCAGTAGCTGGCGAAGCCCGCGCAGCAGACGGCGACGATGCTGGGGCACGTGAGCAGATTCCGATAGGGCACGCGTTCGATCATGCCTGCGGCCGCATTGGCCGGCTGGTCGACCAGCGTGCCTTCGCGGCCGAAGATCAGCCAGAGCACCACCCAGACGAGGCCCGCGACGCCGAGCGCGCCGAATGCCCAGTGCCAGGAATGGTTGACGATGATCCAGTTGAGAGTCGGCACGGCAATGATGACGCCCAGCGCCGAGCCCTGGGCGATGATCGCCGTCGGCACGCCGCGCAGCTGGTCCGGAAACCATTTGTAGATGGAGTGCAGGGCCACCGGCGCGGCCGGCCCTTCGCCCGCACCCAGGATGATCCGGCAGGCGATCAGCATTTCGAGCGTGACGGTGCCCAGCATGGGGAACTGAACGAGCGACAAGACGATTGCCATGACCAGCAGCGTGTGACGGGTCTGCACGCGATTGGTGATGAAGCCGACGACGATGCCGGAGATCGCGAACAGGAAGAAGAACGACGAGCCGAGCAGGCCGAACTGCTCGGGGGTGAGCTTCAGGTCGGCCATGATCGGCTGGGCGGCCAAGCCGACCACCACCTTGTCGGCGAAGTTGATCAGCATGAACAGAAGGAGCAGGGCGGTCGTGCCCCATGCGCCTTTGAGGGGCTGCGGCTGGTCTGTCACGTCTCAAGCTCCTCGCGCAAAAGGAAAGGGCGTCCGCGAACGCCCTTTCCGAATGCTCCTACACGAGTCAACTACTTGATATGCGGGCACTTCCCATCCTTGAGCGGCCGGTACGCCTCGTCGCCCGGCACCGTCGCCAGCAGCTTGTAGATGTCGTCCTTGCTCTTGGACTCCTGCGGCGACTTAACCTGGAAGAGGTACATGTCGCGCACCAGGCGGCCGTCCTCGCGCAGCTTGCCGTTCTTGGTCATGACGTCGTTGACCGGGATCTCGCGCATCTTGGCCATCACCGCCTTGGCGTCGTCGGTGCCGGCCGCCTGCACCGCCTTCAGATAGTGCAGGGTCGAACTGTAGGCGCCGGCCGTGAGCATGCTCGGGATCTTGTCGCGCTTGGCTCGGAAGCGCTTGGTCCAGGCGCGGGTCTCGTCGTTGAGGTCCCAGTAGAACGATTCGGTCAGCACGAGGCCCTGCGCCACCGGCAGGGTGAGCGAGTTCACGTCGGTCGAGAAGACGAGCAGGCCGGCGAGGCGCTGGCCACCCTTGGTGATGCCGAACTCGCCCGCCTGCTTGATCGAGTTGATGGTGTCCTGGCCGGCATTGGCCAGCCCGATGATCTTGGCTTTCGAGGCCTGGGCCTGCAGCAGGAAGGAGGAGAAATCCTGCGTGCTGAGCGGGTGCCTGACCCCGCCCACCACCTTGCCGCCGGCGGCCTGGACCACGGCCGTCACGTCGCGCTCCAGCGCATGGCCGAAGGCGTAGTCGGCCGTCAGGAAGTACCAGGAGTCGCCGCCGCCCTTGACGATGGCCGACCCGGTCACCTTGGCCAGCGCATAGGTGTCGTAGACCCAGTGCGCGCCGGTCTCCGAGCAGGCCGGGCCGGTCAGGTCGGCCGAGGCCGCGCCGGTGTTGATGTCTATCAGGCCTTTTTCCTGGGCGATCTTGCGCACCGCCAGCGCCACCGACGAGGTGCCGATGCCGGTGATCATCTTGACGCCGTCGACGTCGTACCAGCGGCGCGCGATCTGGGCGCCGACGTCGGGCTTGGTCTGATGGTCGGCCGACAGAAGCTCGATCGGGCGGCCGAGAACCTTGCCGCCGAAATCGTCGATCGCCATCTGGGCGGCTTCGACTTCGCCCAGGTTCAGATCGGCGTAGACGCCGGAGAATCCTTCGGTGATGCCGATCTTGAGCGGCGCCGGCGCCTGCGCCTGGGCCATGGCCACCAGGCCCGCGACGGCCAGGCCGACGACCGCAGCGGCCGCGCCAGCACGACAAAACGAATTTTTAGATGCCATACGATTAGCCTCCCACATTTGTGCCCCCATCGTGCAAATCTAGCCGACCTGTGGCCAAAGAAAAGGGCGCCCGCAGGCGCCCTTTCTCCGTCAATCCTGTGAAATCGCTATTTCACGAACGGGCACTTGCCGTCCTTGAGCGGCCGGTAGGCCTTGTCACCCGGTACCGTGGCGATCAGCTTGTAGATGTCGTCCTTGCTCTTGGATTCGGCCGGCGTCTTCACCTCGAACAAGTACATGTCGCGCACCAGGCGGCCGTCCTCGCGCAGCTTGCCGTTCTTGGTCATGACGTCGTTGACCGGCATCTCGCGCATCTTGGCCATCACCGCCTTGGCGTCGTCGGTGCCGGCCGCCTGCACCGCCTTCAGATAGTGCAGGGTCGAGCTGTAGACGCCCACTGTCAGCATGCTGGGCAGCTTGTCCTTCTTGGCGCGATAGCGCTTGGTCCAGGCGCGGGTCTCGTCGTTGAGGTCCCAGTAGAACGACTCGGTCAGCACCAGGCCCTGCGCCACCGGCAGGGTCAGCGACTGCACGTCGGTCGCGAAGACCAGGAGGCCCGCGAGCTTCTGGCCACCCTTGGTGATGCCGAACTCGCCCGCCTGCTTGATCGAGTTGATGGTGTCCTGGCCGGCGTTGGCGAGACCGATCACCTTGGCCTTCGAAGCCTGGGCCTGCAGCAGGAAGGACGAGAAGTCCTGCGTGCTGAGCGGATGCCTGACGCTGCCCAGCACCTTGCCTCCGGCGTCCTTGACGACCGCGGTGACGTCACGCTCGAGCGCGTGGCCGAATGCGTAGTCGGCGGTAAGGAAGTACCAGGAATCGCCGCCCGCCTTCACCATGGCCTCGCCCGTCACGTGAGCCAGCGCGTAGGTGTCGTAGACCCAGTGTGCGCCGGTCTCCGAGCAGGACGGTCCGGTAAGGTCGGCCGAGGCCGCCCCCGTATTGATGTCGATAAGGCCCTTTTCCTGGGCGATCTTGCGCACGGCCAGGGCCACCGAGGAAGTGCCGAGCCCGGTGATCATCTTGACGCCGTCGACGTCGTACCAGCGGCGCGCGATCTGGGCGCCGACGTCGGGCTTGGTCTGATGGTCGGCCGACAGGATCTCGACCGTGCGGCCGAGCACCTTGCCGCCTGTCTCCTTGGTGGCATCCTCGACCGCCATCTGCATGGCCTCGACTTCACCGGCGGTAAGGTCGCCGTAGACGCCCGAGAATCCTTCCATGACGCCGATCTTGAGCGGCGCCGGTGCCTGGGCCTGGGCGATCGCGACCATGCCCAAGGCAGTCAGACCGGCAACGGCCACGGCCGTGCCTACATAACGAACGGATTTACCAACTCTCATACGCCAATCCTCCCAGTACGGTTCTACTCCCCGTGTGCACGATATCTAGCGACCGCGCGAAGATGGCGCCAGTGGTCGCCAGTGCTGGACAGCGGCGCCAAGCTTCGATTAATTCGCCACACCGCAGGGAGGCGGGATGGCCGAAGAAGAAGTAATTCTAAAGGCGGAAGGGCTGACGAAGGAGTTCAAGGGCTTCGTCGCCGTCAAGAACGTCGATCTGCAGGTACGGCGCGGCACGATCCACGCTTTGATCGGGCCGAACGGTGCCGGCAAGACGACGTGCTTCAACCTGCTCACGCACTTCCTGACGCCGACGGCGGGCCAGATCCACTTCAATGGCCGCGACATTACCGGCAGCTCGCCTGCGGCGATCGCGCGCATGGGACTGGTGCGCTCCTTCCAAATCTCGGCGGTCTTTCCGCATCTTTCGGTACGCGAGAACGTGCGTGTCGCTCTGCAGCGCAAGCTGGGGAACTCGTTCTTCTTCTGGCGGAGCGAACGTGTGCTGAGCCAGCTCGACGGTCGCGCGCTGGAACTGGTGGCGGCCGTCGGCCTCGAAGCCTTCGCCGAATTGCCCGCGGTCGAGCTGCCCTATGGCCGCAAGCGCGCCCTGGAGATCGCCACGACGCTGGCGCTCGATCCGGAGATGATGCTGCTCGACGAACCGATGGCCGGGCTCGGTCAGGAGGACATCAAGCGCATCGCGGCCCTCATCCGCACGGTGGCCAAGGACCGCACCGTGCTGATGGTCGAGCACAACATGTCCGTCGTCGCCGATCTCTCCGATACCATCACCGTGCTGGCGCGCGGCGAGGTGCTGGCCGAGGGCCCTTACGCGACGGTGTCCAACGATCCCGCGGTGGTCGAAGCGTATGTCGGGACAGGCCATGGCTGAGACATTGCTCAAGGTGGAAGGCCTGCAGGCCTGGTACGGCGAATCGCACATCCTCCATGGCGTCGGCTTCGAGATCGGCCGCGGCGAACTGGTGACGCTGTTGGGGCGCAACGGCGCGGGCAAGACCACGACCTTGAAGTCGATCATGGGGATCGTCGAGAAGCGCACCGGGTCGGTGACGTTCGAGGGCAAGGAGACGGTCGGCCGGCCGTCGGACCTCATCGCCCGCCTCGGGATCGCCTACTGCCCCGAGGAACGCGGCATCTTCTCGAGCCTGAACGTCGAGGAGAACCTTCTGCTGCCGCCGATGGTGCGGCCCGACGGCATGGGCCTCAGCGAGATCTACCAGCTCTTCCCCAACCTGCTGGAACGCCGGCGCAGCCAGGGCACCAAGCTGTCGGGCGGCGAGCAGCAGATGCTGGCGATCGGCCGCATCCTGCGCACCGGCGCCAACCTGCTGCTGCTCGACGAGCCGACCGAGGGCCTGGCGCCGGTGATCGTCCAGCGCATCGGCGAGATCATCCGCCAGCTCAAGGGCCGCGGCTTCACCATCCTGCTGGTCGAGCAGAACTTCCATTTCGCCGCCACCGTGGCCGACCGCCATTACATCATGGAGGACGGCCACGTCGTCGACATCATGACGGCGGCCGACGTGAAGCAGAACATCGGCAAGCTGCAGGCGTATCTGGGGGTGTAACGCCATGTTCGAGCTCATCGGAATCCCGCCCCAGGCCCTGTTCGGCCAGCTTCTGCTGGGGCTGATCAACGGCGCCTTCTACGCCATGCTGAGCCTCGGCCTCGCGGTCATCTTCGGCATGCTGAACGTGATCAACTTCGCGCACGGCGCGCAGTACATGATGGGCGCCTTCGCTGCGTGGCTGCTGCTCGGTATCCTCGACATCCCATTCTGGGCCTCGCTGGTGCTGGCGCCGATTATCGTCGGCCTGTTCGGCGTCGTGCTGGAGCGCCTGCTGCTGAAGCGCATCTACCATCTCGACCATCTCTACGGCTTCCTGCTGACCTTCGGCCTCGCCCTGGTGATCGAGGGCCTCTTCCAGTGGAAGTGGGGCTCATCCGGCGCGCCTTATCCCAACCCGATCCCGGGCGGCATCAATCTCGGCTTCATGTTCCTGCCGTACTATCGCGGCTTCGTCGTGGTGGCGGCGCTCGTGATCTGCCTCGCCACCTGGTACGGCATCGAGCGCACCAAGCTCGGCGCCTACCTGCGCGCGGCCACCGAGAATCCGACGCTGGTGCGCGCCTTCGGCATCAACGTGCCGCGGCTGATCACGCTCACCTACGGCCTGGGCGTCGGGCTCGCGGCGCTGGCCGGCGTGCTGGCTGCGCCGATCCAGCAGGTCTCGGCGCTGATGGGCACCAGCCTCGTGCTGGTCGTGTTCGCTGTCGTGGTAATCGGCGGCATGGGGTCGATCATGGGCTCGATCGTCACCGGCTTCGGCCTCGGCGTGATCGAGGGCATGACCAAGGTCTTTTATCCACCGGCCTCCAACACCGTGATCTTCGTGGTCATGGCGCTGGTGCTGCTGATCAAGCCGGCCGGCCTGTTCGGGCAGACCAAATGACCTCGCAGCGCGTGGGCTATGCCCTGCTGATCGTGCTGGCGCTCGTCGCGCCGCTGATCGCCTATCCGGTCTTCCTCATGAAGGCGCTCTGCTTCGCGCTGTTCGCCTGCGCGTTCAACCTGCTGCTGGGTTACGCGGGGTTGATGAGCTTCGGCCATGCCATGTTCTTCGGCATGGCGGGCTACTTCTACGGCCATGTCGTGAAGGCTTGGGACATGACGCCCGAGGTCGGCCTGCTGGCCGGTGTCGCGGGTGCGGCGCTGCTCGGCCTGGTCACCGGCGCGCTGGCGATCCGGCGCCAGGGCATCTACTTCGCCATGATCACGCTCGCCTTCGCGCAGATGGTCTTCTTCTTCTGCATCCAGGCGCCGTTCACCGGCGGCGAGGACGGGCTGCAGGGCATCCCGCGCAAGGCGCTGCTGGGCGGGCTGATTCCGACCAAGAGCGACTTCGTCCTCTACTACGTCGTGCTGGCGATCTTCCTGTTCGGCTATGGCGCGATCTACCGCTTCATCCACTCGCCGTTCGGCCAGGTGCTCAAGGCGATCCGCGACAACGAGCAGCGCGCCAAGTCGCTGGGCTACGAGGCCGACCGCTACAAGCTCCTGGCCTTCGTGCTCTCGGCCGCCCTGGCCGGCCTCGCCGGCGCGACCAAGGCGATGGTGCAGCAGTTCGCGACCCTGACCGACGTTGCGGCCTCGACTTCGGGCGAGGTCGTGCTGATGGCGCTGGTCGGTGGCCTCGGCACCATCATCGGGCCGGTCGTCGGCGCGTTCATCATCGTCACCATGCAGAACTACCTGGCCTCGGCCGGCGAGTTCGTGCTGGTCATCCAAGGCGCCATCTTCGTCGTCATCGTGCTCGCCTTCCGCAAGGGCGTCGTCGGCGAGCTAGCCGACTGGTGGAAGGGCCGGCGCTCCGGCCCGCGGTCGCGGCCGACGGCGGCGGACTGACGGTCACTCAGTGGTTGCGCGGCCCATCAGGCATTCCTGAAGCCCTTGCACCGACGACAGACACGATCAGCCGCCGCGGGGGCTTGCCCTGTTCGCGCTCAGCACGGCCTCTTGCCGGCCGCTTCTAATCGCGCAAGAACGGAACTTCGAACACAGGGGAGACGTCCATGCCCGACACGTCCATGACTTTGTCCGACGATATCTTTGCCGAGCTGCGCAAGATCGACACGCCCACCATCACCAACGTGGTGGCGACCTATCCCAAGAATCCCCTGTGTCTCGGCCTCTACAATCCCTGGACCGAGAACTGGTACAGCGACAGCACCATCCGCTGCCTCTATCCCGAGATGGGGCCGATCGTCGGCTACGCTGTGACCTGCGTCTACGGTCTGCCCGATTCCAACTTCACCGGCCGGCTGTCGTTCATGGACGTGGTCGATGCGCTCGATGCCATGAAGAAGCCGACCGTCCTGGTGATCCAGCAGAAATGGCCGCCGGAGCTGCACAACAAGGCCGGCCTGGCGGGCGAGATGATGGTGAGCTCGATGATGGCCGTGGGCTGCGTCGGCATGATCTCCAACGGTCCGTCGCGCGACATCGACGCCATCCGCAAGCTCCGCTTTCAGCTTCTGCTGGGGGGCGTCACCGCGGGTCACGGCGAGATGGCGGTGCAATCGGTCAACGTCCCGGTCTCGGTCGGCGGCATGGACGTGGCGCCCGGCGATCTGATCCATATGGACGAGAACGGTGCGGTGAAGTTCCCGCCGGCGCATGCGGAGGCGGTCGTCAAGAACGCCCGCGCTATGCTCGACGACGAGGCGCGGCGACTCGTGCTCCTGCGCAAGGCGCGTACGGCGGCAGAAGTGCGCGCTGCAAACTCGGGCGGTGCCTACACACAGAAGAAGAGCTGACCTTCGTCATGGCCGACGCGGCGGCCGTTCGGCCAACACGTTGGGGGCTGGCGGCGAAGCTTTTCGCTGTCCTGATCCTGCTGGGCGCCGTCGCCGTGCTGATCACCGGCAGCCTGGGCTACGTCAGGGCGCGCGATGCGCTCGAGCAGACGATCTTCAACCAGCTCACGGCCCAGCGCGAAAGCAAGGCGCATCAGGTCACGATCTATTTTCGGACCATCCGCGCCGACCTGCGTCTGCTCTCGACATCGAAGATGGTGGTCGACGCCATGCGCGGCTTCCGCGAGGCTGTCGACGAGCTAAATGCCAGGTCGGTGCCTCCGGACGTACACGAAAGCGTCGTCAACTGGTACGAAACCGACTACATGCCGATGGTGCGCCGGTTGCTCGGCCCCAATACGCCGCTCCAGGAGTTTCTCCCAGTCGGCACGGCTCCATACTTCCTCCAGGACTGGTACATCGTCGACAACCCCCATCCCAAGGAGCGGCGAAAGCTTGTCGACCAGGCGGGCGAGGGTGCTTACGCCAAGCTGCACGCACTTTATCAGCCGTTGCTGCGCACTGCGGCCTCGACGCTGAACTTCGCCGATCTGCTGTTGGTAGATTCGCGCAGCGGCCAGATCATCTACACCGTGGAGAAAGATCCGGAGTTCGGCACCTCTTTGAGAGCCGGGCCCTATCGTCAGTCCAATCTTGCCGTCGCCGTCGCACGCTGCGCTCAGACGCCGGATCCGTCGATGACCTGCCTGGAGGACTTTTCCGACTTCATGCCGGCGAACGGCGCACCGCAGGCTTTCATGGCTGCGCCGGTCATCGATCACGGTGCCGTCATCGGCGTGCTGGTAGCCCAGCTCTCGATCGACGAAATCGACAATATCGTGACTGGCGGCCGCCGCTGGCAGCACGAAGGCTTCGGAACGACCGGAGAAGCCTATCTGATAGGTCCCGACTTTCGGGTTCGCTCCAGCCCGCGCCTGTTCTTCGAGAATCGCGACGCCTACTTCAAGGAGTTGGAGGACGGTCAGACGTCCAAGGAAGACATCGAGGACGTTCGCCGTTACGGCACGCCCGTCCTGCAACAGAAGATCGATACCCGGGCCAGCCGTGCCGCGTTGGGCGGTGTCGAAGGCACGGGAGAGGTCCTCAGCTATCGCGGCGTCCCGACCCTTGCCTCGTGGGGGCCGGTGCGGATCTCCGGCGTCAACTGGGCCTTGATCGTGAAGATCGACTCCTCCGAGGCCTTCGCCCCCGTTCGCCGTCTCGAACGCGATCTCATGATCGTGGGCGGCGTGGCATTGATCGTGGTGCTGGTGACGGCCGCATGGCTCTCGCGCTCTCTGCTGGGGCCGTTGCGGGAGCTCACGGCAGGCGTACGCCGCTTTGCCGCCGGCGATCACAATGCCCATGTGCCGGTGCGCACGCGCGATGAGATCGGCCAGCTTTGCGCGGCGTTCAACGGCATGGTCGACGAGATCAGCGAGAAGAATGTCCTCATCGAAAGCAAGAACCGGGAAAACGAGGAACTGCTGCTGAACGTCCTGCCGGCGCCGATCGCCAATCGCCTGCGCGGCGGCGAGAAGGGGATCGCCGACGGCTTCGCCGAGGTCACGGTGGCGTTCGCCGACCTGGTCGGCTTCACCGCCATGTCGTCGGAGATGCCGCCGGCTGAGGTCGTGGAACTTCTGAACGGCCTGTTCAGCCGCTTCGACGAAGCCGCCCGCGAACTCGGCATCGAGAAGATCAAGACGGTGGGCGACGCCTACATGGCCGTATGCGGCCTGCCGGTGGCGGTGCCCGACCACGCCGCCCGCATGGTGCGTATGGCGATCCGCATGGTGCACATCACCCGCGAGCACGCCCTGGAGCACAAGGTCTCGATGAAGCTCAGGGTCGGCATCAACAGCGGACCGGTCGTGGCCGGCGTCATCGGCAAGAGCAAGTACATTTACGACCTCTGGGGAGACACGGTGAACCTTGCGAGTCGCATGGAATCGGGCGGCGTGCCCGACATGATCCAGGTGACACGCCCGGTCTATCAGGCGCTGAAGAACCAATTCACGTTTGAGGCGCGCGGCGAGATCGAGGTCAAGGGCAAGGGTAATGTCGAGGCATGGCTGTTGAAGATGTAGCCCTACGCCCCTTGCATCCCGGCGGGAGATCGCGATTATCGCCTCCAAGGGAGCTCAACAGCATGGTATCAGGTAGCCGCCAGCGCGTTCTGGCGCTTCTCGCGTCTTTCGTCGCCGGATTTCTCGCGACGCTACCGTCATCGGCACAAGACTCCCCCGTTTCCGGTTGGCGGGTCGAGTGCACCAGCGACGGCAAGGTCCTGGACTGCCGAGCCGTCCAACAAATGATCAACCGCGAGGACAAGCAGCTCGTGGCGCAGCTCACCGCCCGCACTGCACCGGAGACCAAGGCGCCCAGCCTGACTATCCAACTCCCCCTTGGCATCAGCCTGACAGAGCCCATCCAGCTCAAGGTCGACAACGGCGCTGTCGAACGCTTGCCGGTGCAGACCTGCACCAATGCCGGCTGCATCGTCTCGATCCCCTTGAAAGACCCGTTCCTGGCGTCGATGCGAAGCGGCACGACCCTTAAAGTCGCGCTCCAGGATCCCAACAAGCGGGCAATCAACATCGATGTGCCGTTGCTGGGTTTCGGCCTCGCCTTCGACAAAGCGACCAAATAACGGGGCGTCGCCCTCCCGTGGACGGGGGTAAAAGTCACCGGCTAAGTCGATTTTTGCCACAATGGGCCATCATATTGGCAGTGGATTTGGGGATCGACCCCATTGAAAAATCATCACTTTTTGCGCAAATGTTGCCCTTGCGAAACGGGCTGAACGGGGCAGTCGGGTAGTGGCGACGAGCGGAACGATGAAAAGGGTCATGACCGGGGCGATGGCGGTGGTAGCCGTCGCCGTGGCGGCGGCATGGATTGCCCGCAGCCAGCAGACGGCCAATGGCACGTCCGCGGCGGCGACGGTCGGCCCGCTGATTGCCCGCGGTTACACCGAAGCTCCGTCCGGCACGGTAATGATCGCAAACGATCCCAATGGGGGGTCGGTGCTGAAGGAACTGCGTATCAAGGAGGGGCAGTTCGTCAAGCGCGGCGAGATCATAGCGGTAATGGCCAATTATTCCGGGGCCGAGGTCAACCTGAAAATCGCCGAAAACAATCTCCTGAAGGCGGAGCGGACGCGCGACGCCATTCTGAAGGGCACCCGAGTCGTCGATCTCCAGCTCGAGGAAGATTCTCTGAAGTCGGCAGTCGAAAGCGAACGGTTGCGGACAATAGTACGCAACCGTTCCGGTAAGCCGCCCGCGGAAAAGGAACTCGAAGTCCGGCTGTCTGAGCAGAGGATCCAGAACCAAGAAGCCGGCCTCGCACTCAGCAAACGGCGCCTGCAGATCGACCTCGAGCAGAATGCCATTGATATCGTTCGGCTGAAGGCAGCGGTCGATCAGGCTCTTCGTATCCGCGAAGAGGCCCTTGTGCGCTCACCCATCGATGGCGTCGTCACTCAGATCAATTCACGCGAGGGCGAGATGGCGTCGGGCGTGGGCATCGCCAAGGTCGTCGATATGAAGCAGCTGCGTGTCTTCGCGACGGTCGACGAATTGCATCTGCCGCGCCTGAAGGTGGGCTCGCCGGTCGAAGTCACCTTCCGCGGCAGCCCAACTGTGTACAAGGGCAAGATCGCCATCGCCCCCATGGCCGTGAAGCGCGAAAAGCGCAGCGAAGCAGATCTCGGTGTGGCCAACGTTCGCCAGATCGAGGTCGAGATCCAGGCCGACGACGGAATAATCTTTCCCGAGATGCTGGGGCGCGAGGCACGCGTTACCTTCCTGTGAGGGTGTCGATTTCCACGTAGGCAGGCCCCTGGCGGCATGTAACAGTTATTGAACACTCGCGGCGGCGTGGAATGCAGACACGCAGCTAAACGCACGGGAGCCGAAAAGGGGAGAGAAACCCAGGAGCGGAAATCCGGAAGCAGCGGCCATGGACCTCACGGTGCGTAGGTAGCAACACAATGGCCAGCCGGAGTGGCGACCGGCCCGCGAGTTGTCAAGTCATGCAATAAAGGCCAGGATCGTTATTGAGCCACGCAACCTGTGGCGGCTTCAGCGGTTTCTAACCCATGGGCAGGTGCTTGAAGTCCACGGCCGGAACGGCCGGGGTGGGGGAGGCGCTTGAGCGTCTGCAGGCGCAGCCGCTCGGCATCTGCCATCTCGATGATTTCCACGCCAATAATTGGCAGGGAAGGCTGGCACGGGTGGCCGAGCTGGGTCTTGGCTACGTTTGTCTCAATCCCTTTCTCACCCGGCGCAACGAGTCTTTGCTGGTCACCGATCTCGCCCGGCCGAACCCGGGGCTGGGGATTGGCGGCTCGGTCGAAGATGCGGTCCATGAGATATCCGCGTTGTGTGGACGGCATGGCCTAAGCCTTTGCCTCGATGTCGTGCTCGACCGGCTGGCATTCGACGGTGCCAGCGCCCGCGAGGCCGGAGACCTGTTCGAACGTCGATACAAGAGTAGCGTTGTCGATCCACGCCTCGACGTCTCAATCGGCCATGCCGTCACCGTCCGGCCCGACGCCGATCGCATCGCGCCCTGGTGGGCTGCGCACCTCGTGCGACTGAGCAATGCCGGCGCGGCGGCCTTCCGCCTTCTCGGCCTCGGTCTTCTGCCGACCGGCACCATGGGCGGGATAGTTGCAGCGACCCGCCGCGAGGCCGCCTGCGTCCTGTGGGCCTGGACACCTGGCCTTGCCTGGTCGCAGCACGAAGAGCTGGCGGGAGCGGGCCTCGACGGCGTCTTTGCGTCCACAGCCTGGTGGGACGGAAGCGCCGCTTGGTACGTCGAGGAGCTCGATTCACTTGCTCGCGTTGCGCCAGTCATCGGTGTGGTGGCGGAAACGCGTAGCCAGCCGGTCGACGCAACGGCACGGCGTCGTGCCCTGCGGCTCGCCGCTGCCACGACCGACGGCCTGTTCGTTCCGGAAGAATTTACCGCTGGTATCGAGGAGGAGGTCCGACGAGCGGCGACAGACCTCCAACGTCGTCGCCCATCGACGAAGTCCGTTCGTCGCCTGACAGGGTCTTCGTCGACAGTGACGGCGCTGGTGCGTCTCGACGCCGTCGATCCACGGCAGGCGCAGCATGGTCTTGTCGTGCTGATAAACGGCGATTGTGCCAAGGAGCAGGCTGTGCCGGTGAGCCTGGATCCGCTCGATCCGGTGGCCGGGGCCGTGCTGGGTGAACCCCGCCTGCTCGATGGGCGATCGATGCCCGATCGCCTGCAACCCGGCGAAGTGGCGAGGGCCGAGGTCGCCGCCGTCAATTCGGTAAGGAAGGGAAAATCACCGTCGGCCAGCGCAGCTACGACCCGCTCTCCAGTGGTAGTCGACCGCGTCGTCCCCCAGGCGCGTGGTTTTGCGGTGCGCCGCATCATCGGCCGGCCGGTCACGGTGGAAGCCGACATCTTTGCCGATGGCCACGACGTTCTTGCGGCCGAGCTGCTCTGGCGCGAAGCGGGCGAGTCGGAATGGCGGCGCTTGCCCATGGCGCCACTGGGCAACGACCGCTGGCGCGGCAGCATGGTGCCTCGGCGGATCGGCCGGCATTTCTTCACGATTGAAGCCTGGCGCGACGAATACGGCAGCCTGAGCCACGCTCTCGAGGTCAAGAGCCGTGCCGGTGTCGATGTCACTGTCGACATTGCCGATGCCGTTGCCCATCTGCGCCGGTTGGGGCTTGACGAGCTTGTCGCCAAGCTGGACCGTGCCGAGGCCGCTGATGCCGTGCGGCTATTGACGGCTGCCGAAACCCATCACGTGGTGGCGGCGAGAGACGTTCGTAGCCTCCCTTGCCGACATCCCGAGATCGCCGTCGAAGTCGAGCGGCCGCAGGCGGAGTTCGCGAGCTGGTACGAGCTCTTCCCACGCTCTCTGGGAACTTTCGACGACGTCGTTGCTCATCTGCCGCGCATTCGCGACATGGGGTTCGACGTCCTCTATTTTCCGCCCATCCATCCCATCGGCACGACCAATCGCAAGGGCCGCAACAATTCGCTGAAGGCGGCACCGGATGACCCCGGCAGCCCATACGCGATCGGCGCCAGCGATGGCGGCCATGACGCGATCCATGCGGCTCTGGGCACCCCGCAGAGCTTCAGGCGGTTGGTCGCCGCTGCTCGTGAGCAGGGGCTGGAGATCGCGCTCGATTTCGCCATCCAGTGTTCACCCGATCATCCCTGGCTCCGCGAGCATCCTGAGTGGTTCCGCCGCCGTGCCGACGGCTCGATCCGCTTCGCCGAGAACCCGCCTAAGAAGTACGAAGACATCGTCAACGTCGACTTCTACGCTGAAGGCGCGATGCCCGGGCTATGGCTGGCGTTGCGAGATGTCGTGCTGCACTGGGCAGATGAAGGCGTGCGGATCTTCCGGGTCGACAATCCGCACACCAAGCCGCTGCCCTTCTGGGAGTGGATGATCGCCGATATCCGCAGCCGGCATCCAGATGTGATCTTCCTGGCCGAGGCCTTCACGCGGCCCGCCATGATGTATCGGCTCGCCAAGATCGGTTTCTCGCAGTCGTACACGTACTTCACCTGGCGCAACACAAAGGCCGAGATCACTGACTACCTGCGCGAGCTCACCACAACGGACGTGGCCGACTATTACCGGCCGCACTTTTTCGTCAACACGCCCGACATCAATCCTTACTACCTGCAGAGCTCGGGCCGCGGCGGTTTCCTGATACGCGCCGCTTTGGCTGCGACCTTGTCCGGCCTGTGGGGCATCTATTCCGGCTTCGAGCTCTGTGAAGCCGCGGCCCTGCCCGGCCGCGAGGAATACCTCGACTCGGAGAAATACGAGGTGCGACAGCGCCATTTCAATGCTCCCGGCAACATCGTGGCCGAGATCACGTCGCTCAATCGCCTGCGCCGCCTGCATCCAGCGCTCCACAGCCATCTCGGCGTGCGCTTCTACAATGCCTTCAACGACCAGATCTTGGTCTACGGCAAGCCGTCGCCTGACGGCGCAGAGATGATATTGGTCGCGGTCAGCTTCGATCCTCATCACGTACAGGAAGCGTCGTTCGAGGTGCCGTTGTGGGAGTGGAAGCTGCCGGACAACGGCGCCGTCGAAGTCGAGGATCTCATGCGCAACAACCGGTTCGTCTGGCAAGGCAAGGTGCAGCACGTGCGGCTCGATCCGGCCGATCTGCCGTTCGCCATCTGGCGAATCACTCCAGCGGGAGGCCGGCCGTGAACGCGCCGCTGGCTGCCGCCCAGCTACCCGTTGCGCAGGACGCGCTCTGGTACAAGGACGCGATCATCTACCAGCTTCACATCAAGTCATTCTTCGATTCAGACAATGACGGCATCGGCGATTTCCCCGGCCTGATCTCCAAACTTGACTACATTGCCGAGCTCGGCGTCAACACGTTGTGGTTGTTGCCGTTCTATCCATCGCCGCGATTGGACGACGGCTACGACATCGCCGAGTACACCGCCGTCCACCCCGAGTACGGCACGCTCGACGATGCCAAGCGCTTCATCGACGAAGCCCATCGTCGCGGCATACGCGTCATCACCGAACTCGTCATCAACCACACGTCCGACCAACACGCTTGGTTCCAGCGTGCCCGCCTGGCGCCCCCAGGCTCGCCCGAGCGCGATTTCTATGTCTGGTCGGACAACGACCAGAAATACGCCGGCACGCGCATCATCTTCCTCGACACCCAGCGCTCGAACTGGACCTGGGATCCCGCCGCCAACGCCTATTACTGGCACCGCTTCTACGCCCACCAGCCCGACCTGAACTTCGACAATCCGGCTGTCATGGACGCGGTGCTGGGCGTCATGCGCTTCTGGCTCGACCTCGGCGTCGACGGCCTGAGGCTCGACGCGGTGCCGTACCTCGTCGAGCGTGAAGGCACGAACAACGAGAACTTGCCCGAGACTCACGAGGTGCTGCGCCGCATCCGGGCTGAGATCGATATCCATTACCCGGGTCGCATGCTGCTGGCCGAAGCCAACCAATGGCCCGAGGACACCAAGGAATATTTCGGCAACGGCGACGAATGCCACATGGCGTTCCACTTCCCGCTGATGCCGCGCATGTACATGGCGTTGGCGCGCGAGGACCGCTTCCCGATCACCGACATCATGCGCCAGACGCCGCAGATCCCCGAGACCTGCCAGTGGGCGATATTCCTGCGCAATCACGACGAGTTGACGCTCGAGATGGTGACCGATTCCGAGCGCGACTACCTGTGGCAGACCTATGCGACCGATCGGCGGGCGCGACTCAATCTCGGCATCCGCCGTCGGCTCGCTCCACTGCTCGAGCGCGACCGACGCCGTATCGAGCTGCTGAATTTTCTGCTGTTCTCCATGCCCGGCACGCCTGTCATCTACTACGGTGACGAGCTTGGCATGGGCGACAACATCCGACTGGGCGACCGCGACGGCGTGCGCACCCCCATGCAATGGTCGCCCGACCGCAACGGCGGCTTCTCGCGCGCGGATCCGGCGGCGCTGGCACTTCCCGTCATCATGGATCCGCTGTACGGCTACGAGATCATCAATGTCGAAGCCCAGACGCGCGACGCCCATTCGCTGCTGCATTGGACCCGGCGCACGCTGGTCATCCGTCGCATGCACGCCGCCTTCGGGCGCGGCTCGCTGCGCTTCCTCTACCCGAAGAACCGCAAGGTGCTGGCCTATCTGCGCGAACTCGACAACGAGGTCATTCTCTGCATCGCGAACGTTTCGCGTGCGCCGCAGGCGGTGGAGCTCGATCTCTCCGAATTCTCCGGTCGCGTACCCGTTGAGCTGAGTGGCGGTTCGCTGTTCCCGCCGATTGGCCAGCTTACTTACCTGCTCACCCTGCCGCCCTATGGGTTCTACTGGTTCATCCTCACGACCGAGACCGAGGCGCCGTCCTGGCACACGCCCGCTCCCGAGCCACTGCCGGACTTTGTCACAGTCGTGTTGCGCAACCGGCTCGATCAGGCGGTGGAAGCGGCCGCCCCGATCCTGGAGCGCGAGACCCTGCCGCCTTACCTGCAAAAGCGTCGCTGGTTCGGCGCCAAGGATCGCACGCTGCAATCATCGCACATCGCCTACGTGGCTCCGCTGGGAGGCGAGCGGGACCTGTTGCTGTCGGAGATCGAGGTCAAAGCCGACGGCGCCACCAGCCGATGGCAGCTACCGCTGTCGATGTGCTGGGAGGACGAGTCGTCGGGGCCATTGCCGGCGCAACTGGCGCTGGCCCGTGTCCGGCGCGGCAGGCGCGTCGGACTGCTGACGGACGCCTTCTCCTTGGCGATTTTCGCCCGGCGCATGCTGGAGGCCTTGGCCAACAGCGAACGGGTCGATACGCCCGAAGGCCAGATCGTCTTCGAACCGATCGCCGAAAAGGTCGAGATATTGCAACGGCCGGCCGATGCGCAGGTCATGTGGCTGAGCGCCGAGCAATCGAACAGCTCACTGATCGTCGACGATGCCGTGATGCTGAAGATTTTCCGTGCCGTCTCGACTGGCGAGCATCCCGAGGCCGAGATGAGTCGCTACCTCACCTCGTGCGGCTTCGCCAATGCTCCAGCCTTGCTGGGCGAGGTGACTCGTATTGACAAGGAGGGCAAACGCCACGCCCTCGCCGTGGCCCAGGCATTCATTCGCAACCAGGGCGATGCCTGGACCTGGGTCCTGAACCAGGCGAACCGCGCGTTCGACGCGACGACGAGCCGGGAGGCGACGGCGGAAGCCCGCGTCGACGACATCCGCGACTATCATGCCTTCGCTGCCACGATAGGCCGGCAGCTCGGCAACATGCACGTCGTCCTGGCGCGGCCGACCGACGACCCGGCTTTCGCGCCACGGCGCGCCACTCCGGAAGATGTCGAGACGTGGATCGCGCGGGCATCGGGACTTCTGAGCCGTGCCTTCGATGCCATCGCCGAGCGCAAGGACTGGGACAGCGAAACGATCGGCGCTCAAGCAGCGCATTTGCTCGCCAACCGCGAAGCCTTGCAGGAGACGCTGCAGCGCCTCGGCAGGAAGGGCGTGGGTACGTTGATGACGCGCATCCATGGCGACTTCCACCTCGGCCAAGTGCTGGTTGCCAGCGCCGATGCCTACATCATCGATTTCGAAGGCGAGCCGGCGCGGCCTCTCGAGGAGCGGCGTCGCAAGGCGAGCCCGTTGCGCGACGTCGCTGGCCTGTTGCGCTCGATCGACTACGCCGCGGCCACAGCGATCGATCCCAAGAACGTGCTGGCCAGCCGACTCTCTCCCGGGCGGCGCGAGCGGCTGGTGACCCGACTGCGCGAGGGATCGGAAAAGGCCTTCACCGATGCCTACCGAGAGGCTGCGGCCAGCCTGCCGGACATGGGCGGCAAGGGGCTGCTCGACTTCTTCCTGCTCGAGAAGGCCGCCTACGAAGTGGGCTATGAGGCGGCCAACCGGCCGAGTTGGCTCGCCGTCCCGATGATCGGAATGACGCGCATCGCCGGGCGCCTTCTCAAGACCGCACGGAGCAGAGTGTGAATGACATGACCAGACCGCAGCTCGACCGCGGCGAGGTCGAGGCGCTGATGACGGCGCGCCATCGCGATTCCTTCCGTGTGCTCGGGCCGCATGACGGCCGGGATGGCCGTACCATCCGTGCCTATCTCCCGGGCGCGAAGTCGGTCGAGGTGGTGCGACGCGCGGATCGTGCCTCCCTTGGCAGATTGCCCGAGGTCGAGTCGGGGCTGTTCGAGGGGCCGGTGGCCGACGCTTCGCCTTATTTGCTGCGCATCCAGTGGCCGGCCGCTGTCCAGGAGACCGAGGACCCCTACGCCTTCGGACCCGTATTGGGCGAGCTCGACCTGCACCTGTTCAACGAGGGACGCCACTTCCATCTCGCCGATGCTCTCGGTGCCAACGTGGCGACCGTCGACGGCGTACAAGGCGTGCGCTTCGCCGTGTGGGCGCCCAATGCCGAGCGCGTGGCGGTGATCGGTGATTTCAATTCGTGGGACGCGCGGCGTCATCCCATGCGGTTGCGCTATCCGTCCGGTATCTGGGAGTTGTTCGTGCCGCGGGTCGGCACCGGCGTGCGCTACAAGTACGACATTATGGGGCCCGGCGGTGTACGCCAGCCCGACAAGGCCGACCCGGTGGCGCAGCAGGCCGAACTGGCGCCCGGCACCGCCTCCATCGTTCCTTCGCCGCCGTCGTTCCGCTGGACCGATGAAAAATGGATCGCCGGCCGAGCCCGACGGCAGACCCCTCAGGCACCGATATCGATCTATGAGGTGCATATCGGCTCCTGGCTCAGGCCCGGCGAGCCACACGGCTCTCTGTGGGACTTTGCCGTCGAACGGTTGATACCCTACGTCGCCGAGCTCGGCTTCACGCACATAGAGCTGCTGCCCATCACCGAGCATCCCTTCGGCGGTTCCTGGGGCTATCAGCCGCTCGGGCTATTCGCGCCGTCCGCGCGTTTCGGTCCGCCGGACGCGTTTGCCCGCTTCGTCGATGCTCTGCATGCCAACGACATCGGATTGCTGCTCGACTGGGTGCCGGCGCATTTTCCGACCGATCCGCATGGTCTGGCGCGCTTCGACGGCACAGCACTCTACGAGCATCTCGACCCGCGCGAAGGCTTCCACCGCGACTGGAACACCTACATTTACAATTTCGGGCGTCGCGAGGTTCAGGGCTTCCTGATCGCGAGCGCACTGCATTGGCTGGAGCGCTACCACGTCGACGGTCTCAGGGTCGATGCCGTGGCCTCGATGCTCTATCGCGATTACAGCCGGCCGGCCGATGCCTGGATCCCAAACGTCTATGGCGGTCGCGAGAACCTCGAGGCCGTGAGCTTCCTGCGCCATCTCAACGCCGTCGTGGCCGAGCGTTGTCCGGGCGCCATCGTCGTCGCCGAAGAATCGACCGCCTGGCCGGGCGTCACCCAGGCGCAGCCTGACGGCCTGGGCTTCTCCTATAAGTGGAACATGGGCTGGATGCACGACACGCTGCGCTATATCGAGCACGAGCCGATCTATCGTGCCTACCACCACGACGACATCACCTTCGGCCTGCTCTACGCATTCTCCGAGAAGTTCATCCTGCCGATCTCACACGACGAGGTCGTGCACGGCAAAGGCTCGCTGCTCGCGAAGATGCCCGGCGACCGCTGGCAGCGCTTCGCGAACCTGCGCGCCTATCTCGGCTTCATGTGGGCCCATCCCGGCAAGAAGCTACTGTTCATGGGGTGCGAGATCGCCCAGCTGCGCGAGTGGAACCACGATGCCGAAATCGACTGGGGCCTGCTCGGCGATCCGGCCCATGCCGGCATCCAGCGGCTGGTGGGCGACCTCAATCGGCTCTACACCGGCGAGCAGGCTCTGCATAGACGTGACGCCGAGCCGGAAGGCTTCCGCTGGCTCATCGGCGACGATCGCGCCAATTCCGTCTTCGCCTTCCTGCGCCAGGGCCGGGAAGGCGATGCTCCGATCCTGGTCGTTTGCAACATGACGCCGGTGCCGAGGCATGGCTATCGCATCGGCGTGCCGCGTCCCGGCCGCTGGCGTGAGATCGCCAACACCGATTCCCGCTTCTATGGCGGCAGCGATTTCGGCAATGACGGTGCCGTCGTCGCCCACGACCAGCCCTCGCACGGGGAGGGCCAATCCGTCCTGCTTACCTTGCCGCCGCTTGCCACGGTGATGCTGCGCGCGGAAGGCTGAGATGGCGGCGTGGCCCGACCGCCTGCTGGCCGGCTCGCCCTATCCGTTGGGCGCCACGTGGGATGGACTCGGCACCAACTTCGCGGTGTTCTCGGCCCATGCCACCAAGATCGAGCTTTGCATCTTCGATCCCTCCGGCCGCCGCGAGATCGCGCGCTTCGCCCTGCCGGAATACACCGACGAGATCTGGCACGGCTACATGCCCAATGCGCGCGCCGGCCTGATCTACGGCTACCGCGCCTATGGCCCTTACGAACCGCAGCACGGCCATCGTTTCAACCATCACAAGCTGCTGCTTGATCCCTATGCCAAGCGCATCGCCGGCGATTTGCGGCCGTCGGACGCGCTCTACGGCTACCGGGTGAACTCGCCGCGTGGCGATCTCTCCTTCGATCGCCGCGACAGCGCGCCGGGCATGCTGAAGGGCGTCGTCACCGACGACAGCTTCAACTGGGCCGACGACCGGCCGCCCAACGTGCCGTGGGCCGATACGGTGATCTACGAGACGCACGTGCGTGGGCTCAGCGTGCTGCGTCATGATCTGCGCCCGAATGAACGCGGGACCTTCTCCGCTCTGGCCGATCCGCGCTTCATAGATCATCTGAAAAGGCTCGGCGTCACCGCCGTCGAGCTGCTGCCGGTCCATGCCTACGTGCAGGACCGCAACCTGCTGCAGAAGGGATTGCGCAACTACTGGGGCTACAACACCATCGGCTTCTTCGCGCCCGAACCGCGGTATCTCTCCGACAATTCGCCCGACGAGATGCGCATCGCCGTCCGGCGTCTGCACGCCGCCGGAATCGAGCTGATCCTCGACGTCGTCTACAACCACACCGCCGAAGGCAGCGAGTTGGGACCGACGCTGTCGTTCCGCGGCCTCGACAACGCCAGCTACTACCGTCTGGTTGCCGACAATCCGCGCCACTGCGTCAACGATACCGGCACCGGAAATACGGTGAACCTTTCCACGCCACGCGTGTTGCAGATGGTGATGGATTCGCTGCGCAACTGGGTCACCTCCTTCCATGTCGACGGATTTCGTTTCGACCTCGGCGTCACGCTCGGCCGCGAGGGGCACGGCTTCGATCCCGGCTCCGGCTTCTTCGATGCCGTCCGCCAAGACCCGGTCCTGTCGCGTGTGAAGCTGATCTCCGAGCCATGGGATATCGGGCCGGGCGGCTACCAGCTCGGCAACCATCCGCCGGGCTTCGCCGAGTGGAACGATCGCTTCCGCGATGGCGTGCGCCGCTATTGGCGCGGCGATGATGGCCAGCGCGCCGACTTCGCAGCTCGCCTGGCCGGCTCGGCCGACTTCTTCGACAAGCAGGGGCGCCGTCCCTGGGCTTCGGTCAACTACGTCGCGAGTCACGACGGCTTCCCACTCGCTGACGTGGTCAGCTATGGGGACCGCCACAACGAGGCCAACGGCGAGGACAACAAGGATGGCCATGGCGAGAACTTCTCTGCCAATTGGGGAATCGAGGGTCCGACCGACGACCGCGCCATCCTCGACACCCGCCAGCGCCTGCAGCGCGCCATGCTTGCCACGGTCTTCCTGGCGCACGGCACGCCCATGCTGCTGGGCGGCGACGAGTTCGGCCGCACCCAGATGGGCAACAACAATGCTTACGCCCAGGACAACGAGACGTCATGGTTCGACTGGAAGCTGGCGGAAAGTGCCGACGGCCAGGCGCTGACGCAGTACGCGGCGCGCGTCATCGCCTTGCGTCACCGGCATGCCGTGCTGCGTGCGCCGCGCTTCCTGCACGGGCAGGACAAGGTCGTCGACGGCATCGGCGACATCGCATGGTTCGACGCCACCGGCGAGCAGGTCTCCGACGACTCGTGGAACAATCCCGGCGAGCACCGTCTGGTGTTACGCCGGGCCGGCCGCGACGACGATGGCGGGATCTCGATCCTGGCAGCCTTCTTCAACGCCAGCGGCAAGGATCACCGCTTTCGCCTGCCGCCGCCCGGCCTGCCCGCGCGCCTTCTGCTGAACAGCGCCAATCCCGACGCCGAGGAGCGCGACCTCGAGATCGAGGAGATCGTCGTCGGCGCCCACAGCGTCGTCCTGACCCTGAGCACTCGCAAGGTCTAGGACGATGGCCGCTTTCGCGCGCGACTTGCCGTTCGGCGCCACCCTGGTCGATCCCGGCCACACGCGCTTTCGCCTGTGGGCTCCCGGCCAGGCGCATGTTGCCGTGGATATCAACGGCCTGGGCAGTGTGCCGATGACGCGCGATGGGGAAGGCTGGTTCGCGGCCGAGGCGGCTTGCGGGGCGGGCGCGCGCTATCGCTTCCGTCTGGCCGACGGGCTCGCCGTGCCCGATCCGGCCTCGCGCGCCCAGGGCCGCGACGTGCACGATCCCAGCCTGGTGGTCGATCCGCGCGCCTATCGCTGGCGCCATCCGACGTGGCGCGGCCGTCGGTGGCAGGATGCCGTGTTCTACGAACTGCATGCCGGCACATTGGGCGGCTTCGCCGGTGTCGCCGCTAAACTGCCCGACCTCGCCGAGCTCGGCGTCACCGCCGTCGAGCTGATGCCAGTCAACGATTTCCCCGGCGCGCGCAACTGGGGCTATGACGGCGTGCTTCCCTTCGCGCCCGATGCTGCCTATGGCGATCCCGACGACCTGAAGGCGTTGGTCGATACCGCGCACGGTCTCGGCCTGATGGTCTTCCTCGACGTCGTCTACAACCACTTCGGGCCCGACGGGAACTACATCGCCTCCTACGCTCCGGGCTTCTTCCGTTCCGATCTCGCCACGCCCTGGGGCGCCGCCATCGATTTCCGCCGCCCCGAGGTGCGCCGCTTCTTCATCGAGAACGCGCTCTACTGGCTGATGGAGTACCGTTTCGACGGCCTGCGCTTCGACGCCGTCCATGCCATTGCCGCACCCGACTGGCTGGACGAGATGGCGGCCGAGGTCCGCGCCACCATCGAGCCCGACCGCCACGTCCATCTCGTACTCGAGCATGACGGCAACGAAGCCGACCATCTGCGTCGCGGCTTCGATGCCCAGTGGAACGACGACGGCCACCACGTCCTGCACGTCCTGCTGACAGGCGACTCGGACGGCTACTATGCCGACTATGCTGATCGGCCGGCCGCGCGGCTGGCGCGCTGCCTCGGCGAAGGCTTTGTCTACCAGGGCGAGCCGTCCGCCTATCGCAAAGGAGAGCGCCGCGGCACGCCCAGCTCCGATCTCGCCCCCACGGCATTCGTGCTGTTCCTGCAGAACCATGACCAGGTCGGCAACCGGCCGTTCGGGGACCGCTTGGTCGAGCGCGCCGATCCCGCGCTGCTCGAGGCCGCGATTGCACTCCAGCTCCTCTGCCCGCAGATTCCGTTGATCTTCATGGGCGAGGAGGGGGCGAGCCGCACACCATTCCTCTTCTTCACCGACCATCACGGCGATCTTGCCAAGGCGGTGCGCGAAGGCCGGCGGCGCGAGTTCGCGGGCTTCAAGGGTTTTCACGACGGCGAGTCGGCGGCCTCGATACCGGACCCGAACGCGCTCGCGACCTTCGAGAGCAGCCGGCCGGTCGCCGCTGACGCCGAAAGGCGCGCGCTATACCGCAAGCTGCTCGCGTTGCGTGCCGCAGCTGTGGCACCGCATCTTGACGGCGCACGGTCGATTTCGGCGAAGGCAGCCGGCCCCGCCTGCGTCGCCGCACGCTGGCGCCTCGGCAGCGGCGCCGTGCTTGGGCTGGTCAGCAATCTCGGTAGCACTGCCTGCACAGTCGATGCGCCGGAGGGCGATCTCTTGTTCGAGAGCCGCGCGGGCGCCGGCGAAGAAGTCCGCGCCGGAGGATTGGCGGGACCTGCAACCGTGGCGTTCCTCAAGTCCCCCGGATGAACGAGGAAGCGGTCCTGGCTCGCGCGCGGTCGGTTGGTCTCGCCGTCGACTGGACCGATGCCATGGGCCGCCCGCAAAGGGTCAGGACCGAATCCCTGCGCCGCCTGCTCGAAGCCCTCGACGGTGTGGCTGCATTGGCCGGTCCGCCGCCGCTCGTCACCGCGCGCCTCGGCCGGCCCATCGCCATCGCCGGCCTGCACGGCGTCCAGGCGGCCGAACTTGCCCTGGAAGGGGGCCACGTGAGATCCGTCGCGCTACGCAATGGCATGCTGCCGGGGATCAGGCGCCCCGGCTATCACCGGCTGCGTTTCGCCGGTCGCGAGATCACCCTGGCAGTGGCGCCGCCGCGTTGCGTTACCTTGCAGGATATCGGCGGCGCGGTGCGCATGTGGGGCGTGGCGGCCCAGGTTTACGGCCTGCGCCGTGCCGGCGACGGCGGCATCGGCGACGCTGGCGCCGTGCGCGAGCTTGCCGAGGTGGCGGCGCGACACGGCGCTGATGCCGTGGCGCTGAGCCCCCTGCACAGCCTTTTCCCCCACGATCCGGCGCGCTACGGCCCCTATTCGCCGTCGAGCCGGTTGTTCCTCAATCCGCTCTACGCAGATCCTTCGGCCACCTTCGATGCCGCCGCGGTTGCGCCCGACGACGCGATGGAGCGCGCGGCCTTGATCGATTGGCCTGCCGCCGGGGCGACCAAGTTCGCCCGCCTGCGCGCCCTGTTCGACTCCTTCGACCAGGTAGATACGCCGCTCTTGCGCGAGTTCGAGCGATTTGTCGTCGACGGCGGCGAAGCGTTGCGCCAGCATGCCCGCTTCGAAGCCGGGCAATCCGCAGGCTCGGAGCGCTATCACCTGTTCCTGCAATGGATCACTGCGCGTTCCTTCGCCGCCGCACAGCGCGCGGCCAAGGAGGCCGGCATGCGCATCGGCCTCTTGAGCGACCTCGCGATTGGCATGGACCGCAGCGGCAGCCATGCCTGGGCGCGCCAGTCCGACCTGCTGATGGGCTTGTCGATCGGCGCACCGCCCGACGCCTTCAATCCGCATGGCCAGGACTGGGGCCTGACCGGCTTCTCGCCGCACGCCCTAGTGGCTACCGGCTTCGAGGCCTTCCTCGCGACCCTGCGCGCCGCGCTGGCCCATGCCGGCGGCGTGCGTATCGACCACGTCATGGGTCTGATGCGACTGTGGCTGATCCCGCGCGGCCAGCCCGCGGGCGAGGGCGCCTATCTCGTCTATCCCTTGGAGGATCTGCTCAACCTGCTTGTGCTCGAATCGCATCGCCATGGCGCCGTGGTGATCGGCGAGGATCTCGGCACCGTGCCGCCCGGATTTCGCGCCCGCCTGCGCCGCGCCGGCATTGCTGGCATGGACGTGCTGTGGTTCGAGCGCACGCGGCTCCACTTCAAGAAGCCTTCGCGCTGGCGCGCCGACGCGGTCGCCATGACCACAACCCATGACCTGCCCACCGTGGCCGGCTGGTGGAGCGGCGAGGACATCCGCATGCGCCGCGCTCTGGGTCTCGGCACACCCGGCGAGGAACAGGAGCGCACCCAGGACCGCGCGCGATTGTGGCGCGCCTTCGGCAACGCCGGACTCGATGGGGCGATGCCGCCCGCCGACCAGCCGACGCCCGTCGTCGATGCCGCGCTGGGATACGTTGCCCAGGCGCCATCACCGCTCATGCTGGCTCCGCTGGAGGACCTGCTCGGCCTCGTCGAGCAACCCAACCTGCCCGGCACGATCGACGAGCATCCCAACTGGCGGCGGCGCCTTGGCCAATCCGCATGTGAGATTTTCGAGATGCCCGCGGTGCGCAACCGCATCGACGTCATCCGGCGCCACCGCCGATGACCCCCAGCGCCACGCTACGCCTGCAGTTCCATCGCGGCTTCACCTTCGCCGATGCCGAATCGCTGGTGCCCTATTTCGCGCGGCTGGGCATCAGCCATCTCTATGCCTCGCCCATCGCCGTCGCGCGGCCGGGCTCGCAGCACGGTTACGACGTGATCGACGCGACGCGCGTCAATCCCGAGCTGGGAGGCGAGGCGGGCCTGTTGGCCCTGTCGTCGGCCCTGCGCGCAACGGGGATGGGCCTGATCCTCGATATCGTGCCCAACCATATGGCGGCCGACACCGCCAACGCCTGGTGGGCCGACGTGCTGCACCACGGCCGTGCCAGCCGCTTCGCCCACTGGTTCGACATCGACTGGGATGCCGACGACAAGGTGCTGCTGCCGATCCTCGGCTGCTCACTCGACGAGGTGCTGGCCGCCGGTGAACTTCGCCGCGATGACGACGCCTTCGTTTACTTCTCTCACCACCTGCCGGCCGTCGAGGGTGGCCTGGAGCAGCAGCACTGGCGTCTGGCCTGGTGGCGCAGCGCCGGCGATCGCATCAACTGGCGGCGCTTCTTCGACATCAGCGAGCTTGTATGCCTGCGCATGGAGGAGGCGGAGGTCTTCGAGGCGGTCCATGCGCTGCCTTTGCGCCTGCATGCCCAGGGCATCATCGACGGCCTGCGCATCGACCACGTCGACGGACTCACCGATCCGGCGGGTTATTGCCGGGCCTTGCGCGCGCATCTCGGGCCATCTGCGTATATCGTCGTCGAGAAGATCCTGCTGGCCGGCGAGACTCTGCCGGCCGACTGGGGCTGCGACGGCACCACCGGCTACGACTTCATGGACGAGGTCAACGCCCTGCAGCACGACCCGGCCGGCGAGCGTGTGCTGGCCGAGGCATGGGCGGCGCTGAGCGGCCGGCCGGCCGACTTCGCCGCCGAGGAAGAGACCGCCCGCCGTGAGATCCTGGCGCGCAGCTTCGGCGCTCAGCTGGACGCCTGCGCCGCCGCCTTCGACCCCGACTCCTCCAACGGCGAGTTGGCGCGCCCGCTGCTGCGCCGCGTGCTCGGCGAACTGTTGGCGCATTTCCCAGTCTATCGCACCTATGGCTGCGAGGGCGTGCTCTCATCGGCCGATCGCGCCGTGCTCGATCGCGCCGCCGCCGGTGCGCGCCGCACCTGTCTGGCGACCGATCGCTGGTCGATCGACCCGCTGCTCGGCCGCTTCGACGGGCCCGACTACACGCCGGCCGTGTCGCGCTTCCAGCAACTCAGCGCGCCGATCGCCGCCAAGGCCGTCGAGGACACCGGCTTCTACCGCTATGGCCGCCTGCTGTCGCGCAACGATGTCGGCTTCGACCCCGCCACGTTCGCTGTCGACGTCGATGCCTTCCATCGCCTGATGCAGCGCCGCCGCGCCGACTGGCCGCGCGCTCTGTTGGCGACGGCCACGCACGACCACAAGCGCGGCGAGGATGTACGCGCACGTCTCGCCGTGCTGAGCGGCATGGCCCCGGAATGGACCACCCTTCAACGAGACTGGGTCGAGGCCAGCCGTGCGCTCTGCCGTGATGCTGCTCCGTCGGCGGGCGATATAGCCCTTTTGCTGCAGACGATTGTCGGCGCCTGGCCCTTCGACCTCGACTCCGGCGATCGCGCCGGGCGGCTCGCCTTCGCCGATCGACTGGTCGCCTGGCAGCAAAAGGCGTTGCGCGAGGCCAAGCTCGCCAGCGACTGGGCCGACATCAATGAGGCCTATGAGGCCGCGGCGCGCGATTTCACCATGGCGCTGGTCGCCGAGGCCGTGCTGCCCGACCTGCTGAAACGCATCGCCTCCTTCGTGCAGCGCATTGCGCCGGCCGGTGCGCTCAACGGCTTGACGCAATGCCTGCTGCGCATGACCGTGCCCGGCGTGCCCGATCTCTATCAAGGGACCGAACTCTGGGACCTCAGCCTGGTCGATCCCGACAACCGCCGGCCGGTCGATTGGCCCCGGCGCGAGCGAGCGTCGCTCGGCGAGCCGCTGCCGGATTTGGCCGGACATTGGCGCGACGGCGCCGTGAAGCAGGCCCTTATCGCGCGCGTTCTTGGGCTGCGCCGGAGACTCTCGTCCCTGTTCGAGGATGGCGACTATCGCCCGGTCAAGCTGGAGGGGCCGCTGGCCGACGCCATGATCGCTTTCGTGCGCCGCAGTCCGGAAGCCTGGGCCTTGGTCGTAGCACCACGTCAGATCCTGCGCCTGCCGCTGATAGAGGGCGACATACGTGTGGCTACCGATGGCTGGCAGGACACGGCCATCGTCCTCCATGAGATTCCGCACGAGGCGACGAACGCCCTCGACGCGGTGCCGGTCGACATCCGCGAAGGACGCATTCCGCTCGGCGTTCTCTGCGCGGCGCTGCCGTTTGCTCTGCTCTCAGCCGACCTGACGGTGCGAGCGAAGGTGCCGTTCTACCCGTGACGTGGCCGAATGGTCACCGGAATGCCACGGGACCTCGCTGCGGTTTCTGCTAACGGCCCCTTGATCGGACTGTGGGCTCCGGTCGTGCGATTGGGGAGTACACACATGCCGATCATGTGGGGAGTCAATCATTCTGTGCGCCTCGTCTCGGCGAAAGCCACCGGCGAACTCGGCAGAAAGGACATCGAGGGCTACCTTGACGGTCTCATGGCCGCGGCCACCCTGTCGTACCGCAAGGTCCTGGACATGGCGGAGAGCCGTTTGGCCCTGAGCGACGACGACATGGCGGCCCTTGGAGAACGCATCCGTTCCCACGAATCCACGGCAGCAATGGGCAACGTCGCCGTCATCGCTGTCGCGGACGAGGTCTACGATCAGTTCAGGCTGTTCGAGAGCATTGTCCATGCCCAGCGACAGCTTCGCGTCTTTCGTGACGCCGAGATGGCCTACGCATGGCTGACGGTAGGGCCGCCCGAAGGGTACGAGCGGACCGAGACGCGCCGTATCGCTGATCGACGGGCCACGCTTGATGCCGCCTGACCTGACGGTGCGGCGCTCGTCTAGCCTTGCGGGAAGTTCGCTGAGAACGTGACGCCAGGTCCGCTGTTGTAGTAGGGGCTGTAGTAGCCGGAGCGCGGATAACCGTAGCCGTATCGTGCCGGTGCATAGTAGCCCCGACTCGGCGTGTAATAGCCGTAGTTCGGGGCGTAGTAGCCCTGGCTGTAGCCGTAGTAGGGACGGTCGTAACCGTGTTCGTTCGTGCAGCCGGTAGCGAGCGTGGCAAGCGCTGCAAGCCCGGCGATCGTGACCATGGCCTTCATGGTGATCACCTGTGTCCTGCACAAAGAACCAGATTGGCGGCTGGCGGTTGCCGGGCGGCGAAGTCGAGGGCGGCGGATCTCAGCCGCAATGTTCGTTGCGCAGGCTTAGATGGGGCAGCGGCGGCGCGTCGGTGAGTGCAAGGGCGCGCAGCGCGGCTGCACAGACGATTCGCGCGTCCGAGGAGATCGTGTAGAGCCCGTCGGGCAACAGCGACTTCGCGTACTTGAGCTGCTCGGTAAAGGGCGGAGCTTCGACCCAACCGTGTAACCCCGGTTCGACGATCAGCACGTCACCTTTGGCGCGCGCCTCGACCAGCGCCGGGCTGGCGAGATCGTTGCCGTCTTCGATGCCGTGCAGAGCGCAGTAGATCTCGACGTCGAGCGCTCGCGACGGCGGTTCGAGCAGGCAGCGGTTGGCCAGCATTGCCAGCGTGCCGGGGCCTGACGGGTAGTACATGTTCATGTCCCATAAACGCCAGCAGGCGCGCTTGAGTTGAGGGACTTTGAAAATATCCTGTCGATGAGATTCACCTACTGCATCTAGTTTCCGCGCACGCTCTTTCGCCTTTCAGTAGCGTGCTTGTTTTCAAGCCGCCGATTTCGGCGCGGCGATTCATTCTCACCATCACAGCCTTCGGTTGGCTGCCCTTTTGCCCAGGGCTGCCGACTCGTGATCATCGCAAGACGGGTGGCACAGCCGAGCCCACAGCGACAGTGAAGACAAGTGCCGATTTCAGGCCCGGAATCGGTATTGACTGCAGAATTGAATCCCGGCGGGCGGCGAGGCGAAACAGCAGGACTGAAGATTCGGACGGTGCGCCGTTGCCCACGTCCTTCGCAGTCGATCTCATCCCAAAGCCGGCTTGAACAAGCGCGGTGCACTCGCGTCGTCGACTGCAATTGGCAGGGAGCGACGGTGACGAAGCGCGTCTTGATGCTCGGTCGTGTGTTTGGCGCGTGCGGCCAGCCTTTCCAGCCTTCCACGCCCTCGATCGCCGTGAGGCGGGGCATGACCGAGCAACAGGTTATCGAGGCCGCCACCAGGCGCATGCCCGATCAAGTGATGCAGATGACCTGCGGCTACGAAGCCGCCGCACCGTTTCCGTACCGAATCTACGTCTACGAGGCCGCCTGGCGCGGGTGGCACCATCAGCCGAAGCTGTCGATCGTGTTCGAGGACGTTCGGGGAAGGTGGCTGGTGAGCCAGTGGCTCTGAGCTCCGCGTTCGATTCCCTGAGTCGGCGTCCAGGTCATTGAAGTCAGGGTCGGACAGGG
>JAEZIF010000216.1 GCA_023416135.1 Pseudomonadota bacterium
CGGCCGAGCTTGGCGATCTCGCTCCTGGTTTCCTCGAGCGCCTTGGGATCACGGGCGCAGATCGAGACGTCGCCGCCCGCCGCTGCGAAGCCCATGGCGATCGCCTTGCCGATTCCGCGGCTGCCGCCGCAGACGATCGCCTTCTTGCCCGTGAAATCGATGTTCATCACGCCCGCTCCTTCTCGACGCTGATTGACGCGGACGGTCGCCAGGGTGCGCACCGCTCGCAATGGGTATCCGATTCGTTCTCCCCGATCCCCAGCGGCAATTCAACCACGCCTCCCGGGCCTGTGCTAGGATTTGGCAAAGAACGACGTCCGGGAGGAAATGATGCGATACGTGAGAGCCGCCGCGGCGGCAGCGTTTGCGTGCGTCCTGTTCAGCGTTCCCGCCGCGTTTGCCCAGAACAATGCCGTGAAGATCGGCGTGCTGGACGACATGTCCGGCCCCTATGCCGAGAACACCGGCCCCGGCGATGTTGCCGCGGCGCGGTTCGCCATCGCCGATTTCGGCGGCTCGGTGCTCGGCAAGCCGATCGAGCTGGTGACGGCCGACTTCCAGAGCAAGGTCGATGTCGGCGTCGCCATCGCCAAGCGCTGGTACGACGACGAGAACGTCGACATGATTCTCGGCATCCCCAATTCGGCGATCGCGCTTGCCCTGGTGCGCGTCGCCCAGGAGAAGAACCGCATCGTCATGCCGACCGCGGCGGCGACGTCGGAGCTCACGGGCAAGTCGTGCAGCTCGCATTCCATCCACTGGATCTACGACACCTACGGCCAGACCAAGACCATCGTGAACGCCATCAGCAAGATGGGCGGCGATTCGTGGTTCTTCGTCACGGTCGACTACGCCTTCGGCCTGGCGGTCGAATCCGACGCCACCAGCTTCATCAAGGCGGCGGGCGGCAAGGTGGCGGGCTCGGTGCGCCATCCGCTGAACACCGCCGACTTCTCCTCGTACCTGCTGCAGGCGCAGGCCTCCAAGGCGCGGGGCCTGATGTTCGCCAACGGCGGCAACGACATCATCAACGGCGTCAAGCAGGCGGCCGAGTTTGGCCTCGCCAAGCAGGGCATGAAGATCAGCGCCCCGCTGGCGCAGTTCCCCGACGTGCGCGGGGTCGGCCTGAAGGTGGCGCAGGGTCTCCTGATCTCGAGCCCGTTCTACTGGGACATGACCCCCGAGGCACGCGCCTTCACGGACCGCTTCGCCAAGGTCATCGGCCGGCCGCCCTCCTTCATCCAGGCGGGCACCTACGGAGCTGTCCTGCACTACCTGAAGGCGGTGCAGGCCGCCGGCACCGACGAGGCCAAGGCGGTGATGGCCAAGATGAAGGAAGTGCCGATCAACGACTTCATGACGAAGAACGGCAAGGTCCGTGAGGACGGACGCGTGATCCGCGACATGTACCTCATGGAAGCCAAGACGCCCGAGGAATCGAAGGGCGAGTGGGACCTGGTGAGGATGGTCGCGACCGTGCCCGGCAACGAGGCGTTCCGGCCGCTGAGCGAAGGCGGCTGCCCGCTGGTCGGCAAAGTGAACTGATAGCTTCGTGCCGGGATTCGGATGAGTTCGGACAGTTCCGCCCCGTCCGAACTCGACCCGCAAAAAAGCGCGGCGTTTGGGCCTTTTCTTGACCTTCGGGGGACTTCGGACAGTTCCGCTAGCCATTTTCGTCGGGAGAGTTTGGTTCGTCCTGGCTTGGCCATCGACCTCGCGCACCGCCGCTTTGCCGAACGGGCCACGCCGGCGCTTGCGGATCCGATAGACGATGCATAGAGCGGCACGCGGGAAAGTAACGCAACGCGCCGATAATATAACTTCCGTTCGGTTCCGTCAACAACTTCAGTTAGTGGACGGCCATTGTCCTTCCTCGGGAGTTTTTTCGTGCCATAGAGGCCACGTCTCGCGGATCGGGCTGGCCATCACGCTATTCCTTGTGTCGCTCTGCCCGAGTGTCGGCAATGCTTTCAACGTCAGCCACGAACGGGGTCTTCGCTGGCAGATGACCCGGCCGTCGCGCTCGCCTGCCCTCAGGCGAACAGGAAGTCCGACTGGTGCAACGTCGCAGGATCGAGGATCCCCGACAGGGTCACGCCGTCGTTCTGGTCGAAGGCGATGTGAGTGCCGCTTTCGACAGCGGTGATCGTCATGTCGCCGAGGCCATGGAACCCCCAGGCGCTGACATCGATCTTGTCGCCGTCGCTAGAGCGGAAATCGTCGATCATGTCGTTGCCGCGGTTTGGCGTGAAGACGAAGGTGTCGGCCGCCGTCGTCGCCGGTGCCGACTTCTGCAAGGCATCGCCGTACATGCAGGCGGTTCCTCGCCGTACATCTCCCTATAGTCTCTCCTACTCTTGATCATGAACAGCAGGGCATCGTCTTCGGGAGATCACCGGATGGCGCAGTGCGACAGCAGGGTTCGGATTGCCCGAAGCTCCTCGATCTCTTTCAAATCTGGAAACATATGAACTGTTGCCATCGGTTGCGCGCGCCGATCGCCTTCATCAATCGTGCGACGCCGCTTCAGGCTTTCAGCAGTTCATCCACGAGGGACTCGCATTCCTTCGTGATGCCGCTCCTGAACCAGCGCTGCGCATTGATCTCGGGATCGCCCGAGTAGAGTCGCTCGTAGAGCCCGGCACGCGAGCCGAACTCGCTGCCGGTCATGTCCCAGGCGAGCTTCATCAGCTCGAGCCGCCGCTTGGCGTCAATGCCCGGTCCGACCAGCCATGCGTCCATCAGCGGTCCGATCTCGGGATTGGCGTAGTCGGCGCCGCTCATGGCGAGCACGCCCGATCCGGCGGCGATGCGCAGCACGTCGGCCGCCTTGGTGTTGGCATAGGGAAAGAAGAAGTTGATCGCCGCGCCGCCGCAGACGCCGGTCACCTTGGGCGCGGTCAAGCCGTCGCCTTCGATCCTTCTATCCCCCTTGGCGAAAGCTTCGGCACGCCGCAGCCCCTCCTCGACCGCACCGGCGCGGATGCCCTCGGCGACGCTCACCAGGGCGATCAGCTCGCCGATGGCGGCCTGAAAGCGGGACAGCTTGTCCCGGCCGTTGGCGCGGGCGATCGCCGTCGCCATGCCGGCGAGGAAGCGCAGCTTCATGGTCGAGCGGATGGTGGCCTGGATCGGCGTATAGCCCGGCCGCGACGACAGCATGCCGTTGTAGGCGCCGAGGTCGCCGTCGATGATCATGCGCTCGTGCGGCACCAGCACGCGGTCGAACATCAGGATGGCATCGCCCTCGTCGAAGCGGCTGCTGAGCGGCCGGTCGAACCGGGTCTGACCTTGATGGAAGCTCTCGCGACAGAGGATCGAGAGCCCGGGTGCGTTCATCGGCACCACGAAAGCCAGCACGAACTTCTCCTCGCCCGACTTGCGCGGATAGTACGGGCCGACATAGCACTCGTTGGCGACCGGCGCCAAAGTCGAGAGCATGCGGCAGCCGCTCACGATCACGCCCTCGGCCGTGCGCTCGACCACCTGCACCGCCTGCGAGGGCGCATCGAGCGTCGAACGGTCGGATTGCGGATCGATCAGCGCATGAGTGACCTGGAAGTCGTTCTCTCGCAAAGCCCGACCATGCTCTGGGCGCGTGCCGCCGCCTCGTTCCTGCCCAGTGCTCTCAGCGCCACCGCCTGGTCGACCAGGAAGGCCGACATGAAGTCGGTCAGCCTCCCCATCAAGCCGAAGGTGCGTTTGGCGCGCAGGTGGAAGCAGCCGGCGAGCGCCGAAAACTCCTCGCGCGTGCGTGCCTCGAGATAGGTCGTGCTCACCGCCTCGCCAGTGGTCGGCGACGTGCAGGCCAGCAGGCGATGCAGAG
>JAEZIF010000224.1 GCA_023416135.1 Pseudomonadota bacterium
GCGGCCGAACGCATGATCGTCAAGCACTATGCCAAGGACGCCGAGATCATGGCCGACCTGACCAAGGTCAAGGTGGTCCGGCAGCCGCCGGGAAGCATCGCCGGCACCAGGAAGGGCGGCCACAGCAGCGGCAATCGCGGACTCGGGATGGGCAAGTTCCCGTAAAGCGCGAACGCACGGGACGTGGTCCCGTCGCCGGATCGCGTGCACTCCCGTGGCCTGGCACATTCCGTGGGCCCGGTACTCGTCGGTCTTCGCCACCTGCATTTCTGGCCGATGTCATATGCGGCGGCGCCGAGCCGATCGCCGCCGCCGGCCCTTGCGGCGGCCTGACGTCGGGATCACGCTCGGTCCTGCAGCTTCCCGCCATCCGACCGCCATGTCGGCGCCGCGAGAGTCCGAAGCTGCGTCACTACGGAACAATGGAATCAAGAGGAGGAAGCGATGAAGTTCATGCTTTTCGTTCTGCCTACGGTTCCCGGCACGCTGGAGGACCGCAAGCGGCTTCGCCCGATCGGACGCAACAACGAGCGCTACCAGCAAATGCTCGACGAGTTGCGCAAGCTCGCTCAATTCGCCGACGATGTCGGCTTCGATGTCATGGCGACCACCGAGCATCACTTCCATTCCGAGGGCTATGAAACCTCGGTGGCGCCGCTGCTGCTCTACGCCGACCTTGCCGCCCGCACCAGGCGCATAAAGTTCTCGCCGCTTGGCCTGGTGCTGCCCACATGGGATCCGATGCGGGCTGCCGAGGAGCTCGCCGTCCTCGACCATCTCACCAAAGGCCGCATCTATGCCGGCTTCGCGCGCGGCTACCAGGATCGCTGGGTCAACGTGCTCGGCCAGCAGTATCACGTGACTGGTGCGCCGATGGACGGCTCGTCGATCGACAACCACAACCGCAAGGTCTACGAGGAGACGCTCAAGGTCATCAAGAAGGCCTGGACCGAGGAGGCCTTCGACTACGACGGCGAGTACTACAAGGTGCCGTTTCCCTACAAGGAAGGCATCGCCCGCTGGCCCGTGCACGAGTGGACGCGCACCTACGGCGCGCCGGGCGAGGTCGACAACAAGGGCGTGATCCGCAAGATCTGCGTCGTGCCCAAACCCTACCAGCAGCCGCACCCGCCGCTGTTCCAGCCGTTCTCGGTGAGCGAATCGACCATCCGGTACACTGCGCAATCCAACATCGTGCCATGGATCCTGGTATCGAATCCGCCGGACTTCGAGCGTCTGTGCCGGACATACCGCGACGTCGCCGCACAGAACGGCCGCAAGCTCGGTCTGGGCGAAAGCGTCGGCGCCTTCCGCGCCGTCCATTTCGGCCGTACCGAAGCCGAAGCGGTCGAGCTGCTGCGAAGCTCCAACTATGCCGGCTTCAATCACTATTTCGGCGGCTTCGGCTTCTGGGAGGCGTTCCGCACCCAGGACGATGCGGCCAAGTACCCGCTGGATCCCTACACGCCCCTGCCGCCGTCGGAGTGGACCCTGGAGCGCATGCGCAAGGTCAAGTATGCACTGGCCGGCACTCCCGACCAGGTGAAGCGCGAGATAGAGACCCTGCACCATATCGGCAACGAAGGCGACCTCGAATGGTTCGGCTGGTTCTTCGACCAGGGCTTCATGTCGCTCGACGAGGAGATGCGCCAGATGGAGACCTTCGCCAAGCACATCATCCCGGCGTTTCGGTAGCCGCTGGAGAAGCACGACTCTCGCAGGGCTCATCGCCCCGACCGGATTTCCGAAGCGCACGTGCCCTTCGGGCCCTGCTCGGACGATGAACGCACTGGCGCCCGGCGGCCACCTGGCAGTGGGCGTCTACCTGCCCCCCGCCGATGCCGTCGGCGCCGTGTTCGCGGCGTTGCGCCGGACGCGCAGCGGCGGCCATGTCTGGCAGAGCGCCGACATGGAGGCCGCGCTCGAGGCGCGCTGCGTGATCGCGGTCGAGACCTGCCCGGCCCCGCCCGCCATCACGTTCGTGCCGGGACGCGCCCTACTTCTTCCGCGGATCGTCCGCCGGATTGACGTAGGTGATTCCCTGCGGGCCGATGCCGTGCAACTGCAGGACGGTGTCCTCGGTGAACCAGGCGTAGTGGGTCATGCCCTTCGCCACGAAGGAATAGCCGCCTACTTTCACCGACTCGCCCTTCGTCTTGTCGAGCTTGTTGCCCGTGCCGATGTTGAAACTGCCGGAAAGAACGGTGACGTTCTCGTCGTTCGGGTGGGTGTGAGCCGCGATCTGATAGCCGGCGGGGACCTTCAGGCGGACGACGTATTGCCCTTCCTTCGTCGGATCACCCTTGACCACGGAAAGCTGAGCGCCCGCCGCGTAGGCGGCCGGCTGAGACCACTTCAAGCCGTCGGCCTGAACGGTCGCATGATGATCGTCGGCGGCCATGGCAGGCAGGGCGAACAGCGCAAGTGCCGCCAACAGGACCGTTGTTCTCATACTATACCTCCACTCGGTCCCAAGCGACCGCGGCGCTTCCTTACCCGCGACGACGCAGGAGTGTCATTTGCCGCCCCGCCGGGACGCTTGATCGAAACACCGTCCGACTGAGGCCGAGCCGGATTTGGAGACTCTGCACGCCACCTTGGACATTCTCGCTCCTGGGAACGTTCTTGCCTGAATGCCGTTCGCCTCGACAGGAGCGTTCCCATGGACTTTCTAATCAACGGCCGCGCGGTCACGGTGGATATCGACCTGCGCACTTCCCTCCTCGACCTGCTGCGCGATCACCTGGGCCTGAGCGGCTCGAAGAAGGGGTGCAACCAGGGAGCCTGCGGAGCATGCACCGTGCTGGTCGACAGTGAGCGCATCAACGCCTGCCTGGCGCTAGCGGTGCAATACCAGGGGCGCGAGATCACCACGATCGAGGGCCTGGCGGACGGCGACGACCGTCTCCATCGGCTGCAGGTGGCGTTCGTGACGCACGACGGCTTCCAGTGCGGCTATTGCACGCCCGGGCAAATCTGCTCGGCGATCGCCATGGCGCGCGAGCTGGCGCACGGTGTGCCGAGCCACGTTACCGAAGATCTCTCCGCCGAGGACATCGAGCTCAGCCGCGACGAATTGCGCGAGCGCATGAGCGGCAACCTCTGCCGCTGCGGCGCCCATAACGGCATCGCGGCGGCGATCGCCGAGACCTTCGGCGAGCATCTCGGGAACGGAACCGTACGGAAGGAAAAGCCCGTATGACGCCCTTCACCTACAGCCGCCCCACCGCTTCCGCCGCCGCGATCCGCGCTAACGCGCAGCCCGGAGCGAAGTACCTGGGCGGCGGCACCAACCTGGTCGATCTGATGCGCGAGGGAATCGAGCGGCCTTCCTCGCTCGTCGACATCACCGGCCTCGACCGCAGCATAACCGAGCTACCAGACGGCAGCCTGAAGGTCGGCGCTGCGACCTCCAACACCGCGCTGGCGGCGGACCGGCGGGTGCGCACCCGCTATCCGATGCTGACGCGTGCGATCGTGGCGGCAGCGTCGGCGCAGATCCGCAACATGGCGACGGTCGGCGGCAACCTGCTGCAGCGCACGCGGTGCCTCTACTTCTACGACGACACCGCGCGCTGCAACAAGCGCGACCCCGGCTCGGGCTGCGACGCACTGCAGGGCTTCAACCGCATGCACGCGATTCTCGGCGCCTCGCCGGCCTGTGTGGCCACCCACCCATCGGACATGTGCGTGGCGCTGGCCGCGCTCGACGCGACAGTGCACCTCGAGGGCACCGACGGCGCACGCTCCGTACCCTTCGAAACCTTGCATCGCCTGCCGGGCGATACGCCCGATCGAGAAAGCGAGCTGCGTCCGGGCGAGCTCATCACGGCGATCGAGCTACCGGCCCTGCCAATGGCGCAGCGGTCGACATACCGCAAGGTGCGCGACCGTTCGAGCTATGCGTTTGCCCTGGTGTCGGTCGCCGCGGCGCTGGAGATGAGCAATGACGGCACGATCAAGGAAGCGCGCCTGGCGCTCGGCGGGGTGGCGCACAAACCGTGGAGGGCGCATCGGGTGGAGGCCCTCCTGCGCGGCGCGCGACCGTCCGAGGAAGCGTTCCGTCGCGCTGCGGAGAGTGAACTGATGGATGCGCGTCCGCTGAGTGACAACGGCTTCAAGGTGGAGCTGGCCAAGAGAACGATCGTTGCCGTGCTCCGGCAGCTCGCGGGAGGCCCGACATGACCGTGACCGGAATCCTGCGCACGGCGCTGCGCCATGTCCCCGATGCCCTGGTGCCCGGCACACGTCCCGACGATGGCCGCGTCCAGCACGGGCATGTCGGCGAGCCGGTGTCGCGGCTCGACGGCGCCCTCAAGGTCCGCGGGCAGGCACGCTTCGCCGCCGAGGTCGCGCTGGAGGGACTGCTCTACGCCGCGATCGTGCATTCGACGATCGCGCGCGGACGGATCGCAGCCCTCGATACTTCGCCCGCCGAGCTGGCGCCCGGTGTCGCCCTGGTGATGACCCATCGCAATGCGCCGCGACTGAAAGCGCCGGAAGCGTTCGGCGAGGGCGACGGCGTGGCCGGCAGCAACCTGCCCATCATGCAGGACGACCGCATCCACTGGAACGGCGAGGCCGTGGCCGTGGTGCTGGCCGACACACAGGAACAGGCCGACCATGCCGCCGGCCTGGTGTCGGTCACGTATGCTGCAGGGCCTGCCGTCACCGACTTTGCCGCCGCCCGCACCGAGGCGCACCATCCCGAGTCGATCCTGGGCGAGCCGCCCGTGCTGGAGATCGGCCAGGCCGAGAAGGCGCTGGCCGCGGCGGCCCACCGCGTCGACGCGACCTACACCACGCCGTTCCTCAACCACAACGCCATCGAGCTGCATGCCGCGACCGTCGAATGGGTGAACGGCAAGCTCACGGTGCACGACGCCACGCAGATGATCACGGCAACCGCGGGCTCGCTCGCCAAGGTGTTCGGGTTGAAGCCCGACCAGGTGCGCGTGCTGTCGCCGTTCGTCGGCGGCGGCTTCGGCGGCAAGGGCCTGTGGAGCCACCAGATCCTGGCGGCAGCAGCATCCAAGCTCGCCAACCGGCCGGTGCGGCTGGTGCTGAGCCGCGAGAGCGTCTATCGCCTGGTCGGCGGCCGCACGCCCACGGTGCAGCGCGTGGCGTTGGGCGCGAGCAAGGACGGCCGCCTCGAGGCGCTGATCCATACCGGCACCACCGCCATGACGACACACAACAACGTGCCCGAGCAGTTCACCTTTCCGGCGCGCCATCTCTACGCCGCCGCCACCCTGCGGTTGGAGCAGAAGGTCGCCGACATGGACATGCTGGCCAATACCTGGATGCGGGCGCCCGGCGAATCGGTCGGCACCTTCGCGCTGGAGAGCGCCATCGACGAGCTGGCGCACGAGATGGCAATCGATCCGATCGAGCTCAGGCGGCGCTGGGAGCCCGAGCGCGACCCCACCACGCGCTCGCCCCACTCCGCGCGCCACCTCCTGAAGGCCTACGCCGACGGCGCGGTGCGCTTCGGCTGGGACAAGCGAAATCCCGTGCCCGGTCGCCGGCGCGACGGCGAATGGCTTCTGGGCATGGGCGTCGCCACCGCGACCTATCCCTACTACCGCATGCCCGGCGCGAGGGCGCGGCTGCGGCTCGACGCCGACGGCCGCGTCACGGTGTCGACGGCGGGCCACGAGATGGGCATGGGCACCGCCACGGTACAGGCCCAGCACGCCGCCGACCGGCTGGGCGTGCCGCTTGAGCAAGTGTCGTTCGAGTACGGCGACAGCCTCCTGCCGCCCGGGGCGATGGCGGGCGGCTCGTCGCAGACCGCGGGCACCATCGCCGCGGTGACGGCGGCGGCCGACGCGCTGCTGGCCCGGGTGCTGAAGGTCGCCGGCAACGACAGCCCGCTCGGCGGGCTCAGGACCAGCGAGATCGTGGCGCGCGATGGCGGGCTGGCGCAGGCCAGGGATCCGTCACGCCACGAGAGCTACGCCTCGATCCTGAGGCGCGCGCAACGCGACTTCGTCGAAGCCGAGGAAAGCGGCTCGTTGCCGATGGAGCAGATGAAGTACTCCATGCACTCCACCGGCGCGCAGTTCGCCGAGGTCGGCGTCAACGCCGTGACCGGCGAAGTACGGGT
>JAEZIF010000269.1 GCA_023416135.1 Pseudomonadota bacterium
ACCTTCGTCTGGATCAAGCGCGGCCTCAGCCCGCGCGAGCATGATCGCGTCAACCGGCTCGGCATCCCGGGCCTCGAGTTCCAGGCCGAGGAGCGCCGCATCTGCCCGCAGGGCACTGCGGCCGCCCATGTCCTGGGCTACGCCAGCGTCGACAATGCGGGCTTGGCCGGCGTCGAGCGCTACTTCGACCAGTCCCTGCAGAGCGGCGAGACGCTGCAGCTCGCGATCGACCTGCGCCAGCAGCGCCTGGTCGAGCGCGAGATCGCGCGTGCGGTCGAGAAGTTCTCGGCGATCGGCGCCACCGCGATCGTCATGGATGCGACCAACGGCGAGGTCCTCGCCATGGCCTCGCTGCCGACCTACGACCCCAACTCGGCCAAGACCATCACCAACGAAGCGTTGTTCAATCGCGCGACGCTCGGCGTCTACGAGCAGGGCTCGACCTTCAAGATCTTCAATACGGCAATGGCGCTCGACACCGGACGCGTCACGATGACCAGCGTCTTCGATGCCACCTCACCGATCAAGATCGACCGCTTCACCATCAACGACGATCACGCGCAGCGCCGGCCCCTCTCGGTGCCCGACCTGTTCAAATTCTCGTCCAACATCGCCTCGGCCAAGATGGCGGTGGAAATGGGCAGCGAGACGCAGAAGGCCTTCTTCGACAAGATCGGCTTCCTGAAGCCGCTTACCACCCAGCTCACCGAACTGGCGTCGCCGCTCTATCCGCGCAACTGGATGAAGATCAACACCATGACCATCGCCTTTGGTCACGGCATCTCGGTGACGCCGCTGCACCTGGTGACCGGCTCGGCGGCGGTGGTAAACGGCGGCATCCTGTATTCGCCCAGCCTGGTGAAGCGCAACGCGGCGAGCGTTACCGGCCGTCGCGTCATCCAGCAGAAGACCTCGGTGATGATGCGTCAGCTGCTGCGCCTCAACGCTGTCGAGGGCACCGGCAAGAACGCCGACGTCGCGGGTTACGAGGTCGGCGGCAAGACCGGCACGGCCGAGAAGCCGGCGCGCGGCGGCTACCGCCAAAAAGCCCTAATCAGCTCGTTCGTAGGGGCGTTCCCGATGAACGATCCGAAATTCGTCATCCTGGTCTCGGTGGACGAGCCCAAAGGCACGAAGGAAACCTTCGGCTACGCGACCGCGGGCTGGGTGGCGGCTCCTTCGGTGAAGGTCATCATCGAGGGCATGGCATCGCTCTACGGCATCCTGCCGGGAGACCTGAAGCAGGGCCTGCCGCCCATCGAGATCGCGTCGACGCCCGTGCCGGCGCCGGTGCCGCCGCCGCAGTTCGTGCCGGCGAGCGCCCGTCACAATCGCGGCGTCCAGGAACAGCGTAAGGCCCTGCCGGTACGGCCCGGCCCCAACCAGGCTGCGGCCGCACCTCCAAACGGAGTGCGTCGCTTTGCTGCTGAGTGAACTGATGCGGGCAAGCGCCGCCCCCTCCGGCCCTGCGGGCCGCCTCCCCCATCAGACGGGAGAGGGTTGGGGAGGGGGAAGCGATCCAGCCTTGGCCGGCCTGACACTCGATTCACGCAAGGTCAGGCCCGCTTTTCTGTTCGCCGCCCTTGCCGGCAACCGGCAGGACGGCGCGGCCTTCGTCGCCGACGCGGTAAAGCGCGGCGCGGTCGCCATTCTGGCCGCACCCGACGCCAACCTGCCGTCGCTCGATCCTTCGGTCGTCGTCGTGCGCGACGCCAATCCTCGCCGCCGCTTGGCGCTGATGGCGGCTGCCTTCGCCGGCGCGCAGCCGGCCTCGATCGCGGCAGTGACCGGCACAAACGGCAAGTCCTCGACCGTTCATTTCGTGCGTCATATCTGGGCGAGCCTCGGCCTGAAGGCTGCGAGCGTCGGAACGCTCGGCATCTTCTCGCCCGGTCTGACGCGCGAAGCGGGCCTCACCACGCCGGACCCGGTGCAACTCCACGAAGACCTGGCAATCCTGGCGCGCCAGGGCGTCACGCACCTCGCGATCGAGGCGTCGAGCCACGGTCTCGACCAGCACCGGCTCGATGGCCTCCGCCTGTCGGCCGCCTGCTTCACCAACCTGACGCACGAGCATCTCGACTACCACGCCTCGATGGAAACCTACTTCGCGGCCAAGGCGCGGCTGTTCGAAAGCCTGCTGACGCAAAGCGGCACGGCGGTGATCAATGCCGACAGTGATCGCGCCCAGCCGCTGATGGCGATCTGCGCGCGCCGCGGCGTGCGCTGCTGGACCTACGGCGCCAAGGGACGCGAGTTCCGCCTGATCAAGGATCAGGCGACGTCGGCCGGCCAGCATCTGGCGGTCGAGATCCTGGGCGAGCTGCATGGCATCGAACTGCCCCTGGTCGGCGGCTTCCAGGCGTCCAATGCGCTGGGCGCACTGGCGCTTGCCGTCGCGACCGGTGGCGATGTCGGCCGTTCGGTCGAGGCGCTCGGCAGCGTGACCGGCGCGCCAGGCCGCCTGCAACTCGTTGCGCGCCATCACACCGGCGCCAGCGTCTATGTCGACTATGCCCACAAGCCCGAGGCGCTGGAGACCGTGCTCACGACCCTGCGGCCCTTCGCGCGCGGTCGGCTGGTGGTGGTGTTCGGCTGCGGCGGTGATCGCGATCGCGCCAAGCGGCCGGTGATGGGCGAGATCGCCACGCGCCTCTCCGATCTCACACTGGTCACTGATGACAATCCGCGCAGCGAGCAGCCCGAAGGGATCCGCGCCGAGATCGTTCGCGGCATCCCCGCCGACCGGCGGAACTGGATCGAGGTGCGCGACGGTCGGCATGCCGCCATCGAGCGCGGCATGGCTTCGCTCCGGAGCGAGGATGATTTGCTGCTGATCGCGGGCAAGGGCCACGAGACCGGGCAGACCATCGCGGGTGTGACGCATCCCTTCGACGATGCCGCGGTGGCGCGAGAATTCGCCGAGGCGGTGTCGTGAGTGCGCTCTGGACGTCCGACGAAGTGGCCCAGGCGCTCGGCGTGGCCATCGCCGTGCCCTTCGAGGCCGATGGTGTCACCTTCGACAGTCGCGCCGTGGCCGCAGGCGACCTTTTCTTCGCTCTGAAGGGCGAGACGACCGACGGCCATGGCTTCGTCGGCGAGGCGATGAAGCGCGGTGCCGCGGCCGCCGTCGTGTCGCGCGATGTCGAGAACGCCGGTGGCACGCTGATCCGTGTTCCCGACACCTTGAAGGCACTGCACGGTCTCGGCCGCGCCGCCCGTCGGCGCAGCCCGGCCCGTATCGCCAGCGTCACCGGCTCGGTCGGCAAGACCAGCACCAAGGATGCCTTGCGCGCCATGCTGTCGGCCCAGGCGCCGACCTCGGCCAGCGCCGCCTCGTTCAACAACCATGTCGGCGTGCCCATCAGCCTGGCGCGCCTGCCGCGCGAGGCGCGCTATGGCGTGTTCGAGATCGGCATGAACCACCCCGGCGAGATCGAGCCGCTGGCTCGCCAGGTCGAGGCCCATGTCGGCGTCGTCACCAATGTCGGACCGGTCCATATCGGCTTCATGGGCTCGGAAGAGGCGATTGCCGACGAGAAGGCCTGCCTGTTCGCCGGCATGGCCCAAGGCGCAGTCGCCGTGCTCAATCGCGATGGCCGGCACTATGAGAGGATCGCGGCACAGGCGCGCCGTTTCGGCGTGTCGCGCATCGTCGGATTTGGCCGCACCGAGAGCGCGGATGCCCGGCTTCTCTCCTGCGATCTGCAGGATTCAGGAAGCGATGTTGTCGCCTTGATCCATGGCCGGCGCATCGAGTATCGGCTTGGCGCGGCCGGCGAGCATTGGGTGCTGAACAGCATCGCGGCGCTCGCCGTCGTCGAGGCGCTCGGTGCAGACGTGGTGCAGGCCGCAGCGGCACTTGCCGGGGTTTCGGCATCGCCGGGGCGCGGTGCGCGGCGCATGCTGAAGTTCGGCAAGGGCACGGTCGAGCTCCTCGACGAGAGCTACAACGGCAATCCGGTGTCGGTCCGCGCCATGCTGGCCGTGCTGGCCCGGACCGAGCCGGCCGAGGGCGGCCGACGCCTGCTGGCGCTGGGCGACATGCGCGAGCTGGGCGAGGGGGCCGACGCCTATCACGCCGGGCTCGCCGATGCGGTGTCGGCGAGCGGCGCGGCGCAGGTCTTCCTGTGTGGGCCGCACATGCGGGCGCTGTGGGAAAGGCTCGCGCCGTCGCAGCGCGGCGTGCATCGGCCGGATTCGGCCTCGCTGGCCGGCGCGGTCGCGGCGGCGCTGAAGGCAGGAGATGTGATCGCGGTGAAGGGTTCGCTGGGTTCGAAAATGAAGATTGTCGTAGACGCCATCCTGGCGGCCAGCGGCGGCGAGGCGGGACACTAGATGTTCTACAATTTCCTCTATCCGCTGGCGGACGTCTTCACTCCGTTCAACCTGTTCCGTTACCTCACGTTCCGGTCGATCGCGGCGTTCCTGACGGCGCTGGTGCTTAGCTTCCTGATCGGCGGTGGCCTGATCCGCTGGCTGCGCAGCAAGCAGGCACAGGGCCAGCCGATCCGCAGCGACGGCCCGGCCACACACCTCACCAAGAAGGGCACGCCCACCATGGGTGGGCTCTTGATCCTGATCACGCTGACCGTGGCAACGCTTCTGTGGGCTGATCTCACCAATCGCTATGTCTGGATCGTGCTCGCCATCACGCTTGCCTTCGGCGCGGTCGGCTTCTGGGACGACTACCTCAAGGTCACCAAGAAGAACCCCAAGGGCGTGCCGGGCAAGATCAAGCTCGTCATCTCGGTCGCGGTGGCGGCCATCGCTGCCTACCTGATCGCCCAAGCCTCGCCATCGTCGCTACGCTACATGGTGGCGCTGCCCTTCCTCAAGGACGTGTTGCTGCCGCTGGGCCTGATCGGCTTCCTCGCCTTCGCCGTCGTGGTGATGGTCGGCGCCTCGAACGCCGTCAACCTGACCGATGGCCTCGACGGTCTCGCGATCGGACCGGTGATCATGGCCTCGGCGGTGTTCGGGCTGATCGCCTACATCGTCGGCAACACCATCCTCACCAACTACCTCTACCTCCATCACGTGCCGCGCTCGGGCGAGCTTGCCGTGCTTCTGGCTGCGATGATCGGCGCCGGTCTTGGCTTCCTGTGGTTCAACGCGCCGCCCGCCATGGTGTTCATGGGCGACACCGGTTCACTCGCCATCGGCGGCGCGTTGGGTGCGGTCGCCGTCGTCACCAAGCACGAGATCGTGCTGGCGATCGTAGGCGGCCTGTTCGTGCTCGAGACGGTGTCGGTGATCGTGCAGGTCCTGTCCTACAAATGGACTGGACGCCGCGTCTTCCGCATGGCGCCGCTGCATCATCACTTCGAGCAGAAGGGCTGGGCCGAGCCCACCATCGTCTTCCGTTTCTGGATCATCGCCGCCATCCTGGCGATGGCCGGCCTCGCCACCCTGAAGCTGAGGTGAGCGGATGATCGAACTCGGCATCCTGAAAGGGTCGTCCTTCGTCGTGCTGGGGCTGGCGCGCTCCGGCCTGGCGACCGGGCGTGCCCTGAAGGCGGCCGGCATCGACTATACCTGCTGGGACGACGACGCGGCCTCGCGCGAGGCAGCTACGGCGGCCGGACTGAACGTCGCGGATCCCTCGGGTACCGACTGGTCGCGCATCGCTGCGCTGGTCATCAGCCCGGGCATTCCCAGCACCTTTCCCGAGCCCCATCCCGTCGCCGCTGCGGCGCGTGCGGCCGGCAAGAAGATCATTTGCGACGTCGAGCTGCTGGCGCGCGCCCAGGACAAGGCGAAGTTCGTCGCCGTCACCGGCACCAATGGGAAGTCGACGACGACGGCGCTGATCGGCCACATCCTCGGCCAGGCCGGCCTGCGCTGTGAAGTCGGCGGCAACATCGGTCGCGGCGCGCTCGACCTGGCGCCGCTCGGCGTCGAGGGCGTGTACGTGCTCGAACTGTCGTCCTACCAGCTCGAATTGCTGGAGACGTTCCACGCTCATGTCGCGGTGTGGCTCAACATCACGCCCGACCACATCGATCGTCATGGCGATCTCGCCGGTTATGTCGCGGCCAAGGAGAACATCTTCGCCCGCCAACAGGTCCGCGACTGCGCCGTGATCGGCATCGATGACGAGCCCTCGCGCGCGGTCTGCGCCAAACTGGCGAAGCGTGGGGTCGCGGCGGTCCCGGTGAGGCTCGAGACGCCGGTCGCTGGCGGCATATCGTATCGCGCCGGCATGCTGATCGATGCCGACGGCTACACCGTCGATTTTGCCGACGTGCCCACCCTGCCGGGCGACCACAACGCGCAGAACGCCGCCTGCGCCTGGGCGGCCTGCCGCTGGCTCGGCGTTCCGCGCGAGAAGATCGTCGCCGGCCTGAAATCCTATCCCGGTCTGCCGCATCGGCAGGAGCGCGTCGCTTCCGTCGGCACCGTCGTCTATGTCAACGACAGCAAGGCGACCAACGCCGACGCCACGGCGCGCGCCCTGTCGTCCTACCGCGACATCTACTGGATCCTGGGCGGCCAGGCGAAGGAGGGCGGTGTGGCGCCGCTCGCGCCGTGGTTCGACCGCATCCGCCATGCCTTCCTGATCGGCGAGGCGACCGAGCTGTTCGCCGGCCAGCTCGAAGGCAGGATCGCCTACAGCCGCTGCGGTGACCTCAAGTCGGCACTCGATGCCGCCCATGAGCGCGCCCAGCGCGAGGCACTCCACCTGAGCAGTGGGGGTACCGCCGTGGTGCTGCTGTCGCCGGCCTGCGCCTCGTGGGACCAGTGGAAGAGCTACGAGCACCGTGGCGATGCGTTTCGTGCCATGGCGCGCGCCCTGCCTGGGGCGCAGGTTTTGGGGAGGGCAGCGTGATCCAGGTACCCCGCGACGACCGCAGCGTGATCGGTCAATGGTGGTGGACGGTCGACCGTTGGTCGCTGGGCGCCATCCTGGGCATCATCGCCTTCGGCGTCATGCTGACGCTCGCCGCCTCGCCGCCGGCCGCCGAGCGCATCGGCGCCGATTCCTTCGTCTTCGCCAAGCGCCAGTTCTTCTTCCTGCCCATCGCCCTGATGCTCATGCTGGCGATTTCTCTCGCCTCGCCGCGCCATATCCGGCGGCTGGCGCTGGTGGTGTTCTGCGGCAGCGTGCTGTTGCTGGCCGCTACTTTCGTCATCGGCATCGAGATCAAGGGCGCCCGGCGCTGGATCTCGGTGCCCGGCCTGTCGAGCGTGCAGCCATCGGAATTCGTCAAGCCGAGCCTCGCGGTGATCTCGGCCTGGCTGTTGGCGCAAAGTCGCGCCGAGCGGCGGGCCCCGGGCTACATCCTGTCGACCCTGCTGGTCGGCGGTGTGCTGGCCCTGCTGGTAATGCAGCCCGACCTCGGCATGAGCGTGGTCGTGGCGCTGGTGTGGGCAGCCCAGCTTTTCGTCGTCGGCCTGCCGATGTGGGTCGCCGCCTTCGGCGTCGTCGGCGGCGCCGCCGGTCTGGTCGGCGCCTACTTCACCTTCCATCACGTGCGCAGCCGCTTCGACCGCTTCCTCGACCCCGCGTCGGGCGACAATTACCAGGTCAACACCTCGCTCGAAGCCTTCATGAACGGCTCGCTGTTCGGCCGTGGGCCGGGCGAGGGCACTGTGAAGGCCCAACTTCCCGACGCCCATACCGACTTCGTGATGGCGGTTGCGGGCGAAGAGTTCGGCCTGATCGTCTGCCTGATGATCCTGGCGCTGTTCGCCTTCGTCACCATGCGGTCGATGGCGCGCACCTCGAAGGAAACCAGTCTGTTCATCACGCTGGCCGCCACCGGGCTTGCCGTGCAGTTCGGGCTGCAGGCCGCCATCAACATGGCCTCCACGATCCAGCTCATCCCGGCCAAGGGCATGACCCTGCCGTTCATCTCCTATGGCGGTTCGTCGGCGCTGGCGATGGCGATCTGCCTCGGCATGCTGCTGTCGCTGACGCGCGAGCACGCCGGCCTGAGGGAGGCGGTGTAATGGCGGTGGGTCCCGTGGTCCTGGCTGCAGGCGGCACCGGCGGGCATGTGTTCCCGGCCGAGGCGCTGGCCGGCGAGCTCGAGGCGCGTGGCGTGCCGTTCGCCCTGGTCACCGATTCGCGCGGCCGCCAGTGGCAGGGCGCGCTGGCGGAGCGGCCGATCCACTACATCCACTCGGCCAGCCCCAGCGGTTCGCTGGGCCAGCGGCTCAAAGCCATGATGTCGCTTGGGCGGGGCCTGTTCGACGCCTGGCTGGCACTCGGCCGCATCGGTCCGTCGGCCGTCGTCGGCTTCGGCGGCTACGCCTCCGTGCCGACCATGGTGGCCGCCCGCCTGCGCCGCCTGCCGGCGATGTTGCACGAGCAGAACGCCGTGCTCGGCCGGGCCAACCGCATGGTGCTGGGCGGCGTCGAGCGTATCGCGACCTCGTTCGACCACACCCGCTTCATCGCCGAGGACGACGGCCGCGCCCGGCTCGTCGGCAATCCGGTGCGCGAGGCCGTGCGCCTGCTGCGCGACCTGCCCTATCGTGCGCCGGGCGACGGCCGTGTCATCGACCTCGTGGTGTTCGGCGGCAGCCAGGGCGCGACGTCGTTCAGCCAGGTCGTTCCCGAGGCGATTCTTTCGTTGCCGCAGGCATTGCGCAGCCGGATCCGCCTGGTTCAGCAGTGCCGTCCCGAGGATTTTGAAAAGGTGCGCCAACGCTACACGCGCGGCGGCGTCGTCGTCGAATTGGCGCCGTTTTTCACCGACCTGCCGCAACGGTTGGCGGCGGCGCATCTGGTGATCGGCCGCGCCGGCGCCTCGACCGTGGCCGAGCTCGCGACCATCGGCCGGCCCTCGATCCTGGTGCCCTATCCTTACGCGGCGGATGATCACCAGGCCGCCAACGCCCGCGCCTTCGAGGCGGCAGGCGCGTGCATCGTGATGCCGCACGCCGAATTCAGCGCGCCTGCCTTGGCCGGACATCTGTCGGCCTTGTTCGGCGAACCGCAGCGATTGGCTGCGATGGCCGCCGCCGCCCATGCTGTTGGCCGGCCCGATGCCGCCGCGCGACTCGCCGACCTGGTCGGCGAGATGACCGAGACATTCACGCCTGCAGGAGCCGTCGCATGAGGGCAATGCCGCTCGACCTCGGATTGATTCATTTCGTCGGCATCGGCGGCATCGGCATGTCGGGCATCGCCGAGGTGCTGCACAATCTCGGCTACAAGGTACAGGGCAGCGACATCGCCGACGGCGCCAATACGCGCCGGCTGCAGGAAATCGGCATCAAGGTCGCGATCGGCCATCGCGCCGACAACATCGCCAGCGCCCAGGTCGTGGTCGTGTCGAGCGCGGTCAAGAAGGACAATCCCGAAGTGCTGGCGGCCCGCGCACGTCTCTTGCCGGTGGTGCGCCGCGCCGAGATGCTGGGCGAGCTCATGCGCCTGAAATGGTCGGTCGCGATCGGCGGCACGCACGGCAAGACGACGACGACTTCGATGGTCGCCGCCATGCTCGACGCCGGCGGCCTCGATCCCACGGTGATCAACGGCGGCATCATCAACGCCTACGGGACCAACGCCCGCCTGGGCGGCGGCGAGTGGATGGTGGTCGAATCCGACGAATCGGACGGCTCGTTCCTGCGCCTGCCGGCCGTCATCGCCGTGGTCACCAATGTCGATCCCGAGCATCTCGACCACTACGGGACCTTCGACGCGCTGCGCGACGCCTTCGTGCGCTTCGTCGAGAACATCCCGTTCTACGGCTTTGCCGTACTGTGCACCGACCATCCCGAGGTGCAGGCGCTGATCCCGCGCATCGCCGACCGCCGCCTCATTACCTACGGCATCGGCGCCAACGCCGACATCCGCGCCATCAATCTCAAGCTCGACCGCAGCGGCGCCGACTTCGACGTCATGGTCCAGAACCGCACGACCAACGAATCGCGCACCATCGCCGACCTGCGCCTGCCGATGTTCGGCCGGCACAATGTTCAGAATGCGCTGGCCGCCATCGCCGTGGCCCAGGAAATGGGCCTGTCCGACGAGACCATCCGCCGCGCACTCGCCGGGTTCGCGGGCGTCAAGCGGCGCTTCACCAAGACCGGCGAGGCGCATGGCATCACTGTGATCGACGACTACGGCCATCATCCGGTCGAGATCGCCGCCACCCTTCGCGCCGCGCGGCAGAGCTATGGCGGCTCGGGCCGGGTGATCGCGGTCATGCAGCCGCATCGCTACACGAGGCTCGCCAGTCTGCGCGACGATTTTGCGGCCTGCTTCGTCGATGCCGATGCCGTCCTGATCGCCGATGTCTATGCCGCCGGCGAGGCGCCGATCGAAGGTGTGAACCGCGATATGCTGGTGAACCTGGCGCGACGCGCGGGCCACCGCGATGTGACGGCACTCGGAGGTCCGGGCGATCTGCCCGGCCTGATCTGGCAGATGGCGCGGCCGGGCGACGTCGTGGTCTGCCTCGGCGCCGGCAACATCACGGCCTGGGCGCATGCGCTGCCCGGTCAGCTCCAGCAGATCGCCGCCGAACAGGCCGGCCTGCGCTCGATCGCCAACGATCACGGTCCCGGGACGGCGGCATGATGGCGCTCGCGGCCCGTTCTCACCTGATCGACCGGCTGCCCAAGCCGCGCGGCCGGATCACGGCCGATGCACCGCTCGGACCGCAGACCTGGTTCGCCACCGGTGGGCCGGCCGACGTGCTGTTCCGGCCGGCCGATGTCGAGGACCTCGCGAGCTTCCTTGCGGCGCTGCCCGCCGATGTGCCGGTAACGGTCCTGGGCGTCGGCTCGAACGTGATCGTCCGCGACGGCGGCATCAGGGGCGTGGTGATCCGGCTGCTGCGCGGCTTCACCGCCATCGCCGTCGAAGGCCACGAGGTGGTGGCCGGCGCCGGTGCGCCCGACCTCAACGTGGCGCTGACGGCGCGCGATCATTCGCTCGCCGGCCTGGAGTTCCTGAGCGGTATCCCCGGCACGATCGGCGGTGCGTTCCCGACCAATGCCGGCGCCTATGGCGGCGAACTGGCGGAGGTGCTGATCTCGGCCCAGGCGGTCGATCGCGCGGGCCGGATCTTCACCGTGACGCCGAAGGAGCTCGGGCTTTCCTACCGGCACAGCGAAGCGCCGGCCGACTGGATCTTCACATCGGCGCGGCTCCGGGCGACGCCTGGCGACCCGCTCGCGATCGCGCGGCGCATCGACGAGATCGACTCGGCACGCGCCGACTCACAGCCGCGCAGCCGTACCGGCGGCTCGACCTTCGCCAATCCCCCCGGCCATAAGGCGTGGGAGCTGATCGATGCCGCGGGCTGCCGCGGCCTCAAGGTCGGCGGTGCGCAGGTCTCGGAGAAGCACGCCAATTTCCTGATCAATACCGGCGTCGCTACCGCCTCCGACATCGAGAAGCTGGGCGAGGAGGTGCGCCGGCGCGTGTTCGACAAGAGCGGGGTGCGGCTCGAATGGGAGATCCGCCGCCTCGGAGAGTTCCAACCCGTCCTGAGCGGAGCCGGAGGATGAGTCGCAAGGTTGCGGTCCTGATGGGCGGTTGGTCGCCCGAACGCGAGGTTTCGCTCGTGAGCGGCAAGGCTTGTGCCGAAGGCCTGCGCGAGGGCGGTCACGACGTCATCGAATACGACGTCAAGCGCGACCTGCGCGCCCTGATCGAGTTCCTGCGGCCGGTCAAGGGCGGCGGTCCCGACGTCGTGTTCAACGCCCTGCACGGCAGGTTCGGTGAGGACGGCTGCATCCAAGGCGTGCTGGAAGTGCTGGCGATGCCCTACACCCATTCGGGCGTGCTGGCTTCGGCCATCGCCATGGACAAGCCGATGGCGCGCCACGTCTTCACCTCGCTCGGCATGCGCGTGGCCCAAGGCAAGGTCATCGAGCGCCGCCTGCTGGCCGCCGGCGATCCCATGCCGCGACCCTACGTCGTGAAGCCGATCGACCAGGGTTCCAGCGTCGGTGTGCATATCGTGCGCGAGGGCGACAACCTCGCCGCCGTCGAGGCTGCCGAAGCGGCCTTCGGCGAGCGTGTGCTGGTCGAGAAGTTCGTCCCCGGCCGCGAGCTTACCGTGGCGGTGATGGGCGATCGCGCGGTCGCCGTCACCGAACTGCGCCCGCGCACGCGCTTCTACGACTACGAGGCCAAGTACACCGAAGGCATCACGGAGCACCTCGTGCCGGCGCCGATCCCGACCGAGGTCTACGAGCTTGCCAAGCAATGGGCGCTGACGGCGCATCAGGCGCTGGGCTGCAGCGGGCTCACGCGCACCGACCTGCGCTGGGACGATTCCAAGCCCGACGCCAGCGGTCTGGTGGTGCTGGAGATAAACACGCAGCCTGGCATGACGCCTCTGTCGCTGGCGCCGGAGCAGGCCAAGTGGGCCGGCATCTCCTGGCCGCAGCTCATGACCTGGATGGTCGATAATGCGAGGCATCCGGGATGAAGGCAGAGCCCACCGAGGCACCTCGCCGGCGCGACTACGATCGCCGCAAGAAGCGTGCGCCCATCAAGAAGATCGGCCGTCCGTTGTGGCGCCAGCCGCTGACGCTCGGCCTGATCGTGACGCTGTTGGGCGCCGGCGGGGGCGGCGGCTGGTGGGCCTGGCACGAGGGCTGGCTGGTCGAGGCACGCAATCGGTTGGACGCGATCGGGCTTGCCATCGTGGGCGCCGTCACGCCGTTCAAGCTGGTCGATGTCACGGTCGAGGGCCGCGATTACGTCGAGCGCAGCGACATCCTGGGCGCGCTCGGCGTCAAGGCGGGCGATTCGCTGCTCGGCATCGACCTGCAGGCGTCGCGTCAGCGGCTCGAGGCGATCGACTGGGTGGCCAGCGCCACCGTCGAGCGCCGCCTGCCGGATACGCTCTACGTCACCCTGGTCGAGCGCCGCGCGGTCGCCATCTGGCAGAGCGGCGACGAGTACACGCTGATCGACCGCGACGGCCGCACCGTGCGCGCCAGCCGCATGCCGCCCGGGGCGGAGAAGCTGCTGCTGCTGGGCGGGCCCGGCGCGCCCGAGCATGTCGGCGAATTGCTGCTGCTGCTCGCCTACGAGCCGGCCGTTGCACGCGAGCTGCGCTCCGCCGTGTGGGTCGGCCAGCGCCGCTGGAATCTGGTGCTCAACAACGGCGTCGAGATCTGGCTGCCCGAGGAAGATGCGGTCGCTGCCCTCCAGCAGCTCGTCAAGCTCGACGACAAACACAAATTGCTCGCGCGCGAATTCGGCATCGTCGATCTAAGATTGCCGGACAAGCTCTACCTCAGGAAACGTTCGGGCGATGCGACGCCTGGGCCGGTGTGAAATGCTCGATAAACGTTTAGTGTAAAGGCGTAGCGACGGGGGAGATCGTGGCTAAGACAAGAAACGGCGTGATTGCGGCTCTCGATATCGGCACCAGCAAGGTCGTCTGCTTCGTGGCGCGCGTGGACGGCCAGGGGTTGCGCGTGGTCGGGATCGGCCATCAGCCGGCTCAGGGCATGCGCTCGGGCAACATCGTCGACATGGAGGCGGCGACCCGCGCGATCTCCTCGGCGGTGTCGACTGCCGAGGAGATGTGCGGCGAGCACGTGCGCGAGGTCATCGTCGGCGTGAGCGGCGGCTCGGCCGCCTCGCACAACCAGAGCCTCGATGTCGCCATCGGACACCATGAGATCGGCGAGCGCGACGTGCGCCGCGTCCAGCAGCATATCCATCTGCCGGCCGAGACCGCCGACCGCGACATCATCCACTCGGAGGCCATCGGCTTCTCGGTCGACGGCACGCCCGTACGCGATGCCCGCGGCATGTTCGGCGAACGCCTGGGCGTCGAGGTCCACCTGGTGACGGCGGCGAGCGGTGCCATGCGCAACCTGCAGGTTTGCGTGCGCCGGGCCCATCTCGAGATCGCCGACCGCGTCGTCGCCGCCCACGCCGCCGGCCTCAGCTCGCTGGTATCCGACGAGCGCGACCTCGGGGTTACCCTGATCGACATGGGCGGCGGCACGACTTCGATCGCCGTCTTCTACGAAGGCCATCTCGTTCACGTCGACAGCATTCCGGTCGGCGGCGAGCACGTCACCCGCGACATCGCCCGCGGGCTGTCGACGCCACTCGCCCACGCCGAGCGCATGAAGACCCAGATCGGCCGCGCCGTTGCCAAGCCCAACGACGAATACGACATCATCGACGTGCCGCTGATCGGCGAGGAGGATCGCACGCGACCCAACCACATTCCGCGATCGATCCTGGTCGGCATCATCCGTCCGCGCGTCGAAGAGACGTTCGAGCTCGTGCGCAGCCGACTCGAGGCGAGCGGTGTGGATAAGTTGGCCGGCGGACGCGCTGTTCTGGTCGGCGGCGGCTGTCAGCTCGACGGTGTCCCCGAAGTCGCGGCGTCGATCCTCAACAAGAAAGTGCGCACCGGTGGTCCGCTGCGCCTCGCCGGACTCGCGGATTCCACCGGTGGTCCGGCGTTTTCGGCGGCGGCCGGTCTTCTTTCCTTCGCGCTCAACAACCACGCCGCCGGTCAGGCTCAACCTGTGCAAACCGAAGTGCCTTCGAGTCGAATCGGGCGGATCGGCAGTTGGATTCGGGAAAACTTTTAGGCAATATGTTGTGCGGGGAGAGGCAGTCCCCACAGGCTATTGATAAAAGAAGCAAGAAAAGCCGGTGGCGGTGAAGGGTCCGGCCAAAGAATGGGTCCACGCCGCTGCTCCGAGCAGATAACCCCTCGTTTGCGTGGAGAAGCCGTATGACAATCAACCTCAGCCTCCCTCAAAAGGAGTCCGAGATTAAGCCGCGTATCACCGTGATCGGCGTGGGTGGCGCGGGCGGAAACGCCGTCAACAACATGATCAGCGCCGCGCTGGAAGGCGTGGAGTTCATCGTTGCCAACACCGACGCACAGGCGCTCGGCGGATCGCTTGCCGACCGCCGCGTCCAGCTCGGCATCACCATCACCCAGGGCCTGGGTGCGGGCGCCCGTCCCGAGGTCGGTCGCCAGGCTGCCGAGGAGGCGCTCCCCGAGATCCTGCAGCTGCTCGACGGCGCCAACATGGTGTTCGTCACTGCCGGCATGGGCGGCGGCACCGGCACCGGTGCAGCGCCCGTCATCGCCGCTGCGGCGCGCGAGCAGGGCATCCTGACCATCGGTGTCGTCACCAAGCCGTTCCATTTCGAAGGCCGTCGCCGCATGCTGGCCGCCGAGCAGGGCATCACCGAACTGGAGAAGGTGGTCGACACGCTGATCGTCATCCCCAACCAGAACCTGTTCAAGATCGCCAACGAGAAGACGACCTTCGCCGACGCCTTCAAGATGGCCGACGACGTGCTGCACATGGGCGTGCGCG
>JAEZIF010000478.1 GCA_023416135.1 Pseudomonadota bacterium
TCATCTTCATGGAGGACGTGGCCGTCAGCGAAGAGAACCCCAAGACCGGCAAGCTGGTCGCCATGGCCATGGTGAAGTCGGTGCGCCAGCTCGCTTCGACCCTGGTCGTGGCCGCGTAGGGAGTGCGCGTCCTTCATGGTCCTTCCCTCTGGCGCGGAGGGGACCATGTTGTCCCATGCCCGGACTACCGGCTCGAACCATACGATCGCCGAGAAGACTGCCGATCTGATTCCGGCGACCCGACTCAGTTCCTCGGGACGAGCGTCCAGACGGGGTCGAGCACGCGCAGGCGGCGGCCGTGCAGCAGCGTCAGCCGCTCGCGATAGCCCAGCACCTGGATCTGCACGACAGCCTCGAACTCCGGCGGCAGCTCTTCCGGCTGGAGCACCGGCAGCAGCCGGACCGGCTGGTCGGCCTCGTGCAGTTCGGAAGCCATGCGCGCTTCGTTCACGCGAAGACGGAGAAGGTTGGCCAGTACTGCACTCGCATTCATAAGCACCCTCCTTCAGCCCACGCGAGGATCAGTAGGCGCGGTGGCCCGCGCTTTATGTGAGATTTTTCACACCGGACAGATCGCCCTAAAAATGCCCAATTGGGTGACCGGTCGTTCATACAGTCAAAGCTCCTCTCCCCGCCAGGGGGAGAGGAACGTGAGGTTGGGGGACGGCCCTAAACGTAGCCCGGGCCTTCGATCACCGGATGGGCCAGCAGGAATTTCTCGTCGATTTCCACGCCGATTCCGGGCTTTTCCAACGGCCGCACGCAGCCGTCCCGGCCGATCTTCCAGGGCTCGCTGCCGAGCTCATCGCGGAACTTGTTGGCGACGGAGAGATCGGCTTCGAAGTAGCCGCCGTTGTCGATCGAGGCGAGGAAGTGGATCGAGACGGCATGATTGAGCCCGGTCATGGAACTGTGCGGATGGACCGGCAGCTTCCACATCGAGGCCGCGGCGGCGATGCGCTGAACCTCGGTGATGCCGCCGCTCTTGGACAGGTCGGGCTGCAGGATGCTGATGTTCCCGTCCTCGATCACGCGATGGAACTCGAAGCGCGTATAATGGTTCTCGCCGGCCGCGAGCGGCGTGCGGCCAAAACCCTTGGCCATGGCGTAGGAGCGATGATCGTGAGCCGGGAACGGCTCCTCCAGCCAGCCGATATTCAGTTCGTCCATCGCCGGCATGACGCGGCGCACGTCGGCGACGCTATAGCCGGTGTTGGCGTCGGTGAGGATCGCGACATCGTCGCCGAAGCGTCGGCGGATCGCCGTCATTCGCGCGATGTCGGCCGCGACCGTGTCGCCGATGCGGAGCTTCAACGCCTTGTAGCCCGCCTCGACCATGGGCACGGCCTCGGCGACCAGCGAATCGGGTGCCTGGTAGCCCAGCGAGATGCCACCCGCATAGGCCGGCACCGCCTTGGCCGTGCCGCCCAGAAGCTTGTAGAGCGGCCAGCCGACGGCCTTGCCCTTGATGTCCCACAGCGCCTGGTCGATGCCGCTCATCGCCATGGCGGTGGCGGCGCCCATGCCGTGGCTGCCGAGCTGGAACTTGTAGATGCGGGCCCAGACGCCGACCGTATCGGTCGCGTCCATGCCGACGACGAAGCCCTTGAGTGTGGTGTTGATCAGATGGCCGATGCTGCCCGGCGAGCGCGCGTGATGGCTCTCGCCCCACCCCGTGATGCCGTCCTCGGTCGTCACCTTCACCATGACGCAGTCGCGCTTGGTCATCGTGCCGATGCCCAACGACACCTGCTGTTCCTTGGGGACGCGAAAGGAGGTGGGATAGGCTTTGACGTCGACGATTTTCATAGCTCGCTCCCCCTGTCATCCCGAGGGCGATGCCCGAGGGACCTTTAAGCCCGCAGGAAAGGTCCCTCGCTAGGCTCGGGATGACAGCCGTGTTGATCAGGCCACCTTGTACTTCTTCAGCACGTCACGATCGATCTCGATGCCGAGCCCAGGCCCCGTCGGCACCTTGACGATGCCCTGCTTCTGCTCGATCGGCTCCTGCGCCAGGTGATCGCGCAGCGGGTTGGGCGTCTGCTCGAACTCCAGCATCGGCGGCATCGGCCGAAAGGCCGGCGGCTGGTCAGGCAGGGCGGCGAGGAACTGCACCGTGGCCGCGAGCCCGATCGCCGAGCCCCAGGCGTGCGGCACGCATTCGACGCCGAAGGCGCTGGCGAGCGTGGCAATCTTTCGGCACTCCGAGAAGCCGCCGGCGGCGCAGAGATCGGGCTGCACGATGTCCATCGCCTTCCTGGCGATGACGTCGCGAAAGCCCCAGCGGGTGAAATCGTTCTCGCCGCCGGCTACCGCCATGTCGAGTGCCCGGGTCACCTCGACATAGCCGTCATGGTCCTCCGGGCTGATCGGCTCCTCGAACCACAGGATGTCGTGCTCCTCGAGCATGCGGCCGAGCTTGATGGCGTTGGGCACGGTGAAGCAGTGATTGGCGTCGACCGCGAGCTGGACGTCGGGGCCGATCGCCTCGCGCACCGCGGCGACCCGCCTGGCGTCGAGCTTCAGGTCGCCGAGGCCGATCTTCATCTTGATGGCGCGAAAGCCGTCGGTCTTGAACGCCAGCGCTTCTTCCACCGCCTCCTCGACCAACCGGTTCATGTCGATGAAATAGAGGCCGGTGGCGTAGGGAACGACCTCGCTGCGATAGGCGCCGCCGATCAGCTTGTGCACGGGCTTGGCAACGGCGCGCCCCATGATGTCCCACAGCGCGATGTCGATGCCGGAGATGGCCGAGATCGCCATGCCGGTGGTGCCGTAGTCCTTGATGCGATTGTAGAGGTCCTCCCAGATCGCCTCGACGTCGAACGGATCGCGGCCGACGACGCGCGCCTTGTACTGGGTCTCGATGAAGGTCTTGGCGACGGCCGACGGCCCGTAGCACTCGCCCCACCCGGTGATGCCCTCGTCTGTCGAGATCTCGACCACGCAGGACGAGCGCGTGCCGTAGACCCATCCGCGCGCCGACACGAACGGCTTGTCGACCTTGCATTGCAGGATGTGGCAGGCGACGTCGGTGATCTTCATTGCATTACCTCCCGGGGAACCAGTCTAGCGACTGTCCGCCATTGACCGCCAAGGAAACCCACGCGCAGCGCCGCGTCGCTTCACTCGTCGAAACAGGCCCGCAGCAAGGAGAGCCCTTCTTCGATGTGCGTTGCGGTCGGCACGGTCAATCCGAACGACCCGATCATCGGCCCGACGCAGCAGCAGGTGATCTCCTACGTCATCGGTACGGCGAACGTCGAACTCGCCATGGGCACCCTGAACAGCGCGCTGGCGCCGGACAAATTCGGGCAGCCGTGGCGTGGCGGGGTGGCGGCCGTCCTGCGAAGCGCCATGCTCGGCAACCTCACGATCGCGCCGATCTTTCGCTCCTTTGCGACGTTCAATCCGGCGGACGCCCATCAAGTCTTGTCCGACGTTGCGCCGGGCGGCCGTGAAGTGCAGATCGGCTTCGAAGACCTGCCGAGCGCCACTGGCGACAACGACTTCCAGGATGTCGTGATCGGTATCCGGGTCTCCCTTGACGACCGGCTGTTGCTGTAGCGCGGCGGCTTTCACCCGGCCTCAGCGTCAGCCGGTGCCCACCCGAGGACCGAGCAAAGCCGTCGACGCGGCGCCGACGACGGCCGCGGCCATGGCCGCGAGGAACAAGACGGAGTATCCGCTGCCGGCTGTCGCCCCCAGTCCGGCAATGCCCACGGCGAACCCGCCCTGGCGCATGACGATGGTCAGGGCCGACGCCATGCCGGCCTGCGCCGGCGGGGCGAGCGCCACCACGGCGCCGGAGAGCTGGGCCTGGACCAGCGCTGCGCCGATCGCGA
>JAEZIF010000479.1 GCA_023416135.1 Pseudomonadota bacterium
GAACACGATGATGGGAATGCGATTCTCGCGGGCCAGCGAAATCGCCGAGGCATCCATGACCTGCAGGTCGCGCTGCAGCACGTCCATGTAGCTGAGCGAATCGTAGCGCTTGGCGCTCTTGTCCTTCTTGGGATCGGAAGAATAGACTCCATCGACCTGGGTGCCCTTCAGCATGCCGTCGACGCCCATCTCGGCCGCGCGCAGCGCCGCCGCCGTATCGGTCGTGAAGAATGGATTGCCGGTACCGGCAGCGAAGATCACCACGCGGCCCTTCTCCATGTGGCGGGCGGCCCGACGGCGAATGTAGGGCTCGCAGACGGTGGTCATGGGGATCGCGGACTGGACGCGCGTCTGCAGGCCCTGGCGCTCGAGCGCGCTCTGCATTGCCAGTGAATTGATGACGGTCGCCAACATTCCCATGTAGTCGCCGCTCGCCCGGTCCATGCCCGATGCGGCGGCCGACACGCCTCGGAAGATGTTGCCGCCACCGATCACCAGGCAGACCTGCACCCCCATCTCGTGCACGGCCTTGATCTCCTGGGCCACCATGGTGACCATGGCGGGATAGAGCCCATACTCCCGACTCCCAATCAGCCCCTCGCCAGAGAGCTTAAGCAGTACGCGGCGATAGCGCGGGCTCGACGGCATCGGGGGTGCCTCAGACTCCAGTTTTCTTGGGCAACGCAGGCCTTTCGGCCCGCGCGCCAGTGTTCGTTGTCATACTACTTCTTGAGCTGGGCAGCCACCTCTGCCGCGAAGTCCTCGGACTTCTTCTCGATGCCCTCGCCCAGGCCGAAACGCAGATAACCGGCCAGTCGGACCGGGGCACCGACCTGCTTGGCCGCGTCGTCGACCACCTTGGAGACCTTGGTCTTGCCGTCCATTATGAAGGCCTGCTCCAGCAGGACCCATTCCTGGTAGGCCTTGCGGATTCCGCCTTCGACCATCTTGCCGATGATGTCGGCAGCCTTGCCGCTCTGCGCGGCCTTTTCGGTCAGCACGCCGCGCTCGCGCTCGACCTCGGCCTTGTCGAGGGCGTCGATGGTCAACGACTTGGGATTGGCCGATGCCACGTGCATGGCAAGCTGCTTGGCGAGCGCCTCGAGCTTGGCCTTGTCACCGGTCGATTCAAGCGCGACGAGCACACCGATCTTACCGAGATCCGGAGCCACCTTGTTGTGCATGTAGCTGGCGACGACGCCGTCGGAGACCGACAGCATGCCGGCTCGGCGCAAAGACATGTTCTCGCCGATGGTGGCGATCAGATGCGTGAGCTCGCCCTGCACATCGCGGCCGGTGCCCGGGTACGGCGCCGCCGCGACCTTGGCCATGTCGCCGCCGTTGTCGAGCGCGAGCCTGGCGGCGTCGCTCACGAACTTCTGGAACATGTCGTTGCGGCCGACGAAGTCGGTCTCGGCGTTGACCTCGATGACCGCGCCGCGGGTGCCACTGGCGACCACGCCGACCAGGCCCTCGGCCGCCACGCGCCCGGCCTTCTTGGCAGCCGCCGACAGGCCCTTGGTGCGCAGCCAGTCGACCGCCTTCTCGAGATCGCCCGCGACCTCGCTCAGCGCCTTCTTGCAATCCATCATGCCTGCGCCGGTCTTCTCGCGCAGTTCCCTCACCAGGGAGGCCGTGATCTCAGCCATATGCCACTCCGTATCGCGCATCGTGCGCGTTCATCGATTTAAGCGCGCCACTCCAGCGGCGCGTCATGACTCTCATGTTCCTCCCCCTTTGGGGGAGAGGCTAGGTGAGTGGGTGCAACGCGAAGGTTGCCTCCGGCGGTGCCCCTCACCAGCCTCTCCCCCGAGGGAGAGGCACATGAAGAAGCGCAGAGAATAGTTACGCCGCCGGCGAGGCCTCGGCGCCCGCGCCGTCGCCATCGGCGGCAGGAACCTCATCGGCCGGCGGCTCGCTCAGTTCGCCGACGTCGCCGCCGGAAGCCGCGATCTCGGCGCGGATGCCATCGAGGACCGCACCGGACATCAGCTCGCAGTAGAGCGACACGGCGCGGATGGCGTCATCGTTGCCCGGGATCGGGTAGTCGACACCGTCGGGATCGGAGTTGCTGTCGAGCACCGCCACGATCGGGATGCCGCGCTTGCGCGCCTCCTGGACCGCAATCGCTTCCTTGTTGGTGTCGATGATAAACAGCATGTCGGGCGTGCCGCCCATTTCCTTGATGCCACCCAGCGAGCGATCGAGCTTGTCACGCTCGCGCGTGAGATCGAGCTGCTCCTTCTTGGTCAGGCCGACGACGTCGCCCTTCAACCGCTCGTCGAGTTCGCGCAGCCGTTTGATCGAGGCAGAGATGGTCTGCCAGTTGGTGATCATGCCGCCCAGCCAGCGATGGTTGACGTAGTACTGGCCGCAGCGCCTGGCAGAGTCGGCGATGCGCTCGGCCGCGGCAGCCTTGGTACCGACGAACAGCACGCGGCCGCCGTTGGACACGACCTGTCGAACCTGCAGCAGCGCCTGCTCCAGCAGCGGCACGGTCTTGGTGAGATCGATGATGTGGACCCCGTTGCGCACCCCGAACAGGTACGGCTTCATCTTGGGGTTCCAACGCCGGGTGTGGTGACCGAAATGGACACCCGCTTCCAGCAATTGACGCATTGTAAAGGTCGGCATAGCCATGCCGTTTCTCCTTTTCCGGTTGAGCCTCCGCGGGCGTCGCCCTCCTGGGCCGAGGCTTTGGAGGGCACCGGAGCGAGCGGCGGGATGTCTCCCCGTCGACCGCAAACCCGCGTGCGAAGTGGGCGTGGTTCTAAAGCCTTACGCCGCCGAATGCAAGTATCAATGAAATCAACAACTTAGAAGAGGACATTATTTGCCAGCCCCAGCCGGCGCCGAAAGCTTCACGATATCGGTCCAGCGGCGGACCTCCGCGGCAAGATAGGCGCCGACTTCGGCGGGCGTTCCCCGCTTGTCCTCGATGCCCTGGGCGAGGAGCGATTCCTTGACCTTTGGATTCTCCAGCGCCTTGCCGATCGCGCCGGCCAGCTTGTCGACCGCCGCCTGCGGCGTGCCCTTTGCCGCCAGCAGGAAATAGGCGACGTCGACGGTCATGTCGGGGTAGCCCGCTTCCTTGAACGTCGGGATATCGGGCAGGACGCGCGACCGGCTCTCACCGGTGGCGGCGAGCATGCGCGCCTGCTTGGCATTCTGGACGGGAACGCCCGACGCGATAGGGGTGAACCAGATCTGGATGCGGTTGGCCATCAAGTCGACCAGGGCGTCGGTCGTGCTCTTGTAAGGCACCATCACCGTGTTGATCTTCGCCGCACGGTTCAACATCTCGCCCAGGAACTGCGGCAGACCGCCGACATACCCTGCGTAGTTGAGCTTGCCGGGCTGCTGGCGGGCGAGCGCGACCAGTTCGGCCACGTTCTTCGCCGGAAGCTCGTTGGGCGCGAACATCGAATAGACAGTGCTGCCGCTGAAGCCGACTGGCGTGAAATCCTTCGTCAGGTCGGCAGTAGCGTTTCCGGTGACCTGGTTCAGAAGGAGGCTCGTGGAGGCAATCAGCAACGTGTAGCCGTCGGGTCGCGATTTCGCGACAAAGTCGGTGGCGATGTTGCCAGTGGCGCCGGCGCGATTGTCGACGATGACACTCTGGCCGAGCGTGCCGTTCATGTCCTGCGCAAGCTGACGCGCGATGATGTCGTTGGCCGTGCCGGGGCCGAACGGCACAACGATGGTCACCGGCTTGCTCGGAAAGTCATGCGCACCTGCCGGAGCATGCAGCATCGCCGTGACGGTACTCGCCATAGTTGCTGTGACGATCGCACGTCGGGACCATTTCGTCGTCTGCATGAATGTCCTCCCCTTCTTCATCAATTGGTTCGCCACGAGAATTCTAAGGGAAGGCCTACGCAAGCAGCTTGGCAATTTCCTCGGCCAGTTTGACCAGCGAAAGCGGCGCACTGCCCTCGGCTTTGTTGTTGGCCGTGACCCATATCTTGCGCTTGGCCTTGAAGGCATTGGCCACCATACGAGCCAGGACCACCCGGGTTTCGGGATCCTCGTCGACCAACCGGTCGAACGGCTCGTAGCGCTGCTTGGCCGCCCGATAGAGGAAGCCGCGATGGAGGTTCCACCGCACCACCAGCGGACCTGGTGTATCGCCGTCAAGAACCTTGAGGGCGGCCTCCTGGCGCTCGACCTCCGGCATGCGGTCATGCAGACCGACACAATAACGCACGCCGGCCGCCGCCAGCATCTTCATCAGGCGCGGGGTCAGCAGTTCGGCGTTGCGTAGTTCCAGGGCGTACAACGGCCTGTGATTGCCCAACTCCTGCGGCAAGGCGGCAAAAAACGCTGCAAGTCGCTCGACCAGCGTTGCGGCCTCCTCGACCAGTGTGCGCGGCAGCGGCGACACCTGAAAGACGAGCGGCCCCGCCTTGGCCCCGAGACCTTCGACGCAGGGCACGACGAACTCGCGGGCAGCGATGGTTGCATCGAGAAAGCGCGGGTTGGGCACCTTCCCTCTTCCCTCCTCGTCGCGCATCACTGCATCGCAGACCAGCGCCGGTGCCTTGACCACGAAGCTGAAATGATCGGGCACCTGCCGGGCGTAGCCCTGGTACTGCATGGTGGTGATCGGTGCGTAGAACGTGCGGTCGAGACTTACCGTGCGCAGCAGCGGGATCTGAGCGTAGGCCTCGAGCCCGCGCTTGCTGAGTGCGACCTGCGGATGGAGCCCGTCGTAGACCAGGCCGCGCCAGCCGGGAAAGAACCACGACGATGTGCCGAGCCTTATATCGACGGGCAATGCCGGCGCGGCGAGCAAGGGCGAATCCCAGGCCGGCCTGACTTCGCCGGCCGAGGCGCGCCGGGGCGAAGGTGCGGATTGTTCGAACAGGCCGGGCTGCCGGCTCAAATCTCCTCCACCTGCGCGATGCCCGGCAAGCCGCCGATGGTGTCGCGCAGGCCTGCGGCGATCGAGTAGCTTCCGGGCAAGGTCACCTCGGCTTCGGAGTCGTCTGGCATCGGTACGACCAGCGTGACGCGGCTGCGGCCTCGTTTGCCTTCCAACGCCCTGCGCAATGGTTCGAGCGCGCCGGGATCCGACAACTCGATGCGCAGGCCGGCGGCCGCATTGGCGACCGCGTCGTCGAGCTTCTCCACCGTCTGCGCCGTCAGCTTCACCTGCTCGCCATCCAGGCGGCCGTCGGCCGATGCGAGGATCGCCTGCCCGGCTTCGAGGAGGTTGCGCTTGCTGCCCAGAAGCTCGCTGAAGACGGTGAGTTCGAAGGCGCCGGATTGATCCGAGCATTGCACGAAGGCAAAGCGGTTGCCCTTTGCCGAAGTGCGCTCCTGACGGTCGATGACGGTGCCCGCGAGCCTGATGCGGCCGGATACACCACGCGTCAGCAACGCCTGAAGGTCGGCGGCGCGCGTCACGCGCAGGCGCGCGAGGCTGCGCTCGTAGGCCGCGAGCGGATGCGAGGAGAGATAGAAGCCGATGGCGCTGAACTCGTGCTGCAGGCGCTCCATCGGCGCCCAGTCCGGGATCTTGGGAAGCTGCGGCCGGCGCTGGGCCGTGTCGTCGCCGAACAGGCTGTTCTGGTTGCTGCCGCGGGATTCGTGCGTGGCCTGCGAGTGCCGGGACAATGCCTCGACGGCGCCGAAGGTCTGGGCGCGGTTCCTGTTCAACGAATCGAAAGCGCCAGCCTTCACCAGGCTCTCCAGCAGGCGCTTGTTGATCACCCGTTGATCGAGGCGTTCAGCGACGTCGAAGAGATCCTTGAACGGACCGTTGGCCACGCGTTCCTCGGTGAGCCGGTTCATGGCGTCGCGGCCGACGCCCTTGATCGCCGACAGCGCGTAGCGCACACCGAACTTGCCGTCGTCCGTCCGCTCGACGGCGAATTCGGCCATCGACTTGTTGATGTCGGGCGGCAGCAGCGGGACCTGCAGGCGCTCGAGCTCACGCCGGAAATTGCCGAGCTTGTCGGCGTTGCCCATGTCGAGGGTCATCGACGCGGCGAAGAACTCGACCGGGTGATTGGCCTTGAGGTAGGCCGTCTGATAGGCGACCAGCGCGTAGGGCGCGGAATGGCACTTGTTGAAGCCGTAGCCCGCGAACTTCGCCACCTTGTCGAAGATCATCGAGGCACGTGCTTCCTCGACCTCGTTCTTGCGCGCGCCCTCGACGAACAGGGCGCGCTGCGCGTCCATCTCGGACTGGATCTTCTTGCCCATGGCGCGGCGCAGCAGGTCGGCGCCACCCAGCGAATAGCCCGACAGGACGCGGGCGATCTGCATCACCTGCTCCTGGTAGACCATGATGCCGTAGGTCTCTTCCAGAATCGGTTTCAGCGAAGGGTGCAGATAGTCCGGCTTCTCCTGGCCGTTCTTGACGCTGATATATGTCGGAATGTCGTCCATCGGGCCGGGGCGATAGAGCGCCACCAACGCGATCAGGTCCTCGAAACGGTTGGGCTTGAGCTTTGCCAGGATGTCGCGCATGCCGCTGCCTTCCATCTGGAAGACCCCGTAGGCATCGCCCTTGGCCAGCATCTTGAAGGTCGGCTCGTCATCGAGCGGTATCTTGGCGATGTCGATCTTGTCGCGGCCCACGAGCTCACAGGCCTTCTCGATGACCGTCAGCGTCTTGAGGCCGAGGAAGTCGAACTTCACCAGGCCCGCCGTCTCGACCCACTTCATGTTGAACTGGGTGGCCGGCAGCGATTCCTTGTTGTCGGTATCGCGATAGAGCGGCACCAGCTCGTCGAGCGGACGGTCGCCGATCACCACGCCGGCGGCGTGCGTCGAGGCGTTGCGGTAGAGACCCTCTAGCTGCAGCGCGAGGTCGATCAGGCGCTTGATCTCCTCGTCGGCGGCATACTGCTCCTTCAGAAGCTGCTCGCTCTCCAGCGCCTGGGCGAGCGTTACCGGCTTGGCCGGATTGTTCGGCACCAGCTTGCAGATGCGGTCGACCTGGCCGTAGGGCATGCCCAGTACGCGGCCGACGTCGCGCAGCACCGCCCTCGCCTGCAGCTTGCCGAAGGTGATGATGGCCGCGACGCGATCGTGGCCATACTCGTCGCGCACGTAACGGATGACCTGGTCGCGCTTGTCCTGGCAGAAGTCGATATCGAAGTCCGGCATCGACACGCGCTCGGGATTGAGGAAGCGCTCGAAGATCAGGCCCCAGCGCAAGGGGTCGAGATCGGTGATCTTGAGTGACCAGGCGACCAGCGAGCCCGCGCCCGAGCCACGCCCCGGCCCGACCGGGATGCTGTGGTCCTTGGCCCACTGGATGAAGTCGGCAACGATCAGGAAGTAGCCCGAGAATCCCATCTTCTCGATCATGTCGAGCTCGTAGCTCAGGCGATCCTGGTAGGCCTTGAGCTCGATGTCGGGCGACAGGCGGCCGCTCTGCTTCAGGGCCATCAGGCCCGTCTCGGCCATCTCCTGCAGTGCTTCCTTCTCGGTACGGTCGGCGAGCTTTGTGTAGCGCGGCAGGATCGGCTTGCGCGGTGCCGGCATGTAGGCACAGCGGCGGGCAATGGTCAGGGTGTTGTCGCAGGCCTCGGGCAAGTCGGCGAAGACCCGGCGCATGTCGGCGGCCGACTTGAAATAGTGCTCGGGTGTCAGCCGGCGCCGGTTGGGATCCTCGATGTGGGCGCCCTGCTCGATGCACAGCAGCACATCGTGTGCCTCGTACATCTCGGCCTTGGGATAGTGCACATCGTTGGTAGCGACCAGCGGCACACTGCGCTCGTAGGCGAGATCGATCAGGGCGGGCTCGATCCGCCGCTCGGCCTCCTCACCGTGGCGCTGCAGCTCGATATAGAGCCGGCCGTCGAACAAGGACTGCAGCCGTTCGAGCTGATGGGTCGCCGCCGGGACCTGGCCGACCAGCAACAGACGGCCGAGCGCACTGCCGGCATAGCCGGCCAGGGCGAGCAGGCCTTCGGTGTTGCCCTCCAGCTCCGACAGCGGCAGGGCCGCCAACGAGCCCGCCTTGAACTCGAGATGGGCCCGGCTCACCAGCCGCATGAGGTTGCGATAGCCCGTCTCGTTCTGGACCAGCAGGGTCAGCCAGTCGGCCGGGACGATCTTGCCGGGCGGCGCGTTGCCGGTGCCGTCCTCGCGGCGGATGCCGAGCTCGCAGCCGGTGATCGGCTGGATACCGCCCTTGGCCGCATACTGCGAGAATTCGAGCGCACCGAAGAGGTTGCTGCGGTCGGTGACGCCGACCGCCGGCATCGCGTTCTCTTTGGCGAGCGACACGATCTTGTCGACCTTGTTCGCTCCCTCGGTGAGCGAATAGGCGGACCGGACTTTCAGATGGACGAAATCGGCAATGGCCACAGGCCAATATCGCGCCGCAAACTTGTGGAAAGCGAGGCGTAATCTTACGCTGCCGGTCACAATTCGGCACTGCCGCCGTCCATTCAGCAATAGGTGCGGCGCTGCAGAACTTTCAAATTGGAGACCGCCGCTGAACTCAGTAGTCGACCTGGGCCTTCACCCTGCAGATAGCGCGACCACGCCCGTGGCTACGACAGCAAGCCATCCTTGAGGACAACCGTGCGGTCCATGCGCGACGCCAGCTCGGGATTGTGGGTAGCCACAAGCGCCGCCATTCCTGTCTCGCGCACCAACCCTAAAAGCTGCCGGAACACGGCATCGGCAGTCGATGAATCGAGATTGCCCGTGGGTTCGTCGGCGAGCAGGACGCGCGGCTGGTTGGCGACGGCGCGGGCGATCGCAACGCGCTGTTGCTCGCCACCCGACAGCCGACCCGGCCGGTGGTCGCCCCGGTCCTTGAGCTGAATCATGGCGAGAAGCTCGGCGGCGCGGCGGCGGGCTTCGGCACGGGACCGGCCGTTCAGCATCTGCGGCAGCATCACGTTCTCGATCGCCGAGAACTCGGGCAGCAGATGGTGATACTGGTAGACGAAGCCCAGGAACTGGCGGCGCATGACCGTGCGCTCGCGATCGCCCGCAGCCCCCGCTGACTTGCCGTCGACCACGATGTCGCCCGCGTCCGGCCGCTCCAGCAGCCCCGCGATATGCAGCAGGGTCGACTTGCCGCTGCCCGACTGGCCGACCAGGGCGACGATTTCACCCGGACGGAGATCGAGGCTTATGCCCCTCAGCACCTCCAGCCGACGGTCGCCCTGCACGAACGTGCGCTTGATGTCGCGCAGCGACAGGGGAAACGTGGGGTCACTCATGACGCAGCCCTTCGACCGGTTCGATCCGCGTGCTGCGCCAGGCAGGATAGGCCGCCGCCGCCAGCGACAGCAGGATGGCGATGGCGATGATGGACAGGACCTCGGCCGGCTGGATGCGCACCGGCGCCGAGGTGATGAACTCGACCTCGCTCCAGCCCGCTCCCGGGCCGCCGGCATTGGTCAGCGTCACGAGCAACCGGGCAATGCCTTGCATGTTGGCGCAGACCAGCAGGCCGAGGCCGGTGCCGACGGCAGTGCCGACAAGCCCGACGGCCGCCGCCGACAGGAAGAAGGCCCGCACGATCGTTCCCGGCGCGGCCCCCATGGTGCGCAGGATGGCGATGCTGCCACGCTTCACACGCACCAGCATGGTGAAGCTCGCCACCACGTTCATGGCCGCGACCACGACGATCAGGGTGAGGATGATGAACATCATCACGCGTTCGACCTGCAGCGCACCGACGAAGCGGGCGTTGAGGCCGAGCCAGTGCGCGACCCGGAGGTCGTCGCGGCCGAGCGCCTTGCGCAGCTCCTCTGCGAACTGCGGCGCCGCCTGTGGGTCGGCGATATCGAGGTCGATCGAGCTCACCGCCTCGTCGCCGTATTCGAGGTCGCTCTGCAGCATCGCCAGGGGCACGAAGACCAGGCCGTTGTCGAACTCGTAACGGCGTGTAACGAAGCTCGCCAGCACCTCGTATTCGGAGTAGCGCGGTGCGATCGTACCGTTGTCGTTCACCCGGTGCGTCACCAGCGTGATCTTGTCCCCATCCCTGAGATTCAAGGCCTGGCGCAAGCGATCACCGATGACGACGCCGGGACGGGTGCCGAAGGCGCTGAGGTCTCCGTGCACGATGTTCCTCGACACCATGTCTCGTCCCTGCAGGTCTTCCGGCCGCACGCCGCGCACCAGGGCGCCGCGCGTCTGGTTGTTGGCGCCGGTAACCAGCGACTGGCGCTCCAGGGTCAGGTTGACGGCGCGCACGCCGGGGAAGGCTTTCAGCTTGGCCAGCAGCTCGGGCGTTGCCTGCACCATGCCGCCGTCACGCGCCGTGATCACGATGTGGCCGTTGAGGCCGATGATGCGGCCGAGGAGCTGCTGACGGAAGCCGCCCATCACCGACAGCACGACGATCAGGGTGGCGACGCCGAGCGCCACGCCGATCAGCGAGAAGATGGCGATGAACGAGACGAAGCCCTCGCGCTGGCGGGTCGCCAGATAGCGCCAGGCGAGCCAGCGTTCGACCGTGCCCGCGCGGTCACTCACGGTGCAGTCCCTCCACCGGATCGAGCCGCGCCGCCTTCGCCGCAGGATACAGCGAAGCAACCAGCGCGAAGATCAGCGCCATGACGGCAATGACGACGATCTCGCTCCACTCGATGCGCGACGGCAGCTCAGCCAGCAGGTAGAGCGTCTCGTCGAAAAGGACGATGTCGAAGGTTCGCTGCAGCCACTGGCGGATGGCTTCGATGTTGCGCGCGAAGGCCAGGCCCAGAGCGACGCCCAGCAGGGTGCCGATGCCGCCGATCGCCATGCCGTCGAGCAGAAAGACCCGCATGATGGTGCCACGCGTCGCCCCCATGGTGCGCAGGATCGCGATGTCGGCCGTCTTGGTGCGCACCAGCATCACCAGACTCGACACGATGTTGAAAGCCGCCACCAGCACGATCATCGACAGCACGATGAACATGACGTTGGTCTGGCCCTGGATCGCCGCGAAGAAGCCGATATTGGCCTGCCACCAGTCGAACACCCAGGCCTGCGTGCCGACGATCTGCGCGAGCTGGCGCCGTGCCGCCGCGATCGACGCATCGTGGGCCACGAAGACTTCTATGCCCGTGACCATGTCGCCGTAATTCAGCAGGCGCTGGACGTCGGGCAGCGGCGCGTAGACGAAATTGGCGTCGTAGTCGTACATGCCGGCGCAGAAGATGGCCGCGACCTGCGCCTGCACCGCCCGCGGCATGACGCCGAGCGGCGTGGCCACCTCGATCGGCGACACGAGCTGCAGGCTGTCGCCGACCCTGAGCTTCAGCAGATCGGCCAGCCGGCGGCCGATCACCACCGAGAAGTCCTTGCCGAAATCCTTCAGCGATCCCCATTCGATCGGCTTTTCGTCTTCGGCGCGGCACAGGCCGCGGTAGCGATCGCGCAACTCCGGCGGTCCCTCGATTGCCGCAGAAAGCGGTGTGCGCGCCTTGAAATCCTCCGGCCGCACGCCGCGCAGGACCACGCCCCTCACCTTGTCGCCGGCCACGGCCATGACCTGGCCCTCGGCCGTCGGCGTAGCGCTCAGCACACCCGGCACCTTCGTCATGGCGGCCAGCAGCTCGGCGGTGGCATCGATTCCGCCGCGGCTGCCCTGCACCCCGAGCTGGCCGCTGATGCTCGACATCTGACGCAGCATCTCGAAGCGGAAGCCGTTCATGACAGACATGACGACGATCAGGGTGCCGACGCCCAGGGTGATACCGACCAATGAGAAGGCGGCGATCACCGAAATGAAGCCCTCCTCGCGGCGGGCGCGCAGATAGCGGAAAGCGATGAGGCGCTCGACGGCAGCGAAGGCCATGGATGGCTCAGCCGAAGCGATGGACGACCTGGTCGAACGGCACTTCCTCGCGCTTGCCGGTCTTGCGGTCCTTGACCTCGGCCTTTCCGGCCGAAATGCCCTTGGGACCGACGATGACCTGCCAGGGGATGCCGATCAGGTCCATGTCGGCGAATTTGGCGCCCGGCCGCAGGTCACGGTCGTCATGCAGCGCTTCGATGCCTTTGGCGGCAAGGCCGTCATAGAGCTTTTGGCAGGCGCCGGAGACCGCACCGTCGTCGGGCTTGAGATTGACGATCGCCACCTTGAAGGGCGCCACCGACTCCGGCCAGACGATGCCGGCCTCGTCGTGGCTCGCCTCGATGATGCCGCCGACCAGGCGCGACACGCCGATGCCGTAGGAGCCCATCTCGACGGTGATTTGCTCGCCGCCCGGGCCGGCCACGACCGCCTTCATCGGCGCCGAATACCTGGTGCCGAAGTAGAAGATATGGCCGACCTCGATGCCGCGCGCCGCCAGCCGCTCGCCCTCGGGAATCTTCTCGAAAGCGGTCTTGTCGTGCATCTCGTCGGTGGCGGCATAGAGCGACGTCCACTCGTTCACGATCGGCTGCAGGTCGGCGTTGTAGTCGATCGTGCGGCCGAGGATGTCCTTGTCGACCAGGCCCTTGTGGCAGAACACGGCGCTCTCGCCGGTGTCGGCCAGGACGATGAACTCGTGGCTGAGGTCGCCGCCGATCGGGCCGGTGTCGGCGCGCATCGGGATCGCCTTCAGGCCCATGCGCGCGAAGGTGCGCAGGTAGGTGACGAACATCTTGTTGTAGGAGTGGATGGCGCCCTGCTTGTCGATGTCGAAGGAGTAGTTGTCCTTCATCAGGAACTCGCGGCCGCGCATTACGCCGAAGCGCGGCCGGACCTCGTCGCGGAACTTCCACTGGATGTGATAGAGGTTCTTCGGCAGGTCGCGGTAGCTCTTCACGCCGTCGCGAAAGAGAACGGTGATCACCTCCTCGTTGGTCGGCCCGTAGAGCATCTCGCGGTCGTGGCGATCCTTTACGCGCAGCATCTCGGGTCCGTAGGCGTCGTAGCGGCCGCTCTCGCGCCACAGGTCGGCCGACTGGATGGTCGGCATCAGCACTTCCTGGGCGCCCGAGCGGTCCTGCTCCTCGCGCACGATGCGCTCGATGTTCTTCAGCACGCGGAAGCCCAGGGGCAGCCAAGCATAGATGCCGGCCGACGTCTGGCGAATCAGGCCGGCACGCAGCATCAGGCGATGCGAGACGATCTGCGCCTCTGCCGGGTTTTCCTTCATGGTCGGCAGAAAGTACTGACTCATCCGCATTCTGGTTCGGTCCTTGCTGGGCTGGCGGGGTGGCCGCGGACTGTAGGAAACGAAGGGTGTAAAGGCAAACCGGGTTCCCCTCCCCCGGCTTCGCTCGGCCTCGCTGGGGAGGAAGGAAGTCGCTGGCTAGCTTTGCACAGGCCGATGCCCGCACACTTCACGCGACAACCGGGGAGACGACAATGCTCGAGCAGGTCTTCAAGCTCAGCGAGAACAAGACCAACGTCCGGACCGAGATCGTGGCCGGGATCACGACCTTTCTGACGATGGCCTACATCATCTTCGTCAACCCGGCGATCCTGGCCGAGGCCAAGATGCCGTTCGGCGCGGTGTTCGCCGCGACCTGCGTGGCCGCCGCCATCGGCTGTTTCCTGATGGCCTTCCTGGCCAACTACCCGATCGCGTTGGCACCCGGCATGGGCTTGAACGCCTACTTCGCCTTCGGTGTGGTCGGCGGCATGGGCCATAGCTGGCAGGTGGCGCTGGGCTGCGTTTTCATTTCGGGGGTCATCTTCTTCATCATCAGCGTGCTGCCGATCCGCGAATGGATCGTCAACGCCATCCCAATGTCGCTCAAGATGGCGATCGCCGGCGGCATCGGGCTCTTCCTGGCCCTGATCGCGCTCAAGAATTCAGGCATCGTGGTCGCCCATCCGGCAACCCTGGTGACGCACGGTGACCTCAGAAGCTTCCCCGTCGTCATGGCGACCCTGGGCTTCTTCCTGATCGTCGCCCTGGAGCGCCGCCGGGTCATGGGCGGCGTGATCATCGGCATCCTGGTCGTGACCATCATCGCCATTGCCGCCGGCCAGCAGAAATTCGCCGGGATCTTCGACACGCCGCCGTCGCTCGCGCCGGTGTTCCTGCAGATGGATCTCGCCGGCGCATTCAGCGTCGGACTGGTGACCGTGGTCTTCGCCTTCCTGTTCGTCGACCTGTTCGACAACACCGGCACGCTGATCGCGCTTGCCCACCGCGGCGGCTTCATGCGGCCGGACGGCACCGTGCCGCGCCTGCATCGCGCCCTGATGGCGGACAGCGGTGCCGCGATGATCGGCGCCGCGGTCGGTACTTCGACGACGACGAGCTACATCGAGAGCGCGTCAGGCATCAACGAGGGCGGCCGCACCGGCCTGACCGCGGCGGTCGTCGGCCTCCTCTTCCTTCTGGCGCTGTTCGTTTCGCCCCTGGCCGGCTCGATTCCCGCCTACGCCACGGCGCCGGCGCTGTTCTACGTCGCCTGCCTGATGGTGCGCAGCCTCACCGAGGTCGAATGGGAGGACGTGACCGAAGCGGCGCCCGCTGTCGTCACGGCGATCACGATGCCCTTCACCTTCTCGATCGCTGAAGGCATCGCGTTCGGCTTCATTTCGTACGCCGCGATCAAAGTTGCGACAGGGCGCTACCGCGATATTCATCCGGCAGTCGGAATTCTCGCTGTACTCTTCGTGATCAAGTACGTGTACATCTGATGATCACATGTCGAGCGCGGACATTTGTTTGTTGTCAAACGATCCTTGCGCTTACAATTGTTCTAATTGGAAGCGAGTGATCGAAAGAAAAGGTCTTGGCAAGCCGCCGGGTTCCGGCTAAACAGCCTATGTGTTGGGCGCAGCCCGAAGTTTAGGGAGGAGAGCAGCGTAAGCTGCCTGTGACGAGTTTCGGGGGTAGAGGGACGGCGGGCTAGAGGCCCGCTGTTTCTTTTTGGATCAAGCAGTTGGAGCCCGCACCTAAGAAATTAGATGTGGTTCACTCCACCATGCGTCGGAAGCTGAACACGTCCGACCGGTGGAGGAAATAGAAGCCAATCCACAGTACGGCGGCGACGATCGAGGTGATGATCGCTTTGCGGATAAGTTGTGGCCGCTCCGGCGCACCCCGCTCCTCACCCCTGCCCGGATTTTCCACGCGGCGCACGCCAAGCGGCAGGACGGCGAACAGGATCGTCCACCAGATCACCAGATAGACCATGATGCCGGTGGCCCAGCTCATGGTGTCCTCCTTCGAAAACTAGACCTGTTCCAGTTCGATCAGCGTGCCTGTAAAATCCTTGGGGTGCAGGAACAGCACGGGCTTGTCGTGGGCGCCGATCTTGGGCTCGCCGTCGCCCAGCACACGCGCGCCTCGGGCCTTGAGCTTGTCGCGCGCGGCGTAGATGTCCTCGACCTCGTAGCAGACGTGATGGATGCCGCCGTCGGCGTTGCGCGCCAAAAAGTTGGCAATGGGCGACTTCTCGCCCAAGGGATGCAGAAGCTCGATCTTGGTGTTGGGCAGCTCGACGAACACCACGGTGACGCCGTGGGCCGGCTGCGCCTTGGGTGGGCTCACCGTAGCGCCCATTACGGTGCGGTAGAGCTCGGCCGCCTTGGCGAGGTCCGGCACGGCGATGGCGATGTGATTCAGGCGTCCGATCATCGGGGTCTCCTGCGGGCTTAGATGCGGACGATGTGCACGTCCGTCAACGGCTTCTTGCCGAGGTGCGCGCGCACGACGCGCCGCACGGCCTGGCGCGCCGCCTCCTCGATCCGCCCGTCGTCGCGGCGCTCGGCGG
>JAEZIF010000515.1 GCA_023416135.1 Pseudomonadota bacterium
GCGATCCCAAGCCGTCGCGTGACGACATCGAGATGACGCGCGAGGTCAAGGCGGCGGCTGCGGCGCTGGGCATCGCCATCCATGACCACCTGGTGATCGGCCGCAAAGGCCATGCGAGCTTCAGGAGTTTGGGACTGCTCTGACTCGCACTTTGCGCGGCTGCCGTTTCACCTGGCTTAATGACCACTGCATCGGCGCCCACCATCACGGCTCATTAAAGGCCGGCGGAACGGGCCTTCGGTCCGCGCAGGAGCTCCTTCACCGCCGGAATGAGCAGTCCCAACATCGAAACGCGCTCCGTCGTCACCTTGGCATCCAGCAGCGTCCCGGCCGTGATCTGCGCGTCCGGCCCGGCAGACGTGGTCCAGCGGAAGCCGCTCGCCGTCTTAGCGTCCCGTTCCAACTCGACGGTGACGAGAAAGGGCGGGCCGTTGGCGGTCAGCCTCTTCACCAGCTCGTCGTTGCGCAGGATGTGCCTCAGCTGCTCGGGGCTCGCCGCAACGGCGGACGTCTTGGTCACCACGCCACGGATCGCACCGTAGACGTCGCGCCGCACCGAGGTGGGTTCGATCAGCGCCGGCATGCCGGCCTGAATCTTCTTGCCGTCCCTGGCGGGCACGAAGAGGTCTGCGACCAGACGTGGCGCGTCGTTCGCGTCCGACGCGCCGGCCTCCTCGGTGGGCAGGATACTGATCAGCGGCGTATCGAAGCGCACAAGGTCGCCAGGGTACACCTTGAGTTCAGAGACCACACCGGCTTGCGCGCTGCGAATCACCGTGTCGTTCCTATGGCGCTCGCGCAGCCGGTCGATCTGGTGCTCGGCAGCGGTACGTCGCGTGGCGAGAGCCTGCAGTTCCCTTTCGTACTGCGCCTTCTTCTCGTTGCTGTTCAAGGTCAGCGTCAGGAGCTCGCCGCGCCTGGCCGCCATGCGTTCCATGACCTCCGCCAGCTCGGCCTGGATCAGGAGGTACCGGTCGACCGTGACCTGCCCGGTCTTGCGCATGCCTTCCTGGGCTTCGGCGATCCGTTCGAGCAGCACGCGGCGCCGCTCCAGCAGGTCCAGGCTTTCATGAGCGTTCGCTTCCTGCTGGCGCTGGACCTCCTCGAAGTTGCGCGTCACCTGCGCCTGAAGCGTCCGGATGCGGGTCTCCTCCTGGTTGACGAGGTCGAGCTCGGCCTCGGCGAGCTTGAGGTCGTTGTCGAGCGCGCGCTGCACGAGTCGGGCGATCTCCTGGCCAGGCACGACAGGCTGGCCGACCTCCACCAGCAGTTCGGTGATCCGGCCCTCATGATCGGAGGTGATGGTGAATTCCAGCAGCCCCTTCGAGCTCAGGATGACGCCGAGGCCCGACACCGTGATCGGCACTTTCACGAAGATGGCGCCGATGATGGCGGCCGCCACGATGGCGGCGAGCGTCGCAATGGCGATGCCATAGCCCGACCCGACCAGGCGCAAGCCGGCAGCAAGCTGGTCCGGATTCTGAAACGGCTTCTCCGCCCGGGAGCGAAAAATGTCCTGCGTGTTCATTGACCTGCGCTCATGCGACGAAGAAACGATGCCGGGACATGATCTCCGCGGGATTGCCGACGTCGATCACCGCGCCCCGGCCGAGCACGACGACCCGATCGGCCTTCTCGAGCGCGGAAGGATGGTGCGTCGACAGGATCCTAGTCAGCTTGAGCGGCGCAAGGGTGTCGAGCACCCGCCTCTGGCCGTCCTTGTCGAGCGTGCTCATCGCTTCATCCAGGATCAGGATGGCCGGCCTCTGGGCAAGTGCGCGCGCGATCAGGATCCTCTGGAACTGGCTGGCCGCGAGGCCGGACCCCGCCTCGGTGATGATGGTCGCAAGTCCCATCGGCAGGGCACGCAATTCGTCGGCGATACCGGCCTGCTCGGCATGATGCCAGGCCTCGTCGGCGGTGATCGCGCTGATGCCGCGGATATTCTCGTAGATCGACCCCGGAAACAGCCGGCTGCCGTGCGAGACGAACCCGATCTGCCGCGAGAGCCGGCGGCGATCCAGGCCGGCAAGATCGTTGCCGTCGAACAGCACGCGGCCGGATTGCGGACGTTCGAGGCCCGCCAGCAGATTGAGCAGGCTCGACTTGCCGCTGCCGGAGGGACCGACGAATCCGACGAACTCGCCCGGGGACACCGAGAGGTCGATATCGGCCAGCGCCCGATGGGCGCCGTAGAAGAAATTGACGCCGACCAGGTCGATGCGTCCGGCGAGCGGCGGCGGTGCGGCTCCGGCAACCAGCGGGTCGACCGGGTATTCGATCAGCGGCCGGGCAAGCTTGGCCATGGGCATCAGTTTCGAGAAATCCAGCAACGCATGAGCAACTTCCTTGCCGGACCGCGTCAGGCGGCCTAAGGCGAGGACCAGCACGATGGCCTGGCCCGCTCCCATCTCGGTTGCCGTCCCAAGGTAGGCGACGGCGGCGAAGCACAATGCCAGGGTCATCGCGTCCCAAACGGGGACAACGATGTTCAGGCGGTTCGAAATGGCGGTCGAGCGCATCAGCCGGCTCTGGAAGGCGAGAAAATTCTCGCTCCATTGCGTAAAGGCGCGCTTCTCGAGACGCATCGCGCGCGCCACGGGCACCAGCCGGACAAGGTCGTAAACGAACGCGAGGACGATGACATCCATCCGCTCGCCGTCGTAGATCGCCTTGAACTGCGCCCACCCCAGGAACGCGCTGAAAGCCACGAGGACGATCACCAGCCCGGTCGCCATGAGCCCGGCCGGCGGCGACATGAAGGCGACCAGCGCAGCCGCGGCCAGGCCGTTGGCGAGCGCCAGGGTGCCGGCGGTGGCCGATGCGATGGCCGCGCGGCGGAACTTCTCGACCGTTTCTGTCTGGGTCGCGAGCATGAGGGTCGTCGAGGCTCGCCGCGTCTGCGACGGCAGGCGCAGCAGGCGATCGGCCATGGCGGCGTGCAACGCAAGGGCCGAGCGGCCTTGCGCCCGCAACTCCGCCAGCTTGCCCACGATGAAGAAGACGGTCTCCGCCACGAGGCAGACGCAGAGTACAGCCAGCAGTTGCGCCAGGAACGAGATGTCCCCGGTGTGCGCGGCGACACTCGAGATCTGCGCAGACGCGATCGGCGGCAAGAGCGCCAGTACGGCCCCGAACACCCCGCAGACTCCCAGGAGCGCAAAGTCCCATGAGCTGACCGTCAAGCCGAACCGGGCGATGGTCCAGAAGGTCAGCTTGCCCTCCGGCAAGGTACGACAGAAGGCAAAGGCGTCGGCGGCAAAGGTCCGCCATTCTTCCAGGCGCAATCGCCGCGGCGGTCGCAGGCCTTCGGGGTCGCCGACCGTAAAGCCGCCCAGCGCTCGAGGTTCGATGACGAGCGGCCGACCGTCGCCATCAAACACTAGCATTGGACCCTCGCCGTCGGGCATCCCGCCGCCGACATCCAGCCGGATGCGACGCAAACGCGTGCCGTGGGCGGTGGCGCAGCGCTCCAGGTAATCCTCGCGCCTCTCGCCGGGCTTGTCGGGAACCGGCACGACCTTCAGATGATGAAGTTCGATCAACCTCGCTACCGCGGCGGCAAGGGGAGTGCGGATGCCTGCAGGCTCTCGGTGGAAGCGGCCCCGCAGCAAGCAGCCGAACCCGGCCAGGGTCCCCTGGAAGGCGTCATCCTGCTTGCGCCTGGAAGCGGCGGCGGCGGCCTCGTTGTTCTTTTCCCCGGCCTCCATCCTTTGCGCGATGGCGACGAGCGCCGCGGCGGTAGAGCGCATATAGTCGTCCCCCGACTCCGAAGCAGTCGCGAGCCCGCCCGGTACCGCACGTCGCAACGATTCGAGCCACAGCTTGGCGCCCTCCGCCGTGCCTCCGCGAACCAGCGTCGATTGCCGACGCGACACAATGGCGAGGTCGAAACCCTCCAAGTGGGACGGCAGCAGCGCGCCATCGGGAAGGGTCGTCACGAATTGGTCGCGGCGCAAGCCCGGCGAGACAAGGTACAGGTCCACCGGACCGCCGAGCAGCGTCGCCGGCGCCTTGTCGGCCAGGACGTAGCGTTCACCGGCTTCGAGCCGGGCGACGGCTTCGGAAACCGTGGCCGTCGTCATGCCGGCGCCTGCGCGGCGACGTAAGTCTCTTCGATGGCCACCGGAACCAGCCGGCCGTCACGCAACGCGACGACGCGATCGAGATGCCGCACCGCACTGGCGCGATTAGTGAGGAGAATCAGTGTCACGCCCCGTCGGCGCAGGTGCTCGATGACGCTGCGTTCATTGCCTTCGTCGAGAGCACTGGTCCCGTCATCGAGCACGAGAATGCGCGGATTTCCGACCAGCGCCCGCGCGAGCGCCAGCCGTTGCTGCTCGCCGCTGCTGAAGCCCCGACCGCCCTCGCCGATCATGCCGTCGAGGCCGCCGGGCCGTGCCTCGACCACGCTCAGCACTTCGGCATCGGACAGGGCCCGCACGATGTCGGCCGTCTGCGCGTTGCCGTCCCACAAGGTCAGTGCGGCACGAAGCGACCCGTTGGCAAAGAACGGCTGCTGATCGACGAAGCCGATGCTGTCGATGCGCTGCGCCCAGGCCTTCTGGTCAGCCGCGGCCCGCGTCTCGAAAATAACCTCGCCGCGCGTCGGCGAGACTAAGCCGACCAGCATCCTCGCCAGGGTACTCTTGCCGCTGCCGGGGCCACCCATGATGCCGATGCATTCGCCCGGCGCGATCTCGAGCGAGGCATCGGCGATCACCGTGCCGCCATTGGGATACGCGAAGCCGGCCTCGCGAAGCTCAACGCGACCTGTGGCGACCGCCTCGCAGGCGGGAGCTTCCTGGTCGAGGTCGGCGCGTTCGACCGCGTCGCCGAGCCGGCCGATCGCCGCGCCCGACTGGCTGATCGCCGTGCTCAGTTCAACGAACGGCGCCCAAGCCGCCGAGAAGAGCTCCGCCAGCATGAGGAAAGCCAGCAGCGTGCCGAGCGTCATGTCGTCGTAGATTACCGCCAGCGCGCCCGCACCCAGCAAGGCCAGCGTCCTGAGGCGACTGCTGGCGAACGGCAAGGCCCCGATCAGGTTCGTAGTGCGGCCGCTGGCCTGCTCGGCGTTGAGCAGGCGGGCCTGCGCCTGGACCATGCGATCGAACAGGACGTTCTCGCTTCCGGTCGCCCGCGCCTGCTCGAGCAGTGCGGCGCTCTGGACGCCTGCCGCATGGGCCTGACCGGCCACCATCTGCAGCAGGACCGCCTGTTCCTGCAGCCGCCTCGCCACCAGCCTCAGGATCGCGAAATCGATCAGGGTCGAGGCGAGCACGACCCCCGTCAGGGGAACGCTGTAACAGAGCATGACGATGGTGTAGCCCGTCATGGCCAGCCCGTTCACGACCGCCTGCGTCAGCGGACCTGCGATCGTGCCCGACACTTGGCCGGCGAGCTGCGTGCGGCTCGAGACTTCCACGACACTGCGCCTGACGAAGAATTCGTGAGGCAGACGAAACAGGGACCAGACGAAGCGCGCCGACAGCACGGCGTTGAGCTTGGTCTGCAACACCAGGACGCCGCGCATGTGGAGCGCCTTTAGCACAGTGCCGAGACCGCCCAGGACGACGATGCCCGCCAGCAGCGGCAGCAGCCAGTCGCCGAAGCCTTCCACGAGATAGTCGTCGACGAAGATGCGGGTCAGGCCCGGGATCAGCGCGGCCAGCGCCACCATCGTGGCGCTGGCAAGCACGATCGACGCGAGCATGCTCCGCGCCCCCTGGAACAGGGCGAGCAAATGGCGGAGCACGCTGTGTTCGTGCCCCGAAGGCGCGAACGCTGGACCGGGCGCGAAGGCCATCGTCACACCCGTGAACCGGCGGTCGAATTCCGCGCGATCCACGTGGCGGCGCCCATGCGCGGGATCGTTGATCTCGAAGCCGTCGCGCGCGATGGCCTCGAGCACGACGAAATGGTCGAAGCCCCAGAACAGGATCTGCGGCAGCGGCAGGCTGCCGAGTTCCTCGATCTCGAGGCTATAGGCGTTCGCCTCCAGGCCGCGTTGCCGGGCGGCTTCGAGGATATCCTCGGCGGACGTGCCGTCGCGCGACACGCCGCACGTATCCCTGACCGAGTCGAGCGTCTCCCAGCGCCCGAAGGATGCCAGCACCATGGCGAGACACGCGGCACCACACTCCGCCGCCTCCATCTGGAGGATCGTTGGAACCATTCGGCGCCGGAGTCGGTGGGGCGCCCCGGTCCTCAGACGAGGTCTCGGCGCATGGAGTTGGGCCTATTCACTTGTTAACAATCTCGTACTTGGAATCACAATCGCCTGTAGTCGCGCGGATTATCCCCTGCGCTGGATGACAGCCGAGTAACAGCCATGACCCACCGTTCATGATAGTCGATACCAGCTCTTATGGGATTTCGCAGCGGCAGACTCCACCCTCAACTTTGCAATCTCATTCCTGACGCTCTGGCGCAACAGCACCCTGTGACCTCGCACCCTTCTTCCAACACGCTCTTCCACTTCACGGCGTCTGTATGGGTGACGGTATTCTTCTTCCCCAGCCAGGTTCCTCTGCTCGGCTGCCTACCTATTCGCGGCCGACTTCTCTTCAGCCATCTTCGCCAGCAGCTCGGGAAGGTACTTGGCTCGGGGCCTTATGGCGTGGTCTAGGGCGTCCGCGGCTGGTCGGGGGGCACTGGGAATTTCTAGAGAGTACGCTCGCTGTCCATGTGCTTGTAGGCTCTTATGTAGTCGTTCAAGCCGATCTCGACAGACCTATATGCGGCCACGACTTGATTAACAGTGCTCCTGTCAATGCCGGCGCGATAGCGAATATCGAGCCAGTGCTTCATTTCGTCCGTGAACTGGTCGCTCTCCCGGGAAATGTACCTGTTCAGGAATCTACTAATATCCTTCAGGTCGGTGCCGTGGTGGTCCAAATTCCTGTAGAGCTACCCCGTCATTGCCTCCTGGACGTGGGCTATCTCGGTGTGAAAGCGGACGTACGCCGTGATCGAGGTGTCCCGATCTTGATCCTGCGAGCCCGCGAGTATGTCCATGGTTCTCTGATCACTGACGAAGCCACGCAGACCACCCTGACCTCGCAAGACTGAGAGAGCAGTCGTCAGCGCGTCCTGAAGAGAGGAGGCTGCCCTGGCAGCGGCTCGCTGGGCGTCCTCCTGGGGCTTGCTGGCGTCGTTGTCCTTCACCTGATTCTCATTCGGGTGGTCTCGTGTTCCTTGGCGTCGCTCTCCGTCCCCTTCATCTTTTCAAGCTCGCTCTCGACTGCGTCGAGCCCGAGCCGCACGCCGGCATCCTGGAGATCCGCTGTGAGCAGCGTCTGCATGGCTTTAAGCCGGTCTTCCGGACTGTCATCGGCAGCGCAGAGCGCCCGATGGAAGGCGCGAACATCCTCCTCCACCGCGCGGATGGCGTCCTTGTAGGAGTGGAGATGCTCATACAAGTGTTTCTCATGCTCCAACTGGAGTTCAAAAAGGGTGAGATGGGGCATCTCCTCCTTCCCGATTCACCGGTTGCTGATCACTCTCAGGACGTTTCTGCGGGTACCAATGGTCCTCCATCCTGAGTTCGTCACGGGCATGGCCTCGGACGTCCTTGACCCGCTCGATGTCATCGTGCATGGCCTGCCACGACGTGAACGTCGGCAGCTGCGGCATACGCTGTTCGCGCCCCTCCTTCAGGTGGACGGCCGGAGGCGGCGAATGGTCCGGCGCCTGATCGACGACCGGGTTGCCGCCACCTTGGTTGTCGGTCTTCGCCCCGCCAGCAGCCTGCGGACGCCACCTCTCCGGCCATCATATGGGCCGCGGCAGGGGCGACCTTGGCTTCGGGAGCAGCGCCACGAGCGCCTTCGGCGTTGCGGGAATCGACAGCCATCGCCACGACTGGTCGCTGCTTTCCAACCTTCGACGCCGACAGAACTCCCTACTCTTCACCCAGGCTTAATCGCGCTGGATCTGGTACTTTAAACCCCACATGCGATGTTCGGTGCCGCTGACTTCGGCCTGAGCGCCGGGAGTGCGTTCCGAAACGACGGGGCCCGGCGCGGTCGGCGCCTCGCCGACACCGGCCGTCAGGGCGATGGCCGTGTGGGCGTCGACTGTCTCCTTGTCGTCGCCATTCGTTCCGCCAACGATGCCCTTCAACGCTTCGGAACTGAGGGCTTTCGGGCCGGTCGTCGGCCGTGACTCGTTGCTCATGCGCTTGTCTCCACTCGGATTGCGTTTGCTTCTCACTAGATCGACAGCCGACCAATCGTGCGCAGGCGACTACAACTTCAACCAACAGACCGCCCAGAAGGGGCGATCTGCACGCACCAGGGAACAGGAGCGACGGATGGAAAGCCGGTCGCTGCTTTTCTGCCTTCGACGACGACAGAGACCGCTACTCTCCGCCTATGCTCGGCAGGACTGCTTTGGATGAGGGCGAAAAGCTCATGGCCTTCTCCCAGATACCCGACATCTGCGCCATCTGGGGCTGACGCCCGAACCGTCCTTTGCGATGTCGGCAAAGAAGGTCAAGAGTTTCGACGCTAGAACTCCCTGACCTTCACCTGGGCTTAGATGTGTATCCTAGAATAAAATTCATGATCTTCGGCGGCCATGGCTTCGGCCTGAGGGCCGGAAGCGCCTTGGGAAACGACGGGGCCTGGCGCGGTCGGCGCCTCGCCGACACCGGCCGTCAGGGCGATGGCCGTCTGGGCGTCGACTTGCTGGCTGTCGTCGCCATGCGTGCCGCCAACGATGCCCTTCAATGCTTCGGAGCTGAGGGCTTTCGGGCCGGTCATCGGCCGTGACTCGTTGCTCATGCGCTTGCCTCCATTCGGATTGCGTTTGGTTCCTGCTGATCGACAATCGGACTGTCAGGCGCAGGCGACTGCACTTCAACCAACAGACCGCCCAGAATGGGCGATTTGTATGTACCAGGGAACAGGAGCGAAGGATGGCAATCCGAGCGCGGCGGTCACAGTCACCAGTCACCAGTCACCAGTCACCAGTCACCAGTCACCAGTCACCAG
>JAEZIF010000530.1 GCA_023416135.1 Pseudomonadota bacterium
TCGGCCTCGACGACCAGAAGTCCGTCAAGGCCGATTGGGAGGCCGGGCGCCGCCTTCGCGGCTGGGTCGCGAGAACCGATGGCATCGACATCGTCCTCGCAGGCCGTGAAAGCATCTTCGGGAAGAAGGTCTCGCTGCCGTGGACCGAGCCTTCGTTCGAGTTCGGCATTCCCGACGACGGGTCGCTTCCCCTCGACGGCGCGGCGCCGTCCATCATCGACCGGCGCGGCAAGCCGCGCTCGATGGCGACGATGGCAGACTTGGGAGCACGGCTTCGATCGTTCTCCCTCGAGCACCCGCAGGCTCCGGCGATCCTGGAGCTCTATCGAGAGCTCGATATCGCCCGGCCACCCGCCGTCGTGCACGGCAACAGTCTCCGTTACCGTGCAGCGATAGAAACGCCGGCCGGCATGAAGGAGCTTTTCTGAGAGGCTCTATGCCGTCGACTGCGCCGCGCTGGTCGCCGCGTCGCGTTCGGCGAGGTTGAAGACCTCGACGAAGGCCGACGGCGGCTGGGCGCCGGAGACCGCGTACTTGCGATTGACGATGAAGCAGGGCACGCCGTTGATGCCGAGCCGGCGGGCATAGACGTCGGAGGCAACGACCTCCTGACGACCCTCGTCGCTCATCAGGTAGCGGCGGGCGCGCATCTCGTCGACGCCGACGCGCACGGCGCACTCGACGACCGTCTCCATGTCGCCGATGTCGCGGCCTTCCTCGAAATAGAGCTTGAACAGCTCGGCCACGGTCTCGTCCTGGACGTTGTTCTTGGCGCTCCAGTGCACCAGACGGTGCGACAACACGGTGTTGGGCGTGCGCCGGATGCGCGAGAACTGGAACTCGATGCCGGCCTCGCGGCCGCTTTCCGCGATCGCCTGGTAGATCTGGCGCGGCCGGTCGCCGCCGCCGAATTTGGCGCGCACATAGTCGTCGCGTGTCATGCCCTCGGGCGGCATGTCGGGATTGAGCTGGAAGGGGCGCCAGGCCACGGCCACGTCGGTACGGCCGCTCTGTGCCAGGGCGCGCTCGAACCGCCTCTTGCCGATGTAGCACCAGGGGCAGATCGTGTCCGAAACGACGTCGACGTAGATCATGGCGCGAGCTTACGCCTTTCGCGCCGGTGCAGAAAGAGAGCGGAGCCTGCGACCACCCCCAGGGCAACGGATGTCAGCCATGCAGCGGCGGGCCAGCCGCCGGATGCAACCAGAGCGCCGGTGATCGGCGGACCGATCAGGCCGCCGATGTTGGAGCCCTGCATGAGGAGTCCGGTCGATGCGCCGACCAGCTCCGGGCGCGGCGAATGCACCGGCAGGCCGGTGAACAACGCCCCCGGCACGACGCCGATCACCGCCGAGTAGACGCCCGCCAGCACCAGCCGCCACAAGTCGGGCACGCCATCGACAAAGATGCCCGCAGCACAGAAGGCCATGAAGAACGCCGCCCCCGCGATCAAAGCCCCACGCGGCAGGCCGCGCTGCAGCAGCGAGCCGGCCAGCAGGTTGCCGCCGACATTCACGGCGGTGACCAGTGCGGTGATGATAGCGGCCGTCGAGGTCGAGAAGCCGAGGCGCTCGACCTGCAACGTCGGCAGGAAGCCGACGATCGCCAGCCAGCAGCACGAATACGCGCCGAAACAGAGGGCAAGCGCCAGCGGCCCGCCGCTGGTCGCCACCTCCACCACCTCATGCAGAATCGGCCGACGGCTGGCCGGCCGGGCGTCGAGCTCGTGCCGCGGCACGGCGCGCCACAAGAGCGCCAGCAGCATGATCAGCGACGCGGCCGACGCCACCAGCCAGACCGCATGCCATGACGTGCCGGGCAGGATCACGGCCGCGACCAGCATCATCGTGCCCGCGCCGGCCGGCATGTAGGACGTCCAGATCGTCATGGCGCGATGGCGGTCGCGCAGCGCGGTCACCCGCAGCACCAGGGTGGGTACCGAGACCGTGACGATGATGAAGCCCAATCCTTCGACGAAGCGCCAGACCAGCAGAAGCTCGATGCTGCCGGCGAAGGCGCCGAGCAGGCTCGTGACGAAGCAGAGCGCCGTGCCGAGCACCACCAGGCGTCGATGGCCGAAACGGTCGACCGTGAGCGCGATGGTCATTCCGCCGACGGCTGCGGTGAGGTTGACCATCGCCAGGAGCCATCCGGCCTGACGCAGATCTGAGCCGAGGTCAGCGAGGATCGACGGGATGGCGGGCGGCACCTTGCCGACATGGAAAGCCGCCACCATGCCGGCAGCGACTAGCAAGCCGACCAGGCCCCAGGGAGTGCGCGACCCCCTCAGTGCTGCACCCGTGCGGTCATGGCGACGATTCCCCCGAAACCGATGCTCGCTTATAAGGCGGGGCATCAAACTAGGGAGTACGTCCGATGTCCAAGCGATTCGACCTGACGGGGAAGGTGGCCCTGGTCACCGGCGCATCGTCGGGACTCGGCGTACACTTCGCGCGCACGCTCGCTGCAGCGGGTGCCTCGGTGGCGATTGCCGCGCGACGTGCCGATCGCCTCGCCTCTCTACAGGCGGAATTGCAGGCTGCGGGCGGCAAGGCCGTCGCCGTCGAACTCGACGTGCAGTCGAGTGACTCGATCACGGCGGCGCTTGCGGCGGCGGAAAACGCATTGGGGCCGATCGACATCGTGGTGAACAACGCCGGCATCTCGATCGTGAAGCCGGCGCTGGAAATGCCGGTCGAGGATTGGGACGCCGTGGTCAACACCAACCTGCGAGGCGCCTGGCTGGTGACGCAGACGGCGGGCAAGCGCTGGCTGATGGGCAAGCGGCCCGGGGTGATCGTCAACATCGCCTCGATCCTGGGCCTGCGCACGATCGGGCAGGTGGCGCCCTACAACGCCTCCAAGGCGGGGCTGATCCACCTCACGCGCGCGCTCGCCATGGAATGGGCGCGCCACGACATCCGCGTCAATGCGATCTGCCCGGGCTACATCGAGACCGAGATGAACCGCGACTTCTGGAAGACGCCGGGCGGCCGGCGCCTGATCGACCGCATCCCGCAGCGGCGCATCGGCAAGCCCGAGCATCTCGACGGCGCGCTGCTGCTGCTGTCGTCAGAGGCGGGGAGTTTCATGACGGGCAGCGTGCTCACCGTCGACGGGGGGCACACGGTGAGCTCTCTGTAGACGATCACCAGCCGTTGATGCGGTCGTAGACGTCGACCACCGACTTGCCGCCGTCGAGCTCGCTGTCGACGACGTAGTAGCGGTCGTAGGCCGCCGCGGTGATGCAGGCGTGGTTCGGCAGGATGCGCACGCGCGAGCCGATCGGCAGGTTGCCGTATGGAATCGGTTCCACGGCACCGACGAAGCCGTGCTCCTGCGAGCAGGCGACGACGGCCATGTCCTTGGCCGGCGCATCGACGATGGTGCCGAAGCCGACCTGCGGCTTGAATTCCTGGGCGCTGATGTCCTTGGAGAGCGCGAGCGCGCCGGCATCGACCAGCACCTGGTTGCGATGCGGATAGTGGCCGATCACCGATGCCAGCACCGAGAGGGCAAGGTCCGACGGCGCGCAGGAGCCGATGTATTCCTGATCGAGATCGTTGAACACATAGACCCCCGGCCGCATCTCGGTGATGCCGGTGAAGTCGCGCGAGTGCATGGCGGTCGGCGTCGAGCCGCCGGAGACGATGAGGCAGGGGATGCCGGCCGCCCGCAGCTTGTCGGCCGCGCCGACGATCGCCCGGCGCTCCTGCTCGGCCACCGCCGCGATCCCGTCGGGCGTGCTCTCGTGATAGGAATGGCCGGCGTGGGTCATGACGCCGGCCAACTCGACGCCCGGCGCGTCGTGCAGGATGCGGGCGATGTCCAGAAGGCCGGGCAAGTCCGGCCAGGGCAGGCCGGCGCGGCCGCCGCCGCTGTCGACCTCGATGAAGACGGAGAAGGTGTCGCCGCCCTTCGCCGCATCGGCGATCGCCTTCGCCACGGCGGTATTGTCGGTGACGACGCGCAGGTTGATGCCGCGCCGCCGCAACTCGGCGATCGCCGGCAGCTTGGACGGCACCACGCCCACGCCATAGAGGATGTCCTTGAAGCCGCCGTCGGCGAAGTAGCGGGCCTCCGCCAAGGTCGAGACGGTGATGCGCCCGTCATGGCCTTCGACCGCCATGCGGCCGACCTCGATCGATTTCGCGGTCTTGAGGTGCGGCCGCAGGATGACGCCGGCGTTACGCAGGCGTTCGCTCATGCGCTTGAGGTTGCGGCGGAGGATCGCCCGGTCGAGAATGAGGGCAGGGGTCGGCAGGTCATCGAGGGTCTGGGCGGCCATGGTGGCGCGAGTCTAGCATGCCGATCGAGAACGAAAGAAAGTTTGTCCTGAAGGACGATGGCGACCTCGAGCCGCGCTTGGCCGCGCGCCCTGGCGTGACCAGGAGTTTCCTGCGTCAGGCCTATCTCGACGTCTCCGGCATGCGCATCCGCTCCGTCGAGGAAGGCGGGACGACTCGCCATGTCTTCACCTACAAGCGGCCGGTCGACGGCCAGATCGTCGAAATTGAGACGGAGATCAGCCGGATCGATTTCGAGCGGCTGTGGTCGCAACGTCGCGAGACCTTGCAGAAGCTGCGATATTCGTGGACCGACGGTCCCTTCCACTGGGACGTCGACTTCTTCAAGACCAGCGAGAACCGGACGTACTTCACGCAGGCCGAAGTGGAGATGCCGGAGGAGCAGGTCGAGCCGCCGCCATTGCCGCCGAGCCTCGCGAGCGACCTCCTGGCGACAGCGCCGGCCGGCGATCCGCGTTTCGCCTCCAAGCGCCTGGCCGACCAAGCGCATGCCGAGAAGCTTCTGGCCGACATCAAGAGCAAGCGGAGGATCGAGTGAAGATCGCGCGTATCGACACGCATTCGGTGAAGGTGCCGTACACCTTCGGCGGCGATCACAGGGGCGAGGGCCTGCGCACCTGGACGACCAACAACATCCTCCTGGTGCGGGTGGAGACCGACAGCGGCATCGTCGGCTGGGGCGAGGCTTTCTGCTACGCCTGCACCGACGCCGTGCGCGCCGCCGTGCACAACATGGTCGCGCCCATCGCGATCGGCCAGGACGCTCGCGACATCGCCAGGCTCTCCTACGACCTGCAGCAGAAGCTGCACTTGTTCGGTCGCTACGGCATCACGATCTTCGCGCTGTCCGGCCTCGATATCGCGCTGTGGGACATCGCCGGCAAGGCAGCCGGTCTGCCGCTGCATCGGCTGCTGGGCGGCGCGGGCCGTGACAAGCTGCCGGCCTATGCCAGCCTGCTGAAATATCGCGATCCGGAGAAGGTCGCGGCGCGCACCAGGCAGGCCGTGGAGCAGGGCTATCGTCACATCAAGCTGCACGAGACCGAGGAGCCCGAGGTCAAGGCGGCGCGACTGGCGGCGGGCGACGACATTGCCATCATGGTCGACACCAACTGCCCGTGGACGCCCGAGCAGGCGCGGCACATGTCCCTGAAGCTGCGCCAGTACGACCTGTACTGGCTGGAAGAGCCGATCTTCCCGCCCGAGGACTTCGCCGCCATCGCCCGGCTGCGCGAGGGCACGGGCGTGCCCATGGCGGCGGGCGAGAACAACTGCACTTCATTCCAGTTCCGCGACATGTTCGCCGCCGGCGCCGTCGACTACGCCCAGCCCAGTGTCACCAAGGTAGGCGGCGTGACCGAGTTCCTGAAGGTCGCCGCTCTCGCCGATGCCGCGGGCGTGACGCTGATGCCGCACTCGCCGTACTTCGGGCCGGGCTTCCTCGCCACGCTTCACCTGCTGGCGGCGCGGGGCGCCCCGGGCGGCATGATCGAGCGCTATCACCTGGACCTCGAAGCCAGCCTCTACGGCGAGCTGGTAATGCCGGTCGACGGCGGCTTCGTCGTGCCGGCCGGGCCGGGACTCGGACGCGATCCCGATCCGGACGTGCTGAAGACCTATGGCGGATAAGATCGGATGACCTAAGACGACACTCGATTATCGCGACGACGATGTCGCGCTGAAGGGCGTCCTGGTCCGGGAAGGCAAACCGACCACCGGCGCCGGTATCGTGCTGTTTCCCAGTGCCCGCGGTATCGGTGCCCACGCGATCGAATGCGCCGGGCGGCTCGCCGTCCTGGGGTTATCCAACGCTCGTCGCCGATCTGTACGGCAATGGCCTGCAGGCGCGCGACATGGCACAGGCCGGCGAGCTGATGCGGGCCCTGCGCGCTGATGTCGATCGCTGGCGAGCGAGGGCACGGGCGGCGATGGACGCGCTGTCACGGCTGGAGGGCGTCGATCGCTCGAGGCTGGCAGCGACCGGCTACTGTTTCGGCGGCGGCACGGCGCTCGAGCTGGCGCGCAGCGGCACTCCACTGGCCGCCGCCGTGAGTTTCCATGGCGTCCTCGCGAGCCCACTCCCTGCCGATGCCGCCAACATCAAGGCCAAGCTGCTCGTCTGCCATGGCGCCGCCGATCCCCTGGTGCCGCCAGCCGAGGTCGCGGCGTTCGAGGAGGAGATGGCCCGCACCAAAGTCGATTGGCAGCTCCATGCCTACGGTGGCGCCGTGCATTCCTTCACCAATCCCGAGGCCGACAACCTGGGCACTCCGCAATTCGCCTACAGCGAGGCGGCGGACCGACGCTCGTGGACCGCCATGCTCGGCTTGCTGCAGGAGGCATTCGCTTAGTCTATGGTTTCGCCGGCCGGTTCCTCGCCACCTGCACGATCGACCACGGATCGGGCAGCTCGCCGACCGGACAGTCGATCAGCGCCGGACCGCCGCGGGCGATGCCGCGGGAGATGGCGGCGCTCAACTCTTCGGGCGACTTCACGCGCTCGGCATGGATGCCGAAGCTATCGGCAAGCTTGACGAAGTCGGGATTGCGCAGGTCGCTGGCGATGGTGCGGTTGTTGAACGACTGCTGCTGGATGCGCTTGACGTTGCCGTAGGCGCCGTCGCTGAACACGACGGCGACCACGCCGATGCCGTGCTGCGCCGCCGTCGCCATCTCCATGGCGGTGAACAGGAAGCCGCCGTCGCCGTTGATCGACACGACCGGCGTGTCGGGCCGGGCGACCTTGACGCCGAGCGAGGTGGCGTAGCCCCAGCCCAGCGTGCCCTGGTAGCCGGTCGACAGGAAGGTGCGCGGCTTGTAGGTCGGCCAGGCGAGACGCGCGACGTAGCCCATCTGCGTCAGCTCATCGACCAGGATGCCGTCCTCGGGCAGCGCCCTGCGGATGGCCTCGAGGTAGCTGACCTGCGGCGCGAGCTTGTCGCGCACCGCCTTGTTGGCCCGTGCCTTGATCTCGGCCACGTGCACGGCCCGACCGTTGGACTTGACGACGTGCTTGCCGAGCCTGTCGGCCAGCACCTTCATCGTCGCCGCGGCGTCGCCGACGATGCCGATCTCCGGTCGGCGCTGACGATCGAGTTCCTCGCCGTCGATGTCGACGCGGATGATCTTCAGCTTGTCGTCGAGCCCCCAGTTCTGTTGCTGCGGCTGCAGGCGCGTGCCCACGGCCAGCACGACGTCGGCCTCGCCCCAGAACAGGTAGCCGGACGGCATGGTGACGGACAGACGATGGCGACCATCGATCACACCCTGGCCCATGCGACCGGTCATGACGGGCGCGTCCAGCATCTCGGCGATCCGCGCGATGGCCTCACCCGCATCCTGGGCGCCGCCGCCTACCACGATCATCGGCTTCTGCGCGCCGCCCAGGAGCTTGGCGGCGCGCTCGACCGCATCCTCGTCGACGGGGCAGGGATCGGCCTTCGCGGGTGTGGCGATCAGCTCGACCGGCGCCTTGCGCGCCCACGTGTCCATTGCGCACTCGAGCGCCACGGGACGCCGCCTGCCCGACAGCAGGCGGCGGAAGGCTTCGTTGACCAGGCCGGGCGCGGCGGCCGGCGAGGTGATGCGGTCGGCCCACTTGGTGAGACCGCGCATGATCGCAAGCTGGTCGGGGAGTTCGTGCAGCAGTCCGAGATTGCGGCCGATCATGGCCTGCTGGATCTGCCCGGTCAGTGCCAGCACCGGCGCGTTCGCCGCGTAGGCCGTCGAGAGCGCAGCCGTGGTGTTGAGGAAGCCGGGGCCCGGGACGACCACGTAAGCCGAGGGCGACCCCGTCGCCATGGCGTAACCCAGCGCCATGTACGCGCAGGCCTGTTCATGGCGCGCATGGATCGGCTTGATGGCGTTCGTGCGGTCGTACAGGGCGTCGAAGAACGGATCGTTCTGCACGCCAGGCAGGCAGAAGATCGTGTCGATGCCGTTCACTTCGAGCATCGACACGACGGCTTGGGCGGTGGTCAGTGTGGTCATGTTTCCTCCTCCCTCCTCATACGTCGTATGACGAGGGAGGAGAATGGGAAGCTTCAGTCGACGCGCGCGCCCGAAGCCTTGATGATCGGCGCGAGGCGCGCTTCTTCCGAGTTGCGATAGGCCAGCGTGTCGGCGGGCGAGCGCCAGATCGCCGTCGCGGAGAGATCGATGAACTTGGCCTTGAGGTCCTCGCTCTCCAGGGCCTTCTTCGACAACTCCGATAGGCGCGCCACGACGTCGCTCGGCAGCTTGGCCGGTCCGGTGAGCGTGGTCCACGAGTTGATGTCGAAACCCGGCAGGGTTTCGGAGATCGCCGGCACGTCGGGCACGACCGGGGTACGCTCCTTGGAGGTGACGCCGAGGGCGCGCACCTTGCCCGCGCGCCCAGCAGGTCCTGCATCGCCGGCGCCGCGCCGCGATAGGGCACGTGGATCATGTCGACCTTGGCCATCATCTTGAAGAGTTCGCGGGACAGATGCAGCGTCGTGCCGTTGCCGGCCGAGGCGTAGGAATACTTGCCCGGGTTCGCCTTGAGGAGTGCGATCAGCTCGGCCACGCTCTTTGCCGGCAGGTCGAGATTCACGACCAGCATGTTGGGCAGCTGCCAGATCGTCGACACGAACGTGAGATCGCCCGGCACCTTGAAGGGCAGCTTGGCGTAGAGGGTGGGAGCGATCGCGTGGCTAGCGATGCCGCCCAGGCCGAGCGTGTACCCGTCCGCCGGCGACTGCGCCAACGCATCCACGCCGACATTGCCGCCCGATCCGCCCTTGTTCTCGACGACCCATTGTTGGCCGGTGATCTCCGCCATCTTGGCGCATTAGATGCGGGACAGCGTATCCGTGGCGCCCCCGGCCGGGAATGGGTTGAAGTAGCGGACCGTCTTGTTGGGATAGGTGCCCTGGGCTGACACGATGCCGGGCGCCGCCAACGCGCCGCTCATTCCGGCAAGCACGGCGCGCCGGCTTACACGACTTTTTGCATTCTTCACTTTGTTTCCTCCCTAAGAGCAGGGCGAAGGTGCCAAACGGGGAACAGGCCGTCGGACTTTCAGCAGAATTGGCGGCTTGCGCCTTCGCGTCGCTTGAAAAGCCGAAAAATGTTGGCACTTTGACCCGGTACCGCGGAACGGCTGTGGGAGCTGGTGCGTCGGGCAGGCGTGAGGAAGGCGATGCGGGGTTGCTTGGGTAGGGTCGCGCAGGCGATGGCTTGCGTCGTCGCCATTGGTTGGCTCGGCGCGAGCACGTCTGCGCCGGCAGTCGGCCAGCCGAGGCCGGCGCAGCCGCCGGCCAAGCCCGCCGAACCGGCCAAGCCCAAACCCTTCGATGTCTGCAAGGGAATGACGGGCGCGAACGCTGCGACGAAGGTCGCGGCGTGCACGGAGGCGATCAAGGACGGCAAGCTCGCGCCCAACGAGCTCGCGCTCGCCTATCTCAATCGCGGGCTGTCGGAAAGCGGGCCGGGCAGTGATGTGCGGTCGAGGGAAGACTATAGGGCAGCGATCCGCCTCTTCAACGAGCTGATCCTCAACTCGCCGATGAATCCCTACTACTACACCCAGCGCGGCGTCATCTATCAGACGATCGGGGAGGCCGACCGCGCCATCCTGGACTACAGCGACGCCATCCGTCTGGCGCCGCGTGAGACCTATCCGCTGATCAATCGCGGCGTCCTGCTCTATCTCCGGAAGGACAATAACGAAGGCGCCATCGCCGACCTGACTGCTGCCCTCAAGATCAAGCCGTGCGAGGTTGCCGCCTGGGCCAATCGCGGCATCGTCCACAAGCGCAAGGGGGATATCGACAGGGCCATCGCCGATTTCACGGACGGCATCAAGTGCGTGCCGCCGAACCTCGAGCCGAACCGAGAGAACGTGGTGTCCGACGCCATCACCAGCCAGCTCTCGACGCAAGCGCGGGACCACAACAACGTGCTGCAGGCCGCTTTCATCCACTTCCAGCGCGGGCTCGCCTACTACGACAAGCTCCAGTACGACAAGGCGATCGCCGACTTCAGCGAAGCCATCCGTCTCAATCCCCTCTCCTCCTCGGCCTATGTCGGTCGCGGCGCCGCCTATCTGGCCAAGGGCGACCTGGCGAAGGCGATCGCCGACTTCGACCAGGCGCTCAAACTGGAGCCGGGACAGGCCTTCGCCCATCTGCAGCGCGGCATCGCCTATCACCGCATCGGCGAAGCCGACAAGGCGCTCGCGGACTATGGCGAGGCGATCAAGCTCACGCCCAGGGATCCGACGCCCTACGTCAACCGCGGCATCGTCTACTACACCAAGAAAGGCCTGTACGAGGCGGCAGTCAGCGACTTCAGCAAGGCACTGGAGCTCAACTCGAAGGAAGTGAACGCGCTGATCAATCGCGGGATCACCTACCGCCAGCGCGGCGAAACCGACCTCGCGCTCGCCGATTTCGGCGAAGCCATCCGTCAGGGCATGCGGACCTCGGACATTCTGCGTCTGGTCAACCAGGGAGAGCGCGGCAAGGACCCCGAACTTGCCAAGACAGCCGACCAGGTGGCGCACGCCTACTATCAGCGCGGCATGGCGCTGATCGACAAGCTGGACTACGAGGGTGCGCTCAACGACTTCAACATGGCCATGCGGATCAATCCCAAGGAGCCGCGGGCCTACCTGGGCCGTGGCGCGGCCAACCTGAAGAAGGGGGACCTCAAGCAGGCGGTGGGCGACCTCGACGAGGCGATCAAGCTCGCGCCCGGCCTTGCCTTCGCGTACTTCGAGCGCGGGACCGCCTATCACGCGGTCGACGACTTCCAGCATGCCATCGCCGACTACACCGAGGCGATCAGGATCGATCCCAAGGATCCGATTGCCTTCATCAATCGCGGCATGGCGCTGACCTACGTCGACAAGATCGACCAGGCGGTGGCCGATTTCGATACGGCGCTGCAGCTCAGCCCCGACAACATCAACGCCTTCATCCACCGCGCCTTCGCCTACGCCCTGAAGCGCCAGTTTGCGCGCGCCACGGCCGACATCGACGAAGCGATCAGGCTCGCACCGACCAGCGCCACCGCCTACTTCTACCGTGCCCAGATCCTGGCCTTTCAGGGCGAGTCCGAGCGCGCCATCGCCGACTATGCGGAGTCGATCAGGCTCGATCCGAAGAATGCGCGTGTCCACGGCAACCGGGCCATGCTCTACAACTCGCTCGGCGACTTCACCAAGGCCGTGGCGGATCTCGATAAGGCGATCAAGCTCCGGCCGCGCGAGCCCACCTACTATCTGAACCGCGCCGTCGCCCATTTCGGCCTGCGCCAGTACGAACAGGCGATCGCCGACTACAACGAGGTGCTGAAGCTCGATCCAAGGATCACCGCCGCCTACAACAACCGTTGCCTGGCGCGCGCCGCGCTGGGTCAGGACTATCCCAAGGCGATCGCCGACTGCAACGAGGCGCTGAAGCTGCAGCCCAGCGATCCCTACGCCCATGACAATCTCGGCATCATCTATCTGAAGCAGGGCGACTGGGCAAAGGCGACAGCCGAGTTCAGCGCTTCGCTCAAGATCGATGCCAAGCGGGCGCGTGCGCTCTATGGGCGCGGCCTGGCGAAAACCAGGAGCGGCGACGGCAAGGGAGGCGCCACCGACATGGAAGCGGCGCGCGCCGTGCAGCCGCGCATCGCCGACGAGTTCGCCGGCTACGGCTTACGCTGAGGAGGGAGAGAGATGGCGAGGCGGCCTTTCCCCGGTGACGGCGTCGGCATCCAGGTGCCGGTCGGGCACATCGGTGCCGACCGGATCCACTGGCAGACGATCTTCGATGCGGGCAACAAGCCCAGCATCTACCGCATCCACAACGGCTCGGTTAACGGATCTGGCCGCAGCGCGGCCGATCCCGGCAACGCCATGATCGTCGAGGTCGATGGCGCCAAGCGCACAATCAAGGTCAATGTCGGCACCTCGGTCGACGTCATGGGCAAGAAGATCCGCGTCAAGGCGGGGGCGGGCGGGGAGACCTCGCGGGTCGAAGGCTGGTACGTGCTGGTTTCGTGACTATGCGCGGTGCCGGCATCGGCGGGGCAAAGCTGGATGAAATGGATAGGCAAGTCATGGGTGTGCGACGTCTCGGGTGCGGACTGCTCCAATGTTGATCCTGTTTCTCCTCGTCGGCGTGGCACTGCTCGGTGTTGGCGGGGTCTTCTGGTTCTGGTTTCGGACGCTCCATGACGAAGCGGGGCCCGCGCTGGTAGCGACGGTCTTTTCGGTGCTGGCATTTCTCGTCCTCACCGCGGTTTTCGCAATGCTGCAGCGCCCCTTGAGCGACGATGAATCGTTCGCGAGGGACCAACGACCTCGCCACGCGATGGTCCTGGCGCCGCCAGTTTCGATCGAGCTGGTCGCTCACCTGTGACGAGGGAGCGCTGGAGCCGAGGGCCCCGCGCTCCAGGCGAACTACGACAGCGCGAGCAGGCTGCTTCGCACGGTCCTGCCATCCGCCGGTGAAAGGAGCCGATCGATCTCGCTGTGTGTGCGCCGCCAGATCGGCAGGGCTGAGCTCAGCGCGGTCCGTCCTGCCTTGGTGAGCGCGACCAGCCGGCTGCGCCGGTCGTTGGGGTCGACCGTCGTCGCGATCAGGCCGCGTCGTTCGAGCGGCTTGAGGTTCGCCGTCAACGTGGTGCGGTCCATGGCCAGCAGGCCGGCGATGGCGCCGATCGACGGCGGCCGCGGCCGGTTGAGCGACATCAGCAGCGAGAACTGCCCGCTGGTCAGGCCGACCGGGCGCAGCGCCTCGTCGAAGCGGCGAGCCAGCGTGCGCGCGGCTCGCTGCGTGGCGAGGCACAGGCAATGATCGCGGACATGCACCGTGGTCGCGAACGGGACGCCGCCCGATGTCACAGGGGCGGGCTTTGACATGAAATATTTATGTTGATACCAACCTATTTCGTCAAGGCCGAAGCGCGGCCTCCCTGTACCTACAACCGAGTCGGAGTGAGCAATGACCTACGTTGCCGGATTTGTCGCCGCCGTGCCTGCGGCCAACAAGGAAGCGTACGCCAGGCACGCCGCCTGCGCGGCGCCTCTGTTCAAGGAGTTCGGTGCCACCCGCATGGTCGAGGCCTGGGGCGACGACGTGCCGGACGGCAAGGTCACCGACTTCAAGGGTGCGGTGAAGGCCAAGCCCGACGAGGTCGTCGTCTTCTCGTGGATGGAGTTCCCCAGCAAGGACGCCCACGACGCAGCGACGCAGAAGATCATGAGCGACCCGCGCATGAAGGAGATGGGTGCCAGCATGCCCTTCGACGGCAAGCGCATGATCTATGGTGGCTTCGCTACCCTGATCGACGACGGTGCCCGGGCGAAGCCGGGCTACGTCGACGGCTACCTCGTGCCGGTGCCGAACGACAAGAAGGAGGCCTACCGCACCCTGGCGCAAAAGGCCGCCGAGGTCTTCAAGGACCATGGCGCGATCCGTGTCGTCGAGGCCTGGGGCGACGACGTCCCCGACGGCAAGGTCACCGACTACAAGGGCGCGGTAAAGGCGACCGTCGACGAGAACATCGTCTACAGCTGGGTCGAATGGCCGAGCAAGCAGGCGCGCGACGAGGGCTGGAAGAAGGTCATGGCCGACCAGCGCATGCAGCCCGGCCAGAACGCCATGCCGTTCGACGGCAAGCGCATGATCTACGGCGGCTTTGCGCCGATTCTGGATACCTGAAGCATGACGCGCTCGAGCGAAACAAGCTGGGCGCCGTGTGCTTCTGCCCGGCGGGCTCGACCTCCGACGCGCATCAGCGCGTAGGAGGGGCCTGCTGCCGCTGCATCGTCTCGCCCGCCGCCAGCAGCTCGGCCCGGCGGTGGGTCACGATCGCCTGGCTCTCGGAGACGTACTCGCCCCAGGTGATCTCGCGGTTGAGCAGCCGAGCCGTATTGGCGTCGGCCCTGGCGTAGCTGTCGGTCAGGATCGCCACGATCATCGGACTCACTTTGGCGGCGCTCTGCAGCGCCATCTTCCGGCAGGGGGCTAGATAGCCCTCCTGAAGCGACTGGAGCAGTGTCGCCTCCTGCGGCGTCGCCTTCGCCGGGTTGCTCTTCATCGCCGCCGTCGGGCTGTCGGCGTGATCGCCCATCTTGCCCCTGAGTGCCCGGTGCTGCGGACTGGCCAGAACCTTGCGCCAGCAAACGTCGATGGTCGGCGCGTCAGTCGCCGCGATGCCGTGAACGCGCGCTGCCTCGCGCGGCGTCTGGCTGGCGCATCCCGAGAGCGCGACGCTGATGGCGGCTGCCTTGGAAAGGACAATTAGCAGGATCATTCTGCAACCTGCATTCCGAGAGGTCGAAGTCATGGTCGTGTCTCTTAGCATGTGGTCCAACCAGACTTCTAAGAACACGAGTCAAGACGATCTGTGGGATTTGCTGGGCAGGAGCCCGGCAGCCCATCGCTTTCTGACGCTTTTCAAGACGCCGCTGCAAAGCTTCGTGGGCGACATCCTGGAGGTATTCAAGGCGCCCAAGGCCGAAGGCGTGGATTTCGAATTCCTGCCCGGCAAGCGAACGGAGTTCCTGAATCTCGTCGATCCCTCCACGATCGTCGCCAAGGCCGGTCCATTCACGTTCGACGGCGCCGCCAAGGGGCCGATGGTGCCCGACGATCCCGGGCCATCAAATCCCGATCGTGTCTGGCGCCGCCTCGCCAGTGCGGCTGCCGTCGGCATCAGCTATCGAGAGCCCGGATTGAACTCGAGCCTTCACATCTCGATCCGAGAGGATGGCGCCAATGTGCACCTCGATCGCGAGGGGTTCGTCACCTCCACGAACGGCCGGATCACCTATGACCTGAAGCAGGTGATCAACCATCTGAGCACCGATCTGGCCTCCGACTATGTCCCTGTGTTGATCTCGAGCCTGACCGTGAAGGACGACCTCGGTCGCACCAAGTTTCAGGGGAACCTGGCCCCCTGGCTGGAAGTGAACCTGCCCGGGACGACGGATCTGGCAGGACCGAGACGGAGCGAGACCGAGGGCATCATCGGCCTGAGACTGTTCGGGATATTCCAGGCCGGCGGAGGCTGATATCGGCATTCCGCGTCCGCTGGACGATTTCTCCATGTGGGCTCAATCCTTCCTCAAGGCCCATGCCGCTCGCCGGACACAAAGCGCCGTCACTTTCGGGCGATGGACCGGCTGCGGTTTGCAGGCGAAGGAGGGGGCCATGACGCGCTTCAGGCGCAGCAATGACATAGAAGTCAGTATAAGCCCGGAGTTCGACAGGGAATACAGCCCAGGGGAAACGCCGCACCATCCTGGCATCTACCGATGCAGCGGGTGCGGATGCGAAATCATCGCCGAGGCATCAAATCCGCTTCCGTCGGAGAACCACCCGAGGCACTTGCCGACTCAAGGGAAAATTCGGTGGCGACTGGCCGTCGCCGTGCAGAAGGAGCCACATTGATCGATGGGCGGTTCCGGGACCGACAAGCAGCACCAGATCGACGGTATAGCACGTCGATCCGAAGTTGGGCGGTCGCTCCCGCGTTTCATCCGGTGAGGCAATGGATCCTCATGACCACTCTCGCGGATCCCAAGCCATTCCCATATCTCCCCCCTATCTCCCGCCCCAGCCGGGCGGGGTGCACGACTTCTTTGATTGGGTTGGTCAATCCCACATCGATATGGCGAACATGGGGACTAAGCTGGGCAATGATTACCGCGCATTGGCAAAGACCGTTTTCGTGTCGGCCATCGATGGCCGCGTCGACCCGATCAACCTGGCGCAAGGGCCCTCGGCGAAGAGCACGATGATCCGGCTCAACGCCGCGTTGCCCGTGTGGCGATGCGATATCGCTCGGTCCGACGCCCCGGATGCGGTGAAACAAGCTGTCCGCGACTTCCGGAAATAGCAGACGCGTCGACCGAGGCAGGTCGTCCTAAACGCTCAATCCTCGACTGCCGTCCGAAAGGGGACTTTTCAGGCCAATTGGCAACCCTTCGGCCGCGGCGGCATTTCTCCGGTTTATGGCTGAAGGGGCAAACAATGTTTTGGAGCCTTCTGGCCTGCTTCGTTGGGGGTGTCGCAGCAGTGGCGTCGCTTGGATACCTCGCTTGGTATGGGCTCCGCCAGATCCTGAAATGGTAGGAACTCTCCCGACCACGTCAGTTTGGATCTGGAGATCGGTTCGATTCGCCCGGAGTCCTGGTTTGCGGCAGCCGGACCGGCTGCTCGAGCGTCTTGAGCGATCGAACCAGCGCCTTCAACGAGCGATCGAACACCAAGAAGTCCAAGTCCGTCCTGCCTTGGCGGCGGCCTTCTCCAACGAAAAGGTAGAGACGCCAGAGCCGGTGGTCGATGTCCGGCGGTATTTGTACCGATTCACGCACGGTAAGGGATCGTTCCACGCCCGGCGGCGGGGAGGCAAGACCAACCTTAGTGCAATTGGCCGGCCCGGGTGCTGCAGGTCGCGCAACGGTACTTCGGGGCCTTGACGGTGAAACGTAGGACCCAGTGGGGACGGGCGGTAGTCGTAAACGTCGCAGCGGCGATAGTGGCCGCGCTGACGTTCAGCGTAATGGCAGCGGTTTGAGACACCCCCAAGGCGGAAGGCCTTGTTCTGTTGGACGGCAGCCCTTTCTACGAGCTGGTCGACGATGTGGGCTACATCCCGAAGGCAGGCGCGGGGACAGCCGTGCCCATCAAGGCGGAGACCCCGGCTGCCGACCCCGTGATCTACACCACGGAGGCCGACCACTTTCGGACGGTGCCAACCGCGGCGAACAGGCCGGATGCCTGCGTCCAGCTTTTTGGCGCTTCCTTCACCTTCGGCAATGGTATCCGCGACGATGAAACTTTTGCCTCGCAGCTTGTGAGACTGAGCGGCGGCCGGGTGCAGGCCCACAACTTCGGTGTCTCCGGATGGGGGCTGCATCAAATCCTTGCAGGGCTGCAATCCGGGCGCTTTCAGCGGGCGGTGCGCTGCGAACGGACGGGCGCCGTCTTGCTGTGGTGTCGTCGCAAATCTGGTGGACGAGCGGCTCGCTGAATCCGTGGGACAAGTACGGTCTGAGGTACCGCCTGGGTGCTGGCGGAAAGCCGATCCGCGACGGCAACCTGGGGATACCCGATCCGTACAACTGGCGACGATGGTTCGGGCTGACGCCGACCAGCAAAGGGGAGGCGATGGCGCTGGCCAGGGCCGTCATCGTCGAGGCCACGAAGGAGCTGCGTCGAGCCTATCCCGACATCCGGATGCACCTGATCTCATTCCGTGTCTCTTCCTGGGCAGATGTGGGGCTCTCGGCCGAGGACATGCTGGGCTTCGAGTACGAGATGCATCAGTCCGGCATCACGCCGCTGCCGCTCGAAGGCATACTTCCACGATATCGTTTTGCCCAGGGCGACTACATTCTGGGGGCGCCCGATTACCATCCCAACCCACGAGCCCATGGGCTGATTGCTGAATTCATCATTCGGGAGATCCAGTCCGCGGCGATCACGTCGAACGGTCAGCGGTCAGCCCGTTGAGGCGAACGTCCAACGACTTCAACCGGAGCCACCGAACGCGCAATTACCGCCGCCAGGGCTCGGTTCTTGCGTTCGCGCGACATCATCAGGGCCCGTGTAGTAGCCACGCGACGACCTGCGCGTCGGCATGGCTGATCATTCCAAGCCTTACTTAAGCACGATTAGTTCACGCACTTCCCGAGCGAGCCGAAGATGCGTGGATAGAGACCGCGCACGATCGCGAAGTTATTCGACAGGTCGAGGCGTACAAACTTCTTCTGCGTGTCGTTGAGCTCGGATCCCATGATCGGAGCGGCGCAGGCACAATATTTCTTCTGGCGGCCGGCGGGCGGCAGCTTGCGGTTCGGCCTGTCCATCAGACAAATGTCGAGCATCGACACCTTCTCCGGCGGTACCCCGGCGGTGGGGTCGAGAACGAACGCCAGGAGGTTGGCAAAGACGCGGGCGAGACGCGGATCGCGACAGCCGCCCGCCACCAGCAATTGAACGTCGGCCTTCAACATGCGGTCGAACTCCTCTTCCTGGAAGAGGTTCTGCATGGTTTGACCCATGTTCGTGCCCATCCGGTAGGTGCGCTCGACGTTTCTCAGCACCGACTCGAACACGCTCTTGAGGTCCGGATTGAAGATGTCGTAGCCGAGTTCCTGGTCCATCGACATCTTGAGAAGCTCGAGCGGCATGGTGGAGGGACAGAACAGCTCCACCTTCTCGCCAAGCGACTTCGCAGCCGCCAGCACGTGCGACGGGCCCATCTCGTAGAGCGTTGGCGTCTCATTGCGGAACGCCGCAAGGATGAACTTGGCGAGCTTCCACGGGCGATTGACGAACTCCTCGTCGTCCGCCGAGGGCGCCGGCGAGCCGGCGGCCGCCTGGCCGAGGGGATTGGCGGGGTCGAATGCGGGGGCCGCCGAAGCCCCCAGCGGATTTGCGGGGTCGAAGCCCGCAGCGGCCGCCGATGCCCCGGCCTGCGGCGTCTTCGCGCTCGCGATCTGGCCGGCCACCCAGCTATCGACCGTGGCGAGGTAGATCTGCCACAGCGGGTCGATTGCCGACCGGTCGCCGCCCGATTGATCGAGCTCGTGGAGGCGGTCGCGATAGGGATAGAAGTCGACCGCGCCGCCAAGCGTGGCGAGCCTCGCCGTCATCACCGGGGCGAAAGCATCCGAGACCCTCTTCAGGCGCGCCGCGATCGACGCGAGGGCAGCGCGCGCGGCGTCGTATTCGCCGTAGGGTGCGAGCTTCTTGCGCAGATCGCTCTGCTTCCGCGCCACTGCCAGCAACTTTTCGAGATTGTCGACCGGCTGCGGCAACGAAGCCGTTTCCCGGGCAGAATACTCGGCCACCTTGCGCTCGATGACGAGCTTTGCCCGTGCCGCCTCGTCGCCCTGGGCGTTCTGGCGCAGGTAGTGCAGGTCCGAAATGGCCTCGAGCGTCGCCGGCGCGGAGGCCGCGTCCTGAAGCTTGCCGGCGAGCGCGAGTCCTGCGATCTGCTTCTTCTTTGCCTCGACGGCATCGTCGAACGCCTTGCGGTCGGTCGGCCAGAGCGCCTTCAGCCGTTCCTGCGATTCTTTCAGAAGCGCGTTCAGCCGCTCGACGCTGCGCCGGTCCACCGGAACTGCCTCGACGGCCGCGACCAGCGCCGTCCGCGCGGCCAATGCCCGCTGGATCGGCTCGCGATAGGCGGTTCCCGACATCACGGCGCTGCGCAGGAAGCGGTAGTAGGCTTGCGCGAACTGCTCGCCCGTGGAGTCGCAGCTCTTGCGCCCGGTCTGGTCCCAGGGAGGCACCTGCTGCCACTTGTTTTCGACCGCAATGAGGTCGGCTTGGGTGATCTCCGCGAGCTTCTTGCCGAAATATGGCTCGAACAGCTCGTCGCGCAGCAAGTTCTCCTGCTGGATTTGCTCCGCCATGGAGAACCCCTGGGCCGTCCTCACTTCGGGATGGGCTCGGACGTACTGGTCACCCCATGCCCTGAGCACCGTACAGAATTCTTGATAGGTCTTTGCGGCCATCATCGTCACCGCAGGCTTCACCGGCGGCGGCAGCGCAACCGGCGCCAGCGCCAGTTCGCGTTGCGTCGATTTCTCGACCTTCATCAGGGAGAACTCGCCGCACTGCCGCATCGCGTACCGCACCGACCCCTTCACCGTGTTGCCATCTGCCCCAATGAACCCGGACAGCTCGGCATCCTGCGGCCGTCCGCCGTTCGGCGTTCCGATCAGCGGCCCCGGCCGCAGCGTCGTCTCGCCGAGGATCGATTCGATCCTGTAATTGTACTTGCGGGCTCCGCTTGGGCCTTCCTTGCCTGGAGCGGGATAGTACTCGAAGCGCACCACGCCGCTGTCGCCCGCTCCGTCGGCCTCCATCGTGATCAGCAACGATTCGTTGTGACACTTGTAGGATCCCTCCCACAGTCCCTTCAGCGTGAAGGGGTCGCCGTCGCGTCGCGACGGCGGCAGAGGCGCGGGACGGGCGGCGGCGAGATCCTTCGCGGGCTTCTCCTCCCAGGCGGGCCAGGTCTTCTCCGGCCGGCCCAGATCACGTAGCCAGCGATTGATCTCCCTCTGGTAGGCGCCGGTCAGGCAACGCTCGCTGTCCTTGCAGTGGTCGAAGGTTCTCTTCGTCCAGTTCCCTCGACTCTGTTCGACCCAGCCCACGATGCTCTTCGTGCCGCCCCGATCCTTCACCCTGTCGTGCAGGAGCCCTACGAGTTCCGCGTCGAGCGCGGTGAGCGCCGGGGTGCTGCAGATCGCTGCCTGCGACTCCGAGCTCGGCGACTTGCAGTCGAACGTCGCGACGTTCGCCTCCAGCGCCTGAGGCTGCGGCTTGGGCCACGCCTTGGGCGGCATCTTCATCGCGCTTCGCACCTGGTTGATCCGCTGCCGGTAGGTGTTGACGAGGCAGCCCGCGTTCTCCTGGCACTTGTCGCGCCCCTGTCGGATCCAGTTCTCCTGCTGCTTCTCGAACTGCTGCTGCGCCTGCCGGCGCCCGGCCGCGGCCTCCAGCGCCTTGCCCACCAGTTCGCCGAGTTCGGCGTCGAGTTCCTTGAGCGACGGCTCCTTGCAGACCGTCCTCTCGGCCGGGCTGCGGGGCGCGTTGCAGTCGATCGACGGCGCTGCCGCCACCGGGCAGGGCAACATGGCCAGTGCAGCGACGAACGCCGGAGTGGAAGCGAAGGGCGAGGCGAGGCGCGTCATCGGTCAGTTCCCGTGGAGTGCGAGGTATTTGTTCAGGTTCGCAACGAGCTGCTCGCTGACCGGGCCGTCGCAGCCGTGGCGCTGCACGAAGGTATCGGCATCGTAGTCGCCGGCCGACGAAAGGACTTGGAAGTCGCCGGAGCTCGCGACGTCGTGGGTGACTGCGCCCTTGTAGCGGAGCTTGAGCAGGGTCATCAGCGCCGCGGGCTTCAGTGCGCCGCGGCAGTCGCCGTTGACGCCGGTGGCGAGACTATAGACGTAACCCACGACCACGGGCTGCCGACGCAGGTCGAGCGACTCCGTGAGCTGACCGATCCCCTGGTAGAGACCGGCGATCATGGGCACGAGATAGAGCTGAGGATCGAACGTGATTGCCTCCAGCATCACCTTGGCCGCCGCGTAGCCGCCATCCTCCGCCTTCTTGTAAAACTTCCTTGCCAGGTCGAGATTCTTCGCCGTGCCGCGGCCGAACAGATAGGCATCGCCGAGGTAGCCCATCGCCACGACGTGGCCGGCGTCGGCAGCTTTGCGGAACGCGTTGAATGCGTCCTGCTGGCGATCCGTGGCGCGGTAGGCGCGGCCGAGTTGGAAGGTCACACGCGGATCGCGGCTTGTCTTCGCTGCGGCCTCGCAGGCCGCCAAGGCCAGGCCCGGTATCAGGGAGTCGTCTGGGACCCCCTCGCCAGCGCGGGTCTTGTCCGCGGGATGCGCCGCGGCAAGATCGCATGCGTCCTCGGGGCTCTGGGCTGCCGCGTTGTGAAGCGTTGCAGACCAGCACAGCCACGAGGCCAACAGGGTTCCCAGCGCCCTCCGAGCAAGGGCGGACGCGTTCGGGCGAGGTCGCAAAGATGGGCCGTTCATCTATTCCGTCCGGGCGTTCGTGTGGGAGAAGTTGGCCAGCGCATCGCCGAAGCGATCGAAGATGGGCTTGCGCTCCTTCGAGGACCCGAGATGGTACGCATTGAGATTGGTCGCCTTTACATTCGGGTTGGCCAGATCTCGCCGGGTCTCAGGCTCGTTCTGGGCCTTGGGCACCGGCGTGCCGTCGTTGCTCACCTTGAAGGCTTCGTTCGGAAATCCGGTCAGCTTGTCGAGCGTGTCTTCATCGAGTTTGGCCAAGAGTTCGATGTCGACCTCATCGCTTCCATTGCGCAGGATCGACATGTCGAGCAGGACCGATTTCGAAGCATGCGGTGCCTTGCGCGAGAATTCGCCGTCGGGGCGCGGTTCGCCGCTCGGCTTGATGCGAATGACGCCGCCGTCCGGGTGGACGTACATGAAGTGCCGTACGACGCCTGGGTCGTTCCAGTTCGGCGTCACGCCGCCGTTCGCCAGCCGATAGCACTTCCTGGCCTTGTAGCAGGGTGATCCCTGCTCGAAGTTTCCGAAGGCCCGCAGCATCGTGAACGAGGGAGGCTTGTCCACCAGTCGGAAGCCTTTCGCTTTCGCCGTTCGCTGCATCTCCTCGATCGTCAAGCCCGACAGATCGACGCCTTTCACCGACTTCCCGCGTCGATGATCCTTGCTGTCGAATTCGCCGAGTGCCTCCTTGAGCGGCTTTCCCGGCGCGCTGTTCAGATATGTGAGGTTCCAGGCGCCGTTCGGATCGGTGAAATGGCGCCGCGCAGCCCTGCCGCTTATGACGTATGCTACGCGTCTCTGGCGGGTCTCATTCCCGCTGAAATTGGCGCCGGCCGCCGTCAGGCTCACGATCGGCGTGAGTCCCCTGGCTGGCTGGCTGGCATCGAAGCTCGAGCCGCCGCCGCCTCGGCCTCCTCCATCGCTCAGTGATGGTGGTGATGGTGGCGGCGGGCTACTCGCGCCCATGCCGGCCGGCCCCTTTGTCTGGGCCCCCGTGATTGCACCGACGCCGGCGCGGATGGGCGGTCTGCGGCCGACGAGGCTGGCATTGACCAGCATCGTGCGGCCCTTGACCCGCACGACGGCGCGGCCGTCAGGAGCGAACTGGCCGCGGAACGCCCGCTTGATCTCGGCAAGGGTCGGCGGCTTGGCGAGGTCGGCGACCTTGCGCGCGGCTTCCTGACGGGCGGCCACTGTCTTCGTTGTCGACAAGCTTCCCGGGCTCGACGCCCGGCTCCGCTGTGCCGCTGCAAGCGCGCCAGCGTTACGGCTCTGCTGTTGGAGCCTGTTCTGGTCGCTGGCGCCCTGACGGCGGAACTGCTCCTGCTGGCGCCGCGCCTGTTCCATCTGTTGGCGCTGCACTTCCTGCTGGCGCCGCGCCTGTTCCATCTGCTGCCGCTGCATTTCCTGCTGGCGCCGTGCCTGCTCCATCTGCTGGCGCTGCATTTCCTGCTGCCGCTGGCGCTGCTGCTCCTGCCGCATCATCTCCTGCTGCCGGCGCTGTTCGTCGAGCGCCCGCTGCTGTTGCTGCCACCGCCAAGTGTCGTTCGCCGGCTGCGCTCGTGCGCCCGGGCCGCTGGCCGACGACCCGGCCAGCGCGACCAACATCACGAACAGGATCAGGCGACGCACACCCATGCGGGCACGACTTCCGCGCTATTTGCACACGGCAGGTAGTTAACCGGACCCGGGTTTGACTGGCTTTCGACTATTGTGGACCCAGCAAGGTTTGGTTTAGCCGATTGACGGCCGCGCGCTCCCAGCCATCGACGGCGCGAGGCGCTTGCCGACGATCTCGCCGGCCTCCTTGCATGCCACGAAGATCAGCCGGCCCGTCACTATCACGGTGATGTCGATCAGCGTGCGCCAGCCCTCATCGATCACCTCGCCGTTCGAGCGGTCGTTGCGCGGCGAGGGGAAGACGAGCCCTCGGCGCCCGTCTCGACGTCGAGCACGATGCGCGCCAGCTCGATCCGTGCGGGCTGGCCGTCGCGGCGTGGATGCCCGCGAGCCCGCGATCGCCGCGGATATCCGGTGTGCCGCGCCAGCTCAGCCTCGGACACGATATCGGCCGGGCAGCGGGCGTCGCATCAGGCAGGGGAGAGAAAAGCGGACGAGTGGCGGATGGGGTGTCCGCCAAGCCCATGTAAATGGCTGGCAGCGGCCGACAAGCCGAACACCTGAGAAGCCCCGCATTTCCACCGAAAATGTAATTGCCTGACAGTCGGTGGAAGCCCACATTAAGCGCGAGTTGATGGGTAGGAAGGTGGGTAGCTTGCGGCGAGCCCTTCATAGACTGTCAGCCAGCGTCATCGCGAGTGCCCGAGATACGGGGTACAAGCACGATGGCGGCGGGCTCTATCTGCAGATCACGGCCACAGGGGCCAAGAGCTGGGTCTATCGC
>JAEZIF010000531.1 GCA_023416135.1 Pseudomonadota bacterium
GACCAAGGATGAGGTGCTGGGCATGATCATCCTCGGTACGTGTCCGCCCGCTGCCAATCCCGGGCCGGGCGCGCTCGCGGCCGGCAACGCCTGATCGGCCATGGCGCGACGTACCCTCGAAGATGTCGCCCGCGCCGCCGGGGTAAGCCTCGCCACGGCCGATCGCGCGCTCAACGGCAGGGCAGGGGTGCGCGAGCAGACGCGGCGCAGGATCAAGGATGCCGCGAACCGCCTCAGCTATCGGCCGGACCGGGCGGCGGCGGCCTTGGCGCGCGGCCAGCGCTGGCACTTCTGCTTCGTCCTGCCGCTGGGCGACAACGTGTTCATGAACCAGCTCGCCGAGGCGGTGCGCGAGACGGTGCCGTGGATGGCCGAGGAGCGCGTCGACATCGAGCTGGTCAATGTCGACGTGTTCGACGGCCCGGTATTGGCCCGCGCGCTGGCCGAGCTCGGTCCGCGCTACGACGGCTTCGCGGTCGTGGCGCTCGACCATCCCGCGGTGCGCGAGGCCATCGATGCGCTGGTCGCGGACGGGCGTTACGTCGTCACCCTGGTGTCCGACGTGCCGACATCGCGGCGCCATCACTATGTCGGCCTGGCCAATTTCGCCGCCGGCCGCACCGCCGGCACGCTGCTCGGCCGTTTCGTCGGCGCGCGCCTCGGCGCGGTCGGCGTGATCGCAGGCTCGCTCGCGCTGCGCGACCACGCCGAGCGCCTCGCAGGCTTCGTCCAGGCGCTGAGCGAAGTGGCGCCCCATCTCGACGTCGCTGCGACGCGCGAGGGCCGCGACGACAGCGAACGCACGCGGGAGGCGACGGAGGATCTTTTGGGCGCGCACCCGGGGTTGGTCGGGCTCTATGTGATCGGGGCCGGCAAGCGTGGCGCGGCGGCGGCCCTCGAAAAGGCGCGGCGTGCCGGCGACATCGTCTTCGTCGGCCACGAGCTCACGCCCGACACGCGCCGCTTCCTGCTCTCGGGCACGATGGCTGCCGTCGTCAACCAGGATGCCGGCCACGAAGCGCGCTCGGCGGCGCGCGTCCTGCTCGCCTACTGCGAGGACCGCGCGATCAACGCCGCCCAGGAACGCATCCGCATCGACGTGTTCGTTAAGGACAACCTGCCTTAGCTTCCGTTAAAAGGGCCGCGCATGGGACGTCCTTCCAAAGGCCGCGCCACGACCAGCGTCGCGCCGACGATCATCCTGGTGCGCCCGCAGCTTGGCGAGAATATCGGCATGGCAGCGCGCGCCATGCTGAATTGCGGCCTGTCGAGCCTGCGCCTGGTCGCGCCGCGCGACGGTTGGCCGAATCCCAAGGCGCAACGCGCCGCGTCCGGCGCCGACGTGGTGCTCGACAGCGCCAGGGTGTTCGACACGGTCGAGGCGGCGGTGGCCGATCTCGCTCGCGTGATCGCGACCACGGCGCGCAACCGGGAGCTCAGTCAGCGCATCGTCACACCGCGCCGCGCCGCTGCCGAGATGCGCGCCTGGTCGGCCGAGGGCGACGAGGTCGGCATCCTGTTCGGGCCCGAGCGCACCGGCCTCACCAACGACGACATGGTGCAGGCCGACACTGCGCTCTCGATCCCGCTCAATCCGCAATTCTCCTCGCTCAACATCGCCCAGGCCGTCCTGCTGGTGGCCTATGAATGGGCGATGGCGGAGGAGGCGGCGCCGGCCGAACGCATGTCCGATCATTCGACACGGCCGGCGACCAAGGACGAATTGCAGAACCTGTTCGCCCATCTCGAGCGCGCGCTCGACCAGTCGGGCTTCCTGCGCCACAAGGCGATGCGGCCGACGATGGTGAACAACCTGCGTGCCCTCCTGCAGCGCACGGCGATGACCGAGCAGGAGGTTCGCACGTTCCACGGCGTCATCAAGTTCCTCGCCAAGCACAAGCACGACGAGGAGTGAGGCTTCAGGCCGGTCGTCGGCGGCGCAGGGTTTCCGACGGCCTTTCGCCGTAACGCTTGCGATACTACACCGAGAAGCGGCCGAGATGGCAGACGCCCCATTGGACGGCGATCGTCATCGCATCGTCCAGATGCGCGCTGATGAATCGCGCCGCCCGCTTCACGTCGGGCATCCCATCGCCATTGTCGGGGAGCATTGAGATCGCCCCGCTCACCGCCCTGATGAAGGCGAGCGGCCGGCGGCTGGGTGAGGCCGAGCACGCCCGGCTGGCCGAGCAGCAGCAGGCCCAGCGCTGGACCCATATCGGATCGGGCATGAGCCATCCCAACTCATCGGCACGGTACGCCAACTTTTGCCTGCCAGCGCCAAGCGGTTGGCCGAGATCGCGCTCACCTTCTGCTGAGGACTTGATGCCAAGGACTTGATGCTCCGGGCTTCGTGAAGGATGTAAGGGTCGAACCGATACGCATTCTTCACGGAGCCGAGATGTCCACCACCGCCAAGATCTCCTGGGTCGACGGCGCCCTGTTCGTCGCCGAGGGCGGCAGCGGCCATACCATCACCATGGATGGCGCGCCCGACGTCGGCGGGCGCAATCTCGCGTCGCGACCGATGGAGGTGCTGCTGATGGGAATGGGCGGCTGCACCGCAATCGACGTCGTCTCGATGCTGAAGAAGCAGCGCCAGGATATCGAGGGCATCGAGGTGGCGATGGTCGCCGAGCGGGCCGACGATTTCCCCAAGGTCTATACCTCGGTGAAGCTGGTCTACACCGTCCGGGGGCGCAAACTGAACAAGGCGCTGGTCGAGCGGGCCGTCAGCCTGTCGGACGAGAAGTATTGTTCGGCCACCGCCATGTTCAAGAAAACCGCCCAGGTGACCCATGAAATCGTGCTAGTCGAGGTCTAAGTATTTGATTTGATGGATAGAACGGCTGCTTGACTAAGGCGTGGCCGACAGTATCTTCCCGGCCTTCTCCGGAGAACGTGGTTGCCGGCCCTCTGGGCCTTCATCCCGCCCCAGCAAAGGCCCGCCGTAGACGGCGGGTGGCTGGACCGAGGCCTATCCGGACAACAGCGTCACTTGGCGCACAACGATGGAGCGATCGCGTGAGCAAGCGCGAGAATTCGAAGTACAAGATCGACCGCCGCCTCAGGGTCAACCTGTGGGGCCGTCCCAAGAGCCCTATCAACAAGCGCGAATACGGACCCGGCCAGCATGGCCAGGGCCGCCAGAAGCCGACCGACTACCGTCTGCAGCTCATGGCCAAGCAGCGGCTCAAGGGCTACTACGGTTCGGTCTCGGAGCGTCAGCTCCGCCGCTATTATCTCGAGGCGGTGCGCCGCAAAGGCGATACCGGCGAGAACCTGGTCGAGATCCTGGAGCGTCGGCTGGATGCCGTCATCTACCGCATGAAATTCGCCATCACGGTGTTCGCCAGCCGCCAGTTGGTGAGCCATGGTCACGTCAAAGTGAACGGCCGGCGGGTCAACATCGCGTCCTACCTCGTGAGGGACAACGACGTGATCGAGCTCACCGCCAAGGCGAAGGACATGGCCCGGGTGCTGGAAGCCACCCAGACCGCCGAGCGCGACGTGCCGGAATACGTCACAGTCGACCACAAGGACATGAAGGGCACTTACGTGCGCGGGCCGAAGCTCGCCGACGTGCCCTATCCGGTCCAGATGGAGCCTTCGCTGGTGGTCGAGTACTACAGCCGCTAGGCTAATCCGTTATCGGCAGAAAAGACGAAAACCCGCCCTATTGTGGCGGGTTTTTTGCTTGAGAATTCCGGGGTAATCGCTGGTTCTGGCTGTCCGAGGGGGCAGGCAGCATCTATAATCCTCCTCGGGGCTGGGGATCTGGAGAGTCTGGGATGCGGATGGTCCGGGTGGCGGTTCTCGCGGTGATCGCGGTTGCGGTCGGCGGGGCTGCCTATGTATTTCGCGACGACGTCGCCCAAAAGCTGGGGTTGGGGGCGTCTGCAAGCGTGGCAGAGAAGGGTGGCGCCAGTCCGGCTGCCGCGGCGCAACCGCAGGGCCGGCGCGGCCGATTGAATCCGGGCGGTCCGGTCCCCGTCGTCGTCTCCAAGGTCGCCAAGAAACCGTTGCCGATCATGATCGAAGCGGTCGGCACCGTGCAGGCCATCGCCTCGATCCAGATCAAGTCGCGCATCGACAGCCAGATCATGAAGGTCGCTGTGGAGGAGGGCGCCCTGGTGAAGGAAGGCGATCTCCTGTTCGAGCTCGATTCGCGCACGCTGCGTGCCCAGCTCGGCCAGATCGAGGCGCAGATTCGCAAGGATCAGGCGCAGGTCGCGCAGGCCAAGCGCGACGTGGCGCGCTATGAGGAGCTCCTTTCCAAGAATGCCGGCACGGTGGTCAACCGCGACACGGCCCAGACGACGCTCAAGGCCGCCGAGGCGCAGCTCGATGCCGACGAGGCCGCCAAGGCGAGCGTCCTGACCCAGATCACCTTTACCGAGATCCGGGCACCGGTGTCGGGCCGTATCGGCTCGATCTCGAGCAAGGCGGGCACGGTGATCCGCGTCGGCGACAACAGCGCTGCGAGCGCGCTTGCCATCATCAACCAGGTCGATCCGATCTATGTGGCCTTCGCCGTGCCGCAGGTCTTCCTGCCGGAGATTCGCGCCGCCATGGCGAAGGGCGAGGTCAAGGTCGTGGCCCTGATCGACGAGGACCGCAAGCAATCGGGGGTCATCGCGTTCATCGAGAACACCGTCGATCCAATGACCGGCACGGTCACGGCCAAGGCCCGCATCGGCAACGCCAACGAGGGCCTGTGGCCCGGCCAGTTCGTGAAGGTCGAGGTCATCCTCGGCATCGAACCGGAGGCGATCGCCGTTCCCGCACCGGCGATCCAGCTCGGTCCACAGGGCCCGTATCTGTTCGTCGTCAAGGACGGCACCGCCGAATTGCGCAACGTCGTGATCAAGCGAACGCAGAACGGCGAATCGGTGATCGGCAAAGGGCTCGAAGCGGGCGAACAGGTCGTGGTCGATGGCCACCTTCGCCTGGTCAACGGGGCGAACGTCGGGATAAGGCCGGCCACTCCCGAGCCGTCGTCGACGGCGACAGCGCCGCCCCGCGGCTAGAAGGGGCGGGGATCGGACATGCTCTCAGCCCTCTGTATCCGCCGCCCGGTCATGACCATCCTGGTGATGGCGAGCTTCGTCATCGCCGGCATCTTCGGCTACAAGCAGCTGCCTGTTGCGGCCGTGCCGCGCGTCGACTTCCCGACCATCCAGGTGTCGGCGCAGCTCCCCGGCGCCAGCCCCGAGACGATGGCGGCTTCGGTCGCCACCATCCTCGAGCGCCAGTTCTCGACGATCGCCGGCGTGACGACGATGACCTCGACGTCCTCGCTCGGCAATACCTCGATCGTCCTGCAGTTCGACCTCAACCGCTCGATCGACGGCGCCGCGCTCGACGTGCAGTCGGCGATTTCCTCGGCGATGCGCCGCCTGCCGGCCGAGCTGCCGACGCCGCCCTCCTTCCGCAAGGTCAATCCCGCCGACTTCCCGGTGATGTTCCTGGCGCTGCGCTCGAGCCAGGTTCGCCTGTCCGACGTGGACGCTTTCTCCAATCGCGCCATCCTGCCGCGTATTTCGACGCTGCCCGGTGTCGCCCAGGTGCTGATCTTCGGCACCCAGAAATACGCCGTGCGCGTGCGCGCCGATCTCGCCCAGCTGGCCGTGCGTGGCCTGACGCTGCAGGAGCTGCAGAACGCCATCGTCAGTGCCAATTCGAGCAAGCCGGTCGGCGCCATCGCCGATTCGCGGCAAAGCTCGATCCTCGACGCCACCGGACCGATCAACAAGGCCGCCGACTACATGCCGGTGATCGTGACCTGGCAGAATGGCGCCCCGGTTCGTATCTCCGACGTCGCGACCGCCATCGACAGCGTCGAGAACGACAAGGTCGCGAGCTGGCTCGACGGGACGCGTGCCATCGTGCTCGCGGTCTACCGCCAACCCGACGCCAACACCGTCGAGGTGGTCGACCGCGTGAAGGCGATGCTTCCGGCCATCCAGGCCGAGCTGCCGACGGGCGTCGAAATCAGCGTGCTGAACGACCGTTCGATCCCGATTCGCCACGCTATCGAGGACGTGGAGTTCACCCTGGCCCTGGCCGGCCTGCTGGTCGTCATCGCGATCTACTTCTTCCTGCGCAGCTTCCGCGCGACGTTGATCCCGGCCATTGCCCTGCCGATCTCGGTCGTCGGCACTTTCGCGGGCATGTATCTGTGCGGCCATTCGCTCGACAACATCTCGCTGCTGGCGCTGACTCTCGCCGTGGGCTTCGTCGTCGACGACGCCATCGTCATGCTGGAGAACATCGTTCGCCACATCGAGGCGGGCGAGAAGCCGATGGAGGCCGCCTTCAAGGGCTCCAAGGAGGTCGGCTTCACCATCATCTCCATGACCCTGTCGCTGGTCGCGGTGTTCATTCCCGTCCTCTTCATGGGCGGCGTGGTCGGCCGCATGTTCAACGAATTCGGCCTGGTCATCAGCTTCGCCATCCTGATCTCAGGCATCGTGTCGCTGACGCTGACGCCGATGCTGTGCTCACGGCTCTTGAAGCCGATCGATCATCACCAGAAGCACAATTTCCTGCTGCGCTCCTTCGAATGGGCCTTCAACAAGATCACGGAAGGCTACACCTGGGCGCTGCGACGGACCGTGAAAATGCCGCGCCTGGTGCTCGCTTTCACGCTCGGCACCTTCGTGCTGACCGCCGTCATGTTCCAGGCGATTCCCAAGGGCTTTTTCCCGACCGAGGACATCGGCCAGATTTCAGCTTCGACGGTCGGTCCGGATGACGCGTCGTTCGATGCCATGGTGGCGCGCCAGGCCGCACTCGCGGAAATCATCAAGCGCGATCCCGATGTCCTGCAAGTGATTTCCACGGTCGGCGGCGGCAACGCCGCCAACACCGTCAATTCGGGCCGCATGTTCATTACCCTGCGCGAAAAGCCCGAGCGGACGGAAGGCGTCCTGCAAGTGATCGCCCGACTGCGCCGTACGACTTCGACGGTCCCGGGCATCAACGTGTTCTACCAGCCGGTCCAGTCGATCAACATCACGACCACCCAGTCCCGGGCTCAGTACCAATTCGGCATGCGTACCAGCAGTCTCGCCGAGCTGCGCGAATGGGCGCCGCGCATGGAAGAGCGCATGAAGCGCATTTCGACCATCACCGACGTGAACTCCGACCTGCAGGTACGGGCGCGTTCGACGGTCATCGACATTGATCGCGACACGGCGTCTCGGCTCGGCCTGTCGGTCGACCAGATTCGCTTGCTGCTCTATTCGGCCTTCGGCACCCGACAGGTCTCGACGATCTATGCCTCCGACGATACCTACCAGGTCATCCTCGAGGCCGATCCGAAATATTCGGACACCAACGAGGTGCTGCGCCGCATGCAGATCCGCACGCCGAGCGGTGCGCTGGTGCCGCTCGACACCGTGGCCAAGCGAAGCGACAAGCCGACGTCGCTGACGGTGAACCACATCGCCCAGCTTCCCTCGGTGATCATCTCGTTCAATCTGATGCCCGGCATCGCCCTCGGCGATGCGGTGCGCGACATCCAGGCTGCGGCCGCGGAGATCGGCATGCCGGCGTCCATCTCGACCAGCTTCGAAGGCAGCGCACAGGTCTTCCAGCAGGCCGTCGCCAACCAGGGCATGCTGCTGTTCGCCGCCGTGCTGGTGATCTACATCATCCTCGGCATCCTCTACGAGAGCTTCATCCATCCGCTCACCATCTTGTCGGGTCTGCCGTCGGCGGGCATCGGCGCGCTCGCGATCTTGATGCTGTTCAACATGGATCTCAGCGTCATCGCCATGATCGGCGTAGTCATGCTGATCGGCATCGTCAAGAAGAACGCCATCATGATGGTCGACTTCGCGATCGATCGCCGGGCGCAGGGCGCCACGGCCGAGCAGGCGATCGTCGAGGCGGCCCAGCTGCGCTTCCGGCCGATCATGATGACCACGACCTGCGCCCTCCTGGGAGCGCTGCCGATCGCCATGGGAGCAGGCGCCGGCGCCGAGCTGCGCCAGCCGCTCGGCATCACCGTGGTGGGCGGCCTGATGGTCTCTCAGCTTCTGACGCTGTTCATCACGCCGGTCGTCTACATCTGGTTCGACAGGCTGAGCGGCATGAACTTCAGCTGGCGCTGGCGGACCCGCAGCTCGAGCGCGACGCCCGCTGAATAACCCTCTACGATCCAGCCATGACTGACGACATCGGCGCATTCGTGCCGGGGCCCCGCGTGCGCATCGACGGCCGCGCCGGTGGACCGCTGCATGGCCTCACCTTCGCCGCCAAGGACCTGTTCGACGTGGCCGGCGTGCCGACCGGCGGTGGCAATCACGACTGGCCGACGAGCCGGCCCGTGCCGACCCGGCACGCATCGGCCGTGCAGAGCCTGCTCGACGCCGGCGCCACCCTGATCGGCAAGACCGTCACCGACGAGATTTCGCTCGGCATCCTCGGCGAGAACGCCTTCGACGGCACGCCTGTCAACGTGCGCGCGCCGGGCCGAGTCCCGGGTGGCTCGTCGTCGGGATCGGCTGCCGCGGTGGCGGCCGGGCTGTGCGATACCGCTCTCGGCACCGACACCGGCGGCTCGGTGCGCGTGCCGGCAAGCTTCTGCGGGCTCTACGGCATCCGCCCGACGCATGCCCGCATCGATGTCTCCGGCATGCTGCCGCAGGCGCCGACTTCCGACACCATCGGCTGGTTCGCCCGCGACGCCGAGACCTTTGCCCGGGTGTCTTCGGTGATGCTGGGCGAGGCGATCCCGACAGACCTGCCGACGCGGCTGGTCGTGGCCGTCGACGCCTTCGGCTTCGCCGACGCCAACGTCGCCGCCGCGCTTCGCCCCATGGTGGAACGGCTGGCCGCGATTGTCGGGTCGAAGCGGGATGAGGTGATGGCACCGCCCGGCCTGTCCGTCTGGGCACGCGCGCAGCGCGCGCTGCAGCCGGTCGAGGCCTACAACACCTTCAAGTCCTGGCTGGACGAGCGCAATCCGCGCTTCGCCTTCTCGGTCGCCAAGGCGCTGATAATGGGATCGCTGGTGCCACCGGCCGATCAGGCGTGGGCTCAAATGATGCGCCAGGAGGTTCGGGCGCGCATGGACTATCTGTTACCCGCAGATACAATCCTCTGCCTGCCGACGACGCCTTTTCCGGCGCCGCTCGTCGGCCAGCCTCTGTCGGTGCTCGATCCTCTGCGCGATCGCATTACCTGTTTGTGCGCCCAGGGCGGACATGCCGGCCATCCGCAGGTCAGCCTCCCGGGGGCGACGGTTGACGGGCTGCCGGTCGGACTGTCCATCATCGGCCCGCGCGGCAGCGATGCCACGCTGGTGGCGGTCGCCCGGGCGCTGGAGGCGCGGGCAGGCTGATGCCCTGACGCCGAAGGAGCGGCCGTGGTGAGCGAAAAGCAGAAGATGCTGGCCGGCGAGCTCTATGTCGCCACCGACGCGGAGCTGGTAGCCGACGCGCGGCGCGTCGCCGAGTGGATGGATCGCTACAACGCCTCGATCGCCAGGACGCAGCAGGACTACCGGATGCTTCTCCGCGAGATGTTGGCCGAGGTGGGCGACGGAGCCTATATCCGCCCGCCCTTCCATTGCGACTACGGCTACAACATCAGCGTCGGCAAGGGCGTCTTCCTCAATTTCAACTGCGTCATCCTCGACGTCGTCAAGGTGACGATCGGCGACGGCACGCAGATCGGCCCCGGGGTGCAGATCCTCACCGCCGACCATCCGCGAGATCCCGCTCAGCGGCGCGCCGGGCTTGAGTTCGGCCGCCCGGTGAGGATCGGCGCCAATGTCTGGATCGGCGGCGGCGCCATCATCCTGCCGGGCGTGACGGTCGGCGACGACGCCATCATCGGCGCCGGAGCGGTCGTCACGCGCGACGTGCGCCCGGGCGCTACGGTTGTCGGCAATCCGGCCAGGGAGAGAAAAGCGTGAGTGACATGACACCCAACAATCCCGCAGTTGTGGCCGAGGTTCGCGCCCTGTTCGAACGCTACGAGCAGGCGCTGATCGACAAGAACGTCGATGTGCTCGACGCGACGTTCTGGAACAGCCCGCACACGATCCGCCTCGCCAACTACGAGCATGGTTACGGCTTCGATCGCATCCATGCCCATCGCGTGGCGCGGCCCCCCGGACCCGGTACCAAGGAAAAGCGCTACCGGCTCGACATCGTCACGCTGGGCCGCGACGTCGCCACGGTGACTGTGGTCTACAAGGTGCGCGACAAGGACCACGTAGGGAGACAGATGCAGACGTGGGTGCGCTTTCCCGACGTCGGCTGGAAAGTCGTAGCCGCGCACGTCTCGACGATCGACAAGGAACCCACCTTGTGAGGACGCCATGAGCACGTCCGAGCAGAAAAAGGTCGACATCATCCCGGTCGACAACGACTGGGTGGCAAGGGGAGCAGAGGAGGCGCTGGAGCCAGCGCTGCCGATCGTCGATCCGCACCATCATCTCTGGCAGTGGCCCGGCAACGACTACATGTTCGCGGACCTGCTAGCCGATACGCGCAGCGGCCACAACATCGTGGCCACGGTGTTCGTCGATTGCCGCTCGATGTACCGCAGGCACGCGCCGAACGAGCTGCGCTGCATCGGCGAGACCGAGGTCGCCAACGGCGTGGCAGCCATGTCGGCCAGCGGTCTCTACGGCAACCTGCGTGCCTGCGCGGCCATCGTGAGCCATGTCGACCTGAGGCTGGGCGCCCGGGCGGGCGCGGTGTTCGACGCCCAGATCGCGGCCGGCAACGGCCGCTTCACCGGAATCCGCTACCAGACCGCCCTCGATGGCGATCCTGAGATCCACGCGGCGCGCACCAAACCCGTGCCTGGCCTGATGGCCGACAAGACCTGGCGGGAGGGATTCGCCGAGCTCGCCAAGCGAGCCCTGACCTTCGATGCCTGGGTCTACCATCCGCAGATTCCCGAGGTCGCTGACCTCGCCGCAGCGTTCCCCGACACCCGGATCGTGCTCGACCATATCGGCGGACCGCTGGGTTACGCCTCCTATGCCGATCGGCACACCGAGGTCTTCGCCGCCTGGAAAGCCTCGATGGCTGAACTGGCGCGGCGGCCCAACGTCACCGTGAAAGTGGGTGGGATGGGCATGCCCATGGGGTGGTTCGACTTCTACAAGCGGCCGACGCCTCCCACCTCGCAGGAGATGGCCGCCGCCTTCCGGCCCTGGGCCGAGACCTGCATAGAGCTGTTCGGCGCCGACCGCTGCATGTTCGAAAGCAACTTCCCGGTCGACAAGATCACGTCGGGCTATGGTGTTCTGTGGAATTCGTTCAAGCGGCTGGCGGCGAACGCATCGCCCACCGAGAAGACTGCCCTGTTCTCGGGCACGGCCGCACGTGTCTACAAGTTGGCGCTCGAGGGCTGACGGCCTGGTTCTTGCGTCTTGTCCAGCCGGAGGTCCCGATCATGAATCGTCTTGTCCTCGCATGCGTCGCGGCGTTCGCCGCCGTCGCCGCGGCGCCATTGGCTTCGGCGCAGACCCTCAAGGTCGTCATGCATTCCGACGTGAAAGCGCTCGATCCGATCTGGAGCGGCGCCTACATCACGCGCAATCACGGCTACATGATTTACGATGTCCTGTTCGCCGTCGATGAGAACCTGCAGGTCAGGCCGCAGATGGTCGAGAGCTGGGAGACCAGTGCCGACGGCCTGACATGGACTTTCAGGCTGCGCGATGGATTGGAGTGGCATGATGGTCAGCCGGTGACGGCGGAGGATTGCGTCGCCTCGATCAAGCGCTGGTCGGCGCGCGATTCGATGGGCCAGAAGCTTGCCCTGTCGCTGCAGGAGTACAAGGTCGTCGATGCCAAGACCTTCCAGATCGTGCTCAAGCAGAAGTTCGGTCCGTTGCTCGAGGCGCTCGGCAAGCCGTCGGTGGTCGTGCCCTTCATGATGCCCAAGCGCGTGGCCGAGCTCGATCCCATGAAGCAGCTCGAGGACACGACAGGCTCGGGTCCCTTCATCCTCAAGAAGGAAGAGTGGAAGCCCGGCGAAAAGCTGGTTTACCTCAAGAATTCCAAATACAAGCCGCGCGCCGAGCCGGCCTCGGGCCTGACCGGCGGCAAGGTGGTCAATCTCGAGCGTGTCGAGTGGATCTGGATTCCCGATCCCGAAACACAGCTCAATGCGCTGATGAACGGCGAGATCGACCTGATCGAGAGCGTGTCCTACGACCATCTGCCGATCCTGGAGAAGAACAAGGATGTGCGGGTCGTCGCCTATCGCACCTCCAATCAATACGTCTTTCGCATGAACTGGCTGACGCCGCCTTTCAACAACCAGAAGGTCCGCCAAGCGGCGGCCTATGCATTGAACCAGGAAGAGTTCCTTCAAGCCAACATCGGCGACAAGCGCTTCTATCGCGTCTGCAAGGCGATGTTCACCTGTGACACACCGTTGGCCTCGACAGCCGGCATGGAGGGCCTGATCGAGGGCAACATCGCCAAGGCCCGCGAACTCCTGAAGGAGGCAGGCTACGACGGAACGGTCGTAATGGTTCCGCAACCGACCGACCTCGGCGTCATCAAGCAATTGGCGCCCGTCGCGAAGTCCCAGCTCGAGAAGGCAGGCTTCAAAGTCGAGGTGCAGCCAATGGACTGGCAGAGCATGGTGACGCGCCTGACCACCAAGCGGGGGCCGCCCTCGGAAGGCGGCTGGAGCGCCTTCGGCACGAGCTGGGTGCAGCTCGATATCCTCGATCCGCTGATGACGCCCTATCTGGCCGCGACTTGCGACAAGGCGCGGTCGGGCTGGCCTTGCGACGAAGGATTGGAGAAGCTCCGCGACAAGTTCGTCGCGGCGAGCACCGACGCCGAGAAAAAGGCCGTCGCCGAGGAGGTCCAGCGCTACGCCATGCAGATCGTGACGCACGTGCCGCTCGGCGAGTGGCGCGGCGCCGCGGCGGTCCGTAGCAATGTCGGCATGCCGGCCTCTCCGCCGCCGATCATGGTTTTCTGGGGCGTGACCAAGAAATGACGCTCACGGCCATCCCAGCGGCTCCCGTCAGAGTATTGCACCGCCGGCTCTGAGCTTTTCGCGCAGGGTGGGGGGATGGAGGCCGCCGGCAGGCTGATTGGAGGCGGCCAGCAGCGCGGCCGCGGTGCCGACAGCCTGGGCGACGGCCATTGCCGTCGGCATGACGCGGATGGCGCCGTGCGCCTCGTGCGTCGCGGAGAGGCCGCGGCCGGCAACCAGCGCGTTGTCGAGTCCCTGCGGGACGGCGATGCGGTAGGGCAGTGCGTAGACGTGTCCGGGCCCAGCTCCTCGAAGGTGATGTTGGCGTCGGCGGTATGATGGACGTCGATCTGATAGGCGCCGAGCGCCATGGTGTCGACGAACTCCGCACCGTTGCGCAAATCGTCGGCCGTCAGCATGGTGAGGCCGGCGATGCGGCGCGTTTCGCGGATGCCGAGCTGGGGGGGCGAACGACACCAGGCGGGCCTTGCCACAGCCCGGCACGTTGGCAGCGATGAAGCGCGCCGCGTCCAGCGCCTGGCGGCGGCCTTCGTGTTCGCCGGCCGACAGGGCGAACGGATCGCTGGCGTCGATGGCGAGCCTCATGACGTTGAACCAACCGTCGTCGCAGCCCGGCACGCGGCTGCAATGCAGTGCCGCGCGCGGCAAGGCACCCTCGGCGACGCCACGGGCTGCGAGCGCCGCCTTGGTCTCGGCGCTCATGCCATCGAAGGCGGTGAAGTCGATCGGGCCCAGGCGGAACATCATGGTTGCAGGTTGCAGGCTCTCGCCCTCGTCGAGGCCGAGGAACGAGGCGCCGGCGCGCGTCATCAGGTCGAGATCGCCCGTGCTGTCGATGAAGAAGCGCGCCCGCACCTCGAGCAAGCCGCCCTTGGTCAGTACGGTCGCCGAGCCGATGGCGCGGCCGCGGCGTGAGGCCTGGGCGAGCTGGCTGTGCAGCAGCACGCGCACGCCCGCCTCGTGCACCATCTCATCGAGCACGACCTTCAGGATCTCGGTGTCGTATTCGACGCGGTCCATGCGATGCCCGGTCGACATGACGAAATGGCCATGGCCGCAGCTGCCGCCCATCGTCTCCAGGCGCTGCACGATCTCCTCGGCCAGCCCCGCGATCACGCGCCGCCCGGCCCGTGTCTCCCACCCGACGAACTGGCCGACGGCGCCTGCGGTGGCTGCGCCGCCCAGGAAGCCGTGGCGTTCGAACAGCACGGTGCGCGCCCCCTGGCGGGCAGCGGCGATGGCGGCCACCGTGCCGGCCATACCGCCACCGCTGGCCAGCACGTCGCAATCGAGGGCGCTCGGACTTGATGCGGAGAGGCTAATTGCCGGAAACCTCGTGGGACGAGTTGGAGCGCCTGGCAACGGTCAGGCTGACGGATCCCCTGTTGTTCCCGTAGAATCCCGGGCGATCGTTTGCAAACACGAACAGACGGCCCGCCCAGCGCGCGGTGATAGTCGCCGCTTTCCCGATGGGAAAGGTTTCTTGCGCGTCATCCTCCTTGGGCTGAAGGCCGTCGCGTACAATCCTTCCCATCAGGCGAAAATAGCGTTGCTCATCGGGAATCCGAGGAAGAATGTTGAACATGTAGAAGAACGGGGCCCAGTAGCCGTCTGCTGAACAGCGGATCCAAAGGTCGACCCACGTCCCCTCCGCGGAAAAGCTCAACACATCACCGGCCTCCACCGACATACCGGTGTCGACCCATTCGTGCTTGGCGCTTATTTGCCTGACGAGCATCGATGTCGCCTCGCCGCTGGAAACTCGACAGTCAGTCCCGCCGATTATCCCGAGAACATGGTTGAAAACAATCGCGGCAGTTGTGCCTTCCCGACTGAGCAATCACGTTGAAAGTCTCGTCGAACCTTTGGCATTGTCGGGACGGCGACTCGCCCAAGGGAACGGGAGGCTTCAGGGTGCTTGGCAATCGGATGACGCGCCGGATGGCGTTGAATGGCGCGCTGGGTGGCATGGCCGCGCTGTCATTGGCAGCGGCCGCAAAGGCGCAGGATCCGACCAAGGCGTCGATCGCGCTGCTTAAATTGTCGTCGTCGGGGCCGATCTTCATCGCCCAGGAGAAGGGGTGGTTCAAGGAGGCGGGCATCGAGCTCGCGATGAAGGACTTCCAGGCAGCAGCCCAGGTACCGCTGGCCGTGGTCTCGGGCGATGCCGATCTCGGAGTCACAGCGTTCACCGCCGGCTTCTTCAACCTCGCTGCCAAGGGCGGGCTCAAGGTCGTTGCGGCGCAGAGTGCGGAGCGGCCGGGCTACCAGCTCAACGTCATTGCCGTCACCAACGCCGCTTGGGATGCGGGCGTGCGCGACGTGAAGGATCTGTCGGGCAAACGGGTGGCCGTCACCACGGTCGGCTCGTCGGTGCAATATTCGCTGGAAGTCGTGGCGCGCAAGCACGGCGTCGACATGAAGACCGTGACCATCGTGCCGCTGCAGACGATCCCCAACATGGTAGCGGCCTTCAAGGGCGGGCAGGTCGATGCCGCGGTGTACCCCATCACGACCTTCCGCCAGGTCGAATCGGAGGGCAGCGGCAAGCCGATCGCCTATGTCGGCGACGAGGTGCCGTGGCAGCTCGGCGCGGTCTTCACCTCGCCCAAGACCATCGCCGAGCGGCGGCCATTGGTCGAGAAGTTCCTGGTCGGTTATCGCCGCGGCGCCGCGGCCTATCACGAGGCGTTCGGCAAGCGCGAGAACGGCAAGCTGGTGCCGGGTCCCAACTACGACGAAATGGTCGGCATTCTCTCGAACGTGCTGAAGCAGCCGCCGGCGCTGGTCGCGGCGGGCCTGCCCTTCATCGATCCCGAGGGCAGGCTCGACGTCGGCGACATTCATAAGCAAGTCGCCTTCTGGCAATCGACGGGTCAGGTCTCACGTGACGCCGACCCCAAGTCGTTCATCGACCTCAGCTTCATACAAGGGCATCTCAACGTGCCGAAATAGCGGAGCGCGGATCGCCGGGTCCGGCTCCTGATTTACTCAGCCGCCTTCAGCTCGGCCGCGCGCGCCGTGCGCAGGGCGGCGTCCTCGGCTTCCCAACGCATGCCGATCTCGGCGAGCTTGCCCAACACGTCGTCGAGCTCGTGGCCGCGCTGGGTCAGCGAATATGTGACCTTGGGCGGAATCGTCGCCTCGTAGTCGCGCCGCACCAGCGCCGCGCCTTCCAGCGAGCGCAACCGCTCGGTCAGCATCTTGGCCGAGATGCCGGCCACCCGACGCTTCAGCTCGCCGAAACGCTGCGGACCATGGGTCTTGAGGTTGTAAAGGATGTACGTGGTCCACGGCCCCATCAGCATGCGCAGGATGAAGTCCATGGGGCAGGAGGCGCTCTCCTTGCCGTGCGTGTGTTTGGCGTTCATGGGAATATCCATGAGTTACGAATTGGTACCTACTAGCGTATATATAGAGCGCTTCCTAAATCTTTCCAGTCACAAACAGTAATCTACTGAATTGGGGAAACGAATGCCGTTTTCTCCAGTCAGACGAAACGGCGTGTCGGCCGAGCTCGCCAAACTCAAGAATGGGACGTCCAAGCGGCCGGGCGGCTTCACCGCCTCGGCGGCGCGGAATGTCGACAAGCACAACACGCTCTACCAGCGGCTAACGCTCGCCCTGCAGCACGGGATGGTGTGTGTCGGCCTCGGGCGGGCCTGGCACCGGGCTTCGATCGCTCCAGGGGCGGCGCGATGGCACAGGGCGAACGCCGACCTGGGCCTCGAGGGCATCGCGGCCGGCGGCGAGACGTCCCGCCGCCGGCGTGAGCTACGCGCGGCCTACTTCTTGGTGATGTTCCACATCACCGGCACAGGCCCGGGCAGCCAGCCCGAGACGCGGTCCTTGCGGTAGGCGCCGAACGACTTGTACTGGCCGAGGACAATGTAGCTCGCCTGGTCCATGATTCGGTCCTGGACGGCCATGGCGATGTCCTTCTGCTTGGCTGGATCGACCTCGCGGGCGTAGGACGCGCGCAGCTTCTCCATCTCCGGATCGCACGGCCAGCCGAACCACGCCTTCTCGCAGGCACCGCTGGAGAACGAGTTGCTCGCCGGGTTGTCGGCGTCGACCGTGACGGTGGTGGTGAAAAAGACATTCCAGCCGCCCTTGTCGGGTGCTTCCTTCTTGGCGCGGCGCGACACCACGGTCTGCCAGTCCATCGCCTGCAGGTCGACCTTGAAGCCGGCGCGCTCGAGCGCCTGCTTGGCGACCGGCGGCAGCTGGTTGGACGACTGCAGGTCGGTTGCCTGCATCATGACGATCGGCGTGCCGTCATAGCCACTCTCCTTGAGGAGCTGGCGGGCCTTCTCGAAGTTCGGCTTGACCAGCAGATCGCCGTAGCTCTTCTCGTAAGGCGAGCCGCAGACCAGCGGCGAATTGCACACCCGGTAGATTTCAGGATCGCCGATCTGCGCCTTGAGGAAGTCTTCCTGGGCGATGGCGTACATCGCGGCCTGGCGCGCCTTCACGTTGTTGAACGGCGGATGGAGGTGGTTGAAGCGCATGATGATCTGGGCGCCCTGGGCATTCCAGCCGTACAGCGCGATGTTCTTGTCGGCCTTCAGCACCGGGAAGAGATCGGGCACGGGGACCTCGACCAGGTCGACCTCGCCCTGCTGCAGGGCGTTGACCGCGGTGAGAGGATCGCTGACGGCGATCCATTCCAGGCGTTCGATCTTCACCACCTTGCCGCCGGCCAGCAGCGAGGGCGGCTCGGAACGCGGCTTGTACTTGGGGTTCTTGGCGTAGACCACCTTCTCGCCGGGCTTCCACTCGTCCTTCTTGAAGATGAACGGGCCCGAGCCGGTGTAGTCGTCGATCTGCTTGTTGGGATCGGTTTCGGCGACCCGTTTGGGCATCATGAAGGGCACATTCGACGAGGGCTTGCCGAGCGCCTCGAGGACCAGGCCGAACGGCTCCTTGAGCGTCATCGTGAAGGTCTTGGCGTCGACCGCTATCAGCTCGCCGACCGAGGCCATGAGCTGCTGGCCGAGCGCATCTCGCGCGGCCCAGCGCCTGATCGAGGCGACGCAGTCCTCGGCCGTCACCGGCTTCCCGTCATGCCATTCCAGGCCGTCGCGCAGGGTGAACTTCCAGGAAAGCTTGTCGGCCGAAACCTCGTACTTGTCGACCATCTGCGGCTGGATGCGGAGGTCGGCGTCCCTGGCGAACAGCACGTCGTAGACCATGTAGCCGTGGTTTCGCGTGATGAACGCCGTGGTCCAGATCGGATCGAGGACCTTGAGGTCGGAATGAGCGACCATCCTGAGCGTCTGGGCGCCGGCTGGAATTGCCCACAGCACGGCGAGACAGGCTGCAAAACGCGCAAAGTTTCGTAAGACGTGCATTATATCCATCTTCCCTAAGCAAGACCCCTACTGCACACAAGCTGCCATGCGGCGCCCGAGGAATAAAGCGATGTCCATGCCAACAGTCTTTGTTTCGCACGGCTCTCCCATGCTGATTCTGGAGGATCGACCGGCACGAAGCTTCCTGGCCTCGCTCGGCCGGCTCGTGCCACGGCCGAAAGCCATCATCGCCGTTTCGGCCCACTGGGACACCGATGTGCCCGCCGTATCGACAGCCCACAAGCCCGCCACCGTCCACGACTTCTACGGCTTCCCGGAGGCGCTTTATGCGCTGCGCTACGATCCGCCGGGCGCGCCGGAACTGGCCGAACGGGTCGCCAAGCTCACCGGAGCCGCGCACGATCCGCATCGTGGGCTCGACCATGGCGCCTGGGTGCCGGCCAAGCTCGCCTGGCCCGAAGCTGATATTCCGATCTTCCAGCTTTCGGTGCAGCCCAACGAAAGTCCGGCCCATCACATCGCGCTTGGCCGCAAGCTCAGCGGCCTGCGGGAAGAGGGCGTGCTGGTGATGGGATCAGGCAGTGCCACGCACAATCTGAGGGCATTGGTGCGCGGTGCGGGCAATGATGCCGAGCCCGAGCCGTGGGCCAAGGCGTTCGACGATTGGCTGGCGGAGACGCTGGAGAAGGGCGACGAGGCGGCGTTGGCCGATTACCGCACCAAGGCGCCCTATGCCCGTGAGGCCCACCCGACGGATGAACATTTCCTGCCCCTCCACGTCGCCTTCGGTGCGGCAGGCAGCGGCGCACGCGGACGCGCGCTCCACCGGTCATTTACGTTGGCGAACCTGTCGATGGCGTCCTACGCCTTCGACTAGATCAGGCCGCGTTTGCGAGTGCGACGCCTTTTTCCTTGAAGAACTGCGCGAGCTCCCCGGTCTCGGCCATCTCGCGCACGATGTCGCAGCCGCCCACGAACTCGCCCTTGACGTAGAGCTGCGGGATGGTCGGCCACTGGCTGAATTCCTTGATGCCCTGGCGCAGCTCCGGGGCGACCAGAATGTTGACGCCGTGGAACTTCACGCCGAGGTCGCTCAGCACCTCGACGACCGCGGCTGAGAAGCCGCACTGCGGGAACACCGGCGTGCCCTTCATGAAGAGCAGCACGTCGTTCTTGGCGATCTCGTCGCGGATGCGATCAAAAACCTGAGGCTCGCTCATATCGATCTCCTGAAGCGCCTGAGGAGGCGCGGGTCTGGCCCGAATATAAGGCCCCTAAGGCCTTTGCGCCATGGTGGTCAATTTTAGCGCATGCAGCACGCCGCCCATGCGACCACCCAGCGCGCCGTAGACCATCTGGTGCTGCTGGATCTTGGATTTGCCGGCAAAGGCTGCCGAAACGACCGTGGCGGCATAGTGGTCGCCGTCGCCCGCGAGATCCTGAATCTCGACCTCGGCGTCGGGGATGCCTTCCTTGATCAGGCGGACGATGTCTTCGGCGGCCATAGGCATGGCTTGATTTTCCTGCGTTATTCGGTGGCCGACATATAGCCCGGCAGCCAGGCCTCGTGGGCCGCCTTGATGTCGCTGAGGGGCAGCGACAGCAGGCCCTTGACCACCAGCGATGCGCCACCCGAGTAGCCCAGCAGCACGGCCGGAACGCCCGCCGCACGGGCTGCCTCGATGACGTCGTCGGCCGCGCCGCTGGCGATGACATAGCGGCCTTGATCCTCGCCATAGAAAAACGCGTGCGAGGGCACGGCGTTTCCGGCGGGCTGGACGATTTCCATGCCCGTACCGCCGGCGATGGCCATCTCCGCCAGGGCCACCAAAAGCCCGCCGTCCGACACGTCGTGGCAGGCTTCGACGCGGTCGCTGAGGATCTGCGAGCGCACGAAGTCGCCGTTGCGCCGCTCGACGGCGAGATCGACCGGCGGCGGGGCGCCTTCCTCCCGGCCACAGGCCTCACGCAGGTAGAGCGACTGCCCGAGCCAGCCCGCAGTCTCCCCGATCAGCACGATGCCGAGACCCGCGTGGGTCAGCCGCGAGCCGACCGCCTTGGCGATGTCCTCGATCACGCCGACGGCCCCGATGGTCGGTGTCGGCAGGATGGGGCGGCCCTCGGTTTCGTTGTAGAGCGAGACGTTGCCGGACACGACGGGGAAGTCGAGCACCTTGCAGGCCTCGGCCATGCCCATGATGGCGCCGGCGAACTGACCCATGATCTCGGGCTTCTGCGGGTTGCCGAAGTTCATGTTGTCGGTCACCGCGAGAGGTCTTGCACCGACCGCGGTGATGTTGCGCCACGCCTCGGCCACGGCCTGGCGGCCGCCGGTCTCGGGATGGGCCTGCACATAGCGCGGCGTGCAGTCCGATGTCATGGCCAGTCCCTTGTGGGCGCCGTTGACCCGCACCAGCGCGGCGTCACCGTCCTGCGGACGGATCGCCGTGTTGCCCATGATGAGATGATCGTACTGGTGCCAGATCCACGACTTGCTGGCCAGGTCAGGGCAGCTCATCAAGGCCAGCAGCGAGGCGCGCCAGTCCTTGGGCGCCGGCACCTTGGCGGCGTCGAGCACCGCCGGCAGCGGCGTCGGCGTCCACGGCCGCTCATAGACCGGCGCTTCGGTGACCAGCGGCGGTATCGGAATGTTGCCGACGATGTCGCCGTGCCAGCTCAGCACCATGCGTTCGGTGTCGGTGAGATGGCCGATGACGGCGAAGTCGAGCTCCCACTTCTCGAAGATCCTGCGCGCCAGCTCCTCGCGGCCGGGTTTCAGCACGATCAGCATGCGCTCCTGGCTCTCGGAGAGCATGAGCTCGTAGGGGTTCATGCCGGTCTCGCGCATCGGCACCTTGTCGAGCTCGACGATCACGCCGAGCCCACCCTTGGCCGCCATCTCGAACGAGGAGGAGGTGAGCCCGGCCGCGCCCATGTCCTGGATGGCGACGATGGCGTCGGTCGCCATCAGCTCCAGGCAGGCTTCCAGCAGCAGCTTCTCGACGAACGGGTCGCCGACCTGCACGGTCGGCCGCTTGCTCTCGCTGTCCTCGTTGAACTCGGTCGAGGACATGGTGGCGCCATGAATGCCGTCGCGGCCGGTCTTGGAGCCGACATAGACCAGCGGGTTTCCGACACCCGCGGCGGCGGCATAGAAGATGCGGTCGGTAGGCGCGATGCCCACGGTCATGGCGTTGACCAGGATGTTGCCGTTGTAGGCAGGATGGAAATTGGTCTCGCCGCCCACCGTCGGGATGCCCATGCAGTTGCCGTAGCCGCCGATGCCTGCAACGACGCCCGATACCAGATGCCGCGTCTTGGGGTGCTTGGGGTCGCCGAAGCGCAGCGCGTTCAGGTTGGCGATCGGCCGCGCGCCCATGGTGAAGACGTCGCGCAGGATGCCGCCCACGCCCGTCGCCGCCCCTTGGTAGGGTTCGATGTAGGAGGGATGGTTGTGGCTCTCCATCTTGAAGATGGCGGCCTGGCCGTCGCCGATGTCGATGACGCCGGCATTCTCGCCTGGTCCCTGGATGACCCACGGCGCCTTGGTCGGCAGCTTCTTCAGCCACACCTTGGAGGACTTGTAGGAGCAGTGCTCGCTCCACATGGCCGAGAAGATGCCGAGCTCTACCATGGTCGGCGTGCGACCCATGATCGCCAGCACGCGCTCGTACTCTTCGGGCGACAGGCCGTGCTCGGCCACGATCTGCGGCGTGATCGCAGGCTCATTGGGAAGCTTGACCGGGGGATTTTTCTCCGCCCTCGCGGCGCTGCTGGTCATGTGAGGGCCTCGACCAGACCTTCGAACAATGCCTTGCCGTCCGAGCCGCCGAACATCGGCTCGACCGCATTCTCGGGGTGGGGCATCAGGCCCATCACCGTCTTAGCCTCGTTGAATACGCCGGCGATGTTCCGGATCGAGCCGTTGGGATTGCCGGTGCCATCGACCGTGCCGTCGGGTGCGCAGTAGCGGAAGGCGATCTGGCCGCGATCCTCCAGGCGCTTCAGCGTGTCCCCATCGGCGAAGTAGTTGCCCTCGGCATGGGCGACCGGCACGCGGATCACCTGACCCTCCTGATAGCGGTTGGTGAACAGGCTCTGGCTGGTCTCGACCTTGAGATGCACGTCCGAGCAGACGAACTTGAGATGCGAGTTGCGCATCAGCGTGCCCGGCAGGAGGCCCGCCTCGGTGACGATCTGGAAGCCGTTGCAGATCGCCAGCACCGGCACACCTTGCGCGGCGCGCTTCTTCACCTCGGCCATCACCGGCGACAGCGCGGCCATGGCACCGCAGCGCAGATAGTCGCCGTAGGAGAAGCCCCCAGGGACCACGATCAGGTCGGTTTTCTCGAAGTCGCCATCGCCGTGCCAGACCATCTGCGGCTTGCGGCCGGTTACGAGCTCGATTGCCTGGGCGACGTCGCGCTCGCGATTGGAGCCGGGGAATACCAGAACGGCTGCCTTCATACCTCTTTGCCCTTCCGTCCAATTGCCTCACCCCGACGGGCCCTCCGCAGGAGCGCGTCTCTCTTCAGGATGAGGTTGTGCCGTTCCATCAGCCGACCAGCTCGATCGAGTAGTTCTCGATCACGGTATTGGCCAGAAGCTTGCGGCACATCTCGTCGAGCCGCGCCTTGGCCTTGGTCGTGTCGGTCTCATTGAGCTCCAGCTCGATGAACTTGCCCTGGCGGACGTCGCCCACCTCGGGAAAGCCGAGGCGATTGAGGGAATGTCCGATGGCCTTGCCCTGGGGGTCGAGCACGCCGTTCTTCAGGGTCACGTGAACTCTGGCTTTCATTTCGCCTCTTCTACTGCAGTGTCGCTACTGCAAGGTGGTCGGACCGCGGACGTCGCCCGGCCCCTGGTCGATCAGAATTCCCAGGCGCCGCGCTACCTCCTGGTAGGCTTCCTCGACCTTGCCGAGGTCGCGGCGGAAACGGTCCTTGTCCAGCTTCTCGTTGGTCCGGAGATCCCACAGCCGGCAGGAATCCGGACTGATCTCGTCGGCCAGCACGATGCGGACCATGTCGTCCTCATATAGACGGCCGAACTCGACTTTGAAGTCGATCAGCTTGATGCCGCAGCCCAGGAACAGGCCGAACAGGAAGTCGTTCACGCGCAAAGTCAGCGCCACGATGTCGTCGAGGTCCTGCGGAGTGGCCCAGCCGAAGGCGGTGATGTGCTCCTCGGTGACCATGGGATCGCCCAGCGCATCGTTCTTGTAGAAGAACTCCATGATCGAACGCGGCAGCTGCGTGCCTTCCTCGACGCCGAATCGCTTGGCGAAGGAGCCGGCCGCGACGTTGCGGACCACGATCTCGAGCGGGATGATCTCGACCTGCCGGATGAGCTGCTCGCGCATGTTCAGCCGGCGGATGAAATGGGTGGGCACGCCGATCTCTCCGAGCTTGGTCATCAGGAACTCGGAGATGCGGTTATTGATCACACCCTTGCCGGTGATCGTTCCCTTCTTCTGGTTGTTGAACGCGGTAGCGTCGTCCTTGAAGTACTGGACGATCGTCCCGGGCTCGGGCCCCTCGAACAAGGTCTTGGCCTTGCCCTCGTAGATGCGACGGCGGCGGGACATTATCTTACTCCTGGGCGGGTGGCGACATCCGCCCACCATTCGGCCGGAATATGGCGGAAGTCCCATGCGCCGGGACTGGGGAAAAATCCATTGAAATAGGTGACGCAGCCGTCATATTTACCTCACATCGGAGGCCCCAAATGGCCCAGCAAATCACCTACGACAAGGCCTACGACACCATAATGCCGGAAGATTTCCCGGCGATGCTGGAAGTACCGCGCTACGGGCGGCGCAGCGAGGCCTTTGACGGGATCATTTCGGCCACGCACGACCATTTCTGGGATCCGCTCGACAAGAACTACATAGATTTCGACCAGCCGTTCGACATGGCCGCCATGTCGCTGGTGCCGTTCGACATGATCGTGGAGCTCCGGAGCGCCGTCGCCGACCGGCTGGACGAGGGCCAGAAGATCCAGCTCGCCAACGACGTCATGCACTGGTCGGTCTCCAATCTCCTGCATGGCGAGCAGGGCGCTTTGTCGCTGTCGGCCAGCCTCTGCCACATCCTGCTCGATCCCGGTGCCCAGGAATATGCCGCCAATCAGGCGCGCGAGGAGGCGCGCCACGTTGCCGGCTTCACCCGCTACATCGCGAAGCGCTGGGGCGCGCCGCTACCGGTCGGCAAGACCATCGCCGCGGTGCTGGCCGATCTCGTCAGCACGCCCGAGGTCTACAAGAAGATCGTCGGCATGCAGATGCTGATCGAGGGCCTGGCGATGGGCTCGTTTGCGACGCTGAATGCCCGCACCAACGATCCGGTGCTGCGCCGCCTGGTCCAGCTCGTGATGAGCGACGAGGCCTTCCATCACCGCTTCGGCCGCATCTGGGCGGCCAAGACCATCCGCCATCTCAGCGAGGAGGAGCATCGCAAGGTCGAGGACTGGGCAGCCCAGATCTTCCAGACCCTGCTGTTCAACCTGATCAACGCCGAACAGAAGCAGGTCATCTACGCCAAGTATGGCCTCGACTGGCAGTGGGTGCGCGATGCGGTGAAGGAGAGTTTCAGCGACGACGACCGCCGCAACTCGCTGAAGGAAAGCACCAACATGTTCCGCGTGCTGATCAAGACGCTGCTGCACGCCGGCATCATCACCAGCCGCACGGCGCCGCTTTATGCGGTTTGGGTCGACATGAAGGAGCTCGAGGCCGAGGGCGACGGCATCCCGGGCGACGTCGTGGCCGAGGAGATGCTGGTGGTGCTGCGCGACATCAACGCCAAGCGCCGGCGCATTTCGTCGAAGGACGTATCGGTGGCAGCCTCTTAGACGCCTATTGCCCGCGAAAACGCGGCTTGCGGCGCTCGCGCCAGGCTTCGTGCGCTTCCGCCTTGTCCTCGCTCATCTCCAGCACCATGAAGCGATAGGCGTCGACCAGCGAGGCGTCGGCGATGCTGGGGATGTCCTGTCCACGGTTCATGGATTCCTTGACCATGCGCACGGCAAGCGGCGGCAGACCGGCGATATGGTCGGCGACGGCCAGCGCCTGCGCCATCAGCTCGGCGTGCGGCACCAGCCACTGGGCGAGCCCGATCCGATGGGCTTCGTCCGCCTTGAGCGGGAAGCCCATCGCGACCCGCATCGCCAGACCCTTGCCGACGATGCGCGCCAGCCGCGTCGCGCCGCCGTAGTTGGGCAGGATGCCGAGAGCAACCTGGGGCAGGCGCCACTCCGCCCGGTCGCAGGCCACGACCAGGTCGCAGCAGAAAGTGATGATGCAGCCGATGCCGATGGCATAGCCGTTGACCGCGGCGATCACGGGCTTGGGGAAGTCGGCCAGCAGGTTGGACGGGAAGTTTCGCGCTCGCCCCACGCGTTTGACGAAGGCTGCCGCGGAACGCGTGTTGTGGGTGTTGGGATCGCGCAGGTTTGCGCCGGCGGAGAAGGCGCCGCCCGCCTCGTCACCCGTCAGGATGATGGAGCGGACGTCGTCGTCGTCGGTCGCCTCGTCGAGATGGCGGAGCAGGCCGTCATTGTAGTCCTGCCCCCAGCAGTTGCGGGCGTCGGGCCGGCTCAGCGTCAGAATTCCGGTGTGACCCTGCTTGCGATAGAGAACGGGCATGGGGTTCCTCCTTGGGGCCAATTGTATTGGCTAAAGAGCACCCGTCATCCCGGCCGTAGCGCGAAGCGCGGCATGGCGGGACCTCTTCCGGCGTTCAGGGCTTCCGCGCCAGCACGAAGGCCGATAACCCGGCCAGCCGATTGATCGGAAAAAGCGGCAACTCGGCGGCGCAGGCCGCGGTCAGGATGCCGTTGGTGAGCGCTCCGTGCTTCTTCAGGCTGCTCCCGGGCTCGGTCGCGCCGCGCGTGGCGAGGCGTACCGCGGCCGCCAGGGAAAAGACGAAACCGAAATAGTAAGCGCCACGGACGACCTGCAGTCCGGCATCGCCCATCACCCGCTCGATTTCGTCGAGGCGATAGCGCCGCTTGTGCTCCAGGAAGACGTCATGGCCGCTCCACAGGAAGCGGAAAGCCGGCACCGTCACCAGGAAATGCGCGCCCACCGGCACCTTGGCGGCGTAATGGCGGACGAGGCCGCGGTCGTCGTCGACGTGCTCCAGCACGTCCATCATCAGCACGAGGTCGCAGTCGGTCGGGCCGGTATCGCGACGGTAAAGGACGGGCTTGCCGCCTTCGCTGTCGTCGCGGTCGCAGGGATAGCCGATGTCGACGCACAGTGCCGATTGCGCCTCGGCCTCGGCCAGCAGATGGCGGGAGAAGAAGCCCGAGCCCGCGCCGATGTCGAGAATGCGCTTGGCATTGAGGCCGCCGACCATGCGCCTGAGCGCCGCCGCCTTCGACCGGTAGTACCAGTGCCGGCCGATGTCGGTGCCCAGAATGTCTTCTTCCTTGAGGTCCATGCGGTCAGGACTTCGGTGGCAGAACGTCTCCGTTCTCGTAGACGCCTTCGACCACGTAGATCGGCCGGCTCTTGACCTCGAGGAAAAGTCGGCCGAGATATTCGCCGATGATGCCGAGCGACAGGAGCTGGATCGCGCCCATCAGCAGCACCGCGATCAGCAGCGAGGCGTAGCCCGGCGTGTCGATGCCGAGCAGCAGCACGCGGGTGATAATGAAGATCGCATAGAGCACGGCGACCGCGGCGATCACGACGCCGACATAGAACCAGGCGCGCAGCGGCGCCGTCGAGAAGCTCACCACGCCGTCCAGCGCGAAGTTCCACAGGCGCCACAGATTGAACTTGCTCGAGCCCGCAGCGCGCTGCGGCCTCTCGTAGGGGACGCCGACGGCGTTGAAGCCGACCCAGGCGAACAGCCCCTTCATGAAGCGGTTGCGCTCGGGCAGGAGGCGCAGCACCTGGACAGCGCGGCGATCGACCAGGCGGAAGTCGCCGACATTCTCGGGGATGCGCACCGGCGACATGGAATTGAACACGCGATAGAACCAGTTGGCCGACAGCCGCTTCGCCGTGGTGTCCCAGGCGCGCTGGGTGCGCACGCCGTAGACGATGTCGTAGCCCTCGCGCCAGCGCGCCATGAAGGGCTCGATCAGCTCCGGCGGGTCCTGCAGATCGATGTCCATGGGCACGATGACATCGCCGCGCGCATGGTCGATGCCGGCGGTCAGCGCCGCCTCCTTGCCGAAGTTGCGCGACAGGTTGACGATCCTCAGGCGCCGGTCGAGCGCGCCGCGGTCGAGCAGACGGGCCAGCGTGTTGTCGCGCGAGCCGTCGTTGATGAACACGATCTCGAATCGAAAGCCGTCACGCGCCATCAGGGGCACGACGGTGTCGAGGAAGAGGTCGATCGACTCCTCCTCGTTGAACACCGGCACCACCAGCGACAAGAGCGGGTCCGCCGGCCGGCGGGCGCGCTGGCTCGCCAGCTGGCGTTCCAGGGCGCTGCCGCTCAGTCGCGGGTGTGGAATGATCGATTCAGGCACGAACAGGGGTCATCGGCGGACCCCCGCATTCTATCAGGTCACGACCTCGACGGAACCGTTCAGAGCCTGAATCCCGAGGTCGGTATCGAGGCCGTGGCGCTTCTTGACCTCGGCGCGCAAGGTCCGCAGCGCCTCGCTGAGCTTGGCGGTCTCGAAGGCCGGGTCTGTCTTGATCCTCTCGCCGTAGGCCAGGACGGCGGCGCCGCAGTCGCGATGGCAGAGGCCGACGACACGCTTGACCTGATGCAGTTGGATCGAAATCGCGAGGTTGTCCCACCAGGCCTGCTGCCACGCCGTGAAGGGCTTGCTGTCGGCAACGGCCGCGACCGGGCCGCCGGCGATGGTGAACTGACTGTAGAGGTTCTGCCAGCCGTCGCTCGACATGTACGCCCAGGTGAAGGTCGTGAACCGCGGATCGATGCAGTTCAGCAGCATCGCCTCGTAGGTCAGGCTGGGCTTCGGCTTCTGGGCGAACGCGAGACGCGGTGCGGCCATCGCCACGGCGCCGGCCGCCACACCCATGCCGAACAGCGAGCGGCGGGACAGCGCAGCCAGGCAGCCGCATCCCGCGTGATGAACGTGATTGGTCATTGGAACGTCACTCTCCCCTGTTGCGCCAGACCGCCATTGCGATCGGCAATCCATGTCGTGATGCCCCCGCCGACATCACGGCGCGCCTGCACCGAAAAGGCGGCTCCGGCAAAGACCGGCGCCAGCGCGCGAAACTCGAAACTACTCGGAATCTTATCGGGATTGGCGCGACGGGCCAACTCGATTTGCACCATGCCCATCAATGGGCCGTGAACGATCAGTCCGGGATAACCTTCGGTGTCCGTGACGTACGGCTGGTCGTAGTGGATGCGGTGTCCGTTGAAGGTGAGGGCGGAAAACCGGAACAGCAGCACCGGATCGGCCATGATGGCCTTCGACCAGGTGGCGTCGGTCGGAGCCGGCTTGGCATCACGCTGTTTCTCTCCAGGTCTGGCCGCCTCGCGATAGACGATGTCGTGGTCTTCGATGAAGGAGACGCCGTCCGGCCCGGACACGGTGTGCTCTACGGTCACGAACACCATGTCGCCGGTCGTGCCCGTCTTGGGCTCGACCGACTTGATGCGCGAGGAGCGGTGGATCGTCTGGCCGACCTTGAGCGGCGGTCCGGTGAAGGCGAAGCGGCTGCCGGCCCACATGCGGCGCGGCAGCGGGACCGGAGGCAGGAAGTCGCCGCGTTCGGCGTGGCCGTCCGGCCCGACCTTGGACAGCGGAGCGGCTTCGAGGAAATAGAGCCAGTGCCAGAGCGGCGGCAGCACGTCGCCGGGCCGCGGGTCGGGATCCTCCTCGTCGAACGTGGCGATTAGCGCGCGCACCGGGAAGGGTGCCGCAAAATCCTCGGCAGCACGGGTGCGGCCGACCCATTCTCGCAGCTTTTCCAATGACATCGGGCGTTTTCCTCCAGCTGGTCTGTGACTTTGCCACCGCCACCCGGAGGTGGAAAGACGCCGCCCACGTCGCTATATACCGCGCAAGAGCTAACCGGAGCGGCCATGACTACGTTCGACGAGCGCGAAAGAGCCTTCGAGAAGAAGTTCGAGCACGACCAGGAAATGCAGTTCAAGGCGAACGCGCGCAGGAACAAGATGCTTGGCCTGTGGGCCGCCGGCCTGATGGGCAAGAGCGGCGCCGACGCCGATGCCTACGCCAAGGAGCTTGTCGTCGCCGACATGGAGAAGCCCGGTCACCACGACGTCGTGGAAAAGCTGGTGAAGGATCTCGCCGCCGCCGGCAAGCCGATGGAAGACCACACCATTCGCAAGCAGAGCGAGCGCCTGATGGTCGAGGCCAAGGCGCAGCTCATGAAGGAGACGCACTAGGCGCCTCTTGCCGGAACGCGGACAGTCCGGAAGACGAAAACCATGACCGGGCCTGGAGGCCCGCGGTCCGGCAGATCGCTTGGCGAGCCGTCGGGCTTTCGCTTCCCGTCACCAAGAGGCCATTCTTCCCTCCCTGAATAGTTCGGGAGGAAACCAATGGCCGGCCTTCTTCAGGGACACATCGCTGCCGTCACGGGCGGCGGATCCGGTATCGGGCAGGGCATCTGCCTGGCCTATGCCAGGGAGGGCGCGCGCGTGATCGTGCTCGACGCCAATCTCGACGGCGCCAACGAGACCGTCGCCCTGGTTACGAGCGCGGGCGGCAAGGCCTCGGCGGTGAAGCTCGACGTGACCGACCGGCAGGCCTGCAGGGCCGCCGCCGCGGAGCTCGCCAAGGGTGGAAACGTTTCGATCCTGGTCAACAACGCCGGCATCAACCGGCGCAATCCGATTACCGGCGACGTGGCCGCCGTGACCAAGGATTGGGACGACATCCTGTCGATCAACCTCGACGGCGTGTTCAACGTCACGCACGCCTTCCTCGACCAGTTGCGCGCGACCAAGGGGCGGATCGTCAATGTCGGTTCCATCCAGTCTTTCGTGCATGTGAGCTGGCCGAATTCGGCCGCCTACACGACCTCCAAGCACGGCGTGCTCGGCTTCACGCGGGCGCTGGCGGCGGAACTCGGCAAGGACGGCGTGCGCGTCAACGCCATCGGCCCTGGCCTGATCGAGACCAGGATCAACGCCGAGGCACGGGCCAAGAACCCGGACATGGTCGCCATGGTCATGCGGCATACGCCGCTGAACCGCGCCGGCAAGCCCGAGGATATCGCGGGACCCGCCGTCTTCCTCGCGTCGGACATGTCGGCCTACGTGACGGGTAGCATCATCATGGCCGACGGCGGCTTCCGGACGGTCTAGACTTCCCCTCCCAACCCGAGGCATCGCCATGCAGGATCGTTATCTCCGCACCGGAATCTTCCTCGCACCCTTCCATGCGCTGGGCGAGAACCCGACGCTCGCCATCGAACGTGACATGGAGCTGGTCGAGCATCTCGATCGGCTCAACTACCACGAGGCCTGGATCGGCGAGCATCATTCGGGCGGCTTCGAGATCATCGCCTGCCCGGAAATGTTCCTGGCCGCCGCTGCCCAGCGCACCCGCAACATCCGGCTGGGCACCGGCGTCGTCTCGCTGCCCTACCATCATCCGTTCACGCTGGCGTCGCGGATGATGCAGCTCGACCACATGGCCCGCGGACGGGCGATGTTCGGCGTCGGGCCGGGGGCGCTGATCTACGATGCCGACAAGATCGGCCTGAAGGCGGCGGACCAACGCCGGCGCATGAACGAGTCGCTCGATTGCATCATGGAGCTGATGCAGGGCGGAACCATCACCCGCCAGACCGACTGGTTCACCCTCAACAACGCCCGCCTGCAGCTGATGCCCTTCTCACAGCCGGGCATGGAGATGGCGGTGGCCTGCTCGCGCTCGCCGGTTGGCGCCGTGGCGTCGGGCAAGCACGGCATCGGCATGCTGTCGATCGGCGGCACTTCCGACGATGCGTTGAAGGGCACGCCAACAATTGGGCGATCCATGAGGAGTCGGCGGCCAAGGCCGGCAAGAAGTCCGACCGATCGAAGTGGCGCATCGTCACTTTCGCACATGTCGCGGAGACGCGCGAAAAGGCGCGGGCTGACGTGGCCTACGGCCTGAAGGACTTCGCCCGCTACTTCACCGATGTCGCGACCTTCCCGGTCATCCCGCCCGATGTCGGCGATCCCGTCGAGTTCCTGACCAGCAGCGGGCTTGCCTGCATCGGCACTCCCGACGACTGCATCCGGCATTTCGAGCGCCTGTGGCAGGGCTCGAACGGCGGCTTCGGTGCGGTCCTGATGCTCGCCCACAACTGGGCGGACTGGGAAGCGACCAGGCGCAGCTACAGCTGATGGCGCGCTATGTCCACCCGCACTTCCAGCGCCAGTCGAATTCGCTGCGGGTCGCGAGCTACGACGATGCCAAGGCGAAGCATGAGACGGCCGGGGCGGAGTCCGCGCAGGCCGTGATGACCGAGATCGACAAGTACAACCAGGCAAAGGGTCAGGCGGCCGGCGGCGGCAAGTCCTGGTGAGAGGACTTTAGCCGAACGCGCGCTTGAAGATCGTGTCGACATGCTTGGTGTGGTAGCCCATGTCGAACAGCGCGACCAATTCGTCGTCCGACAGGAACTGCCGGATGTCCTTGTCGGCGCGGCACAGCGCCAGGAACGAGGCGTTGCCACGCCAGGCTTCCATGGCGTTGCGCTGCACGGCTGCATAGGAGTCCTCGCGGCTCATGCCCTTCTGGGTCAGCGCCAGCATCACACGCTGGGAGAAGACGAGACCTCCCAGCGAATCGAGGTTGCCCTTCATGCGGTCGCCGTAGACCATAAGCTGGTCGACCACCGACGTCAGCCGGTTGAGCGCAAAGTCCAGGGTCACCGTCGCGTCGGGTGCGATGTAGCGCTCGGCGGACGAATGCGAGATATCGCGCTCGTGCCATAGCGTGACGTTCTCCAGCGCCGGAACTACGGCGCTGCGCACCACGCGGGCTAGGCCCGTCAGGTTCTCGGTCAGCACCGGGTTGCGCTTGTGCGGCATCGCCGAGCTGCCTTTCTGGCCCGCGGAGAAGAATTCTTCCGCTTCCCGCACCTCGGTGCGCTGCAGATGACGGATTTCGGTGGCCAGGTTCTCGATCGACGCGGCCGCGACGGCCAGGGCCGAGAAGAACATCGCGTGGCGGTCGCGCGGGATCACCTGGGTGGAAACCGGCTCGACCGTGAGCCCGAGCTTCTTGGCCACGTGCTCCTCGACCCGCGGGTCGACGTTGGCGAAGGTGCCGACGGCGCCCGATATGGCGCAGGTCGCGATCTCGGCCCGCGCCGCGACCAGCCGGGCACGGTTGCGGGCGAAGGCGGCGTAGTGGCCGGCAAGCTTGACGCCGAAGGTCGTGGGCTCGGCATGGATGCCGTGGCTGCGGCCGATGGTCGGCGTGTTCCTGTGCTCCAGCGCGCGCTTCTTCAGTGCAGCCAGCAGCCGATCGACGTCGCCGATCAGGATGTCGGCGGCCTCGGTGAGCTGCACGGAGAAGCTGGTATCCAGGATGTCCGAGGAGGTCATGCCCTGGTGCACGAAGCGGGAGGAGGGACCGATGAACTCGCCCAGCCAGGTCAGGAAGGCGATCACGTCGTGCTTGGTGACGCGTTCGATGGCGTCGATCTTCTCGACGTTGCCTTTGGGGTCGGCCTTCAGGGCAGCCATGGCCTTCTTGCCGCCCTCCCAAATCGCCCTGGCATCGTCCTTGGGGACGATCCCGAGCTCGGCCATGGCATCGCACGCATGCGCCTCGATCTCGAACCAGATGCGGAAGCGGTTCTCGGGCGCCCAGATGGCCGCCATCTGCGGCCGGGTGTAGCGGGGGAGCATGGCGGGTTTTTAGCCCCGAAGGTCCGGCGGCGCCATGGTAAGAAGTGTCGCCATGAACATGACGATGACCCCGCTGGATCAGTGTCCGCGGGAAATCCTGGCTGCCGTCGAGGGTGTGCTGACAGACATCGACGAGACTGTCTCGACCCATTCCCAGCTCACCGCAGAGGGCTATGGCGCCCTGGAGGCGCTGAAAAAGGCTGGATTCCGCGTGATCCCGGTGACCGGCCGGCCGGCCGGGTGGTGCGACCTCATCGCCCGTTTCTGGCCGGTCGACGCCGTGGTGGGTGAGAACGGTGCCTTCTGGATGTGGCACGACGACAAGGCGCGAAAGCTCCGGTCGCGCTTCGTGCAGAGCGAGGCAGAGCGCGCCGAGGGCCGCCGCCGCCTGGAGGCAGTGAGGGCCGAGGTGCTTCGCGAGGTGCCCGGGGCAGGCATCGCCTCCGACCAGCCCTACCGCGCAGCGGATCTTGCCATCGACTTCTGCGAGGACGTGCCACCCCTGCCGCACGACGATATCCTGCGCATCGTCCGGATCTTCGTGAAGCACGGCGCGCACGCCAAGGTGAGCTCGATCCACGTCAACGGCTGGTTCGGCGACTACGACAAGCTCACCACCAGCCGCCTGATGATGAGCGAGCTGTTCGGCGTCGATGTCGACACCAGGCGCGACCGCTACGTCTTCTCCGGCGATTCGCCCAACGATGCTCCGATGTTCGGCTTCTTTCCCAATGCCGTGGGCGTAGCCAACGTGCGCGACTTCGCCGCCGACATGGACCACCTGCCGCGCTGGATCACCACGGCTCGGTCGGGCTCCGGATTCGTCGAGCTTGCCGAGGCGCTGCTGGCGGCCCGCCGATGACGCTTCCGAGACAGCCTGCGGCCGTGGTCTTCGACATGGACGGGCTGATTTTCGATACGGAGACGCTCTATCAAGAGGCCTTTCTGACGGCGGCGATCGCTGGGGGGCACGCCTTACCGGCTGAGGTTATTCAAGGCACCATAGGGGTGCCGTGGGTTCGGAGCCGCGTGTTGCTTCTGGAACGAATGGGATCAGGTTTTCCCGTCGACCAGTATTTTGCAGAGGTGTCCCGTCATTTTGAGTTGCTGGCAGCCACGCAGCTCCGGCTAAAGCCCGGCGTCGTTGAACTGCTCGACCATCTCGACCAACTCGACATGCCTCGATGCATCGCGACTTCGTCGCCCTCGCCCGACCCATTCCTGACGGCTGCGAAACGTCTCGGTGTGGACCCCGGCTTGCTGGCGACATAATCACCGTGTCCGATTACCACATGGCTCTGGAAGATTCCCACAACGGGGTGCGATCGGCTTGCGCAGCCGGCATGATGACTGTGATGGTTCCCGATCTCATGCCGCCGACCGAGGAAATCCGGGCGCTCTGCACGCTCGTCGCCGAAGATTTGCACGCCGTTCGTCTTCTCGTTGAAGGCGGGAGGCGGTGATGGCCTCGTCGATGATGCTGCCGCGGTCGCCGGCCGCCATCATCTTCGACATGGACGGCCTGTTGTTCGACAGCGAGCGGCTCTATGCCGAGTCGATCCTGACGGCCGCCGCCGAGGTCGGATGTGCGATGAGCCACGACGTCTTCCTCCAGCTCGTCGGCCGGTCGCGCGAGCTGAACCATCGCTTCCTGCTCGACCACTACGGCGCCGACTTCCCGCTGCAGGCCCTGATCGCGACCTGGGCGCGGCACTTTCAGGCTCTGGCCGCGGTTGGCCTGCCGCTGAAGCCGGGCGTCGTCGAACTGCTCGATCTGCTGGACGAGCTCGCCCTGCCGCGGGCGATTGCGACGTCGAACACCCACACGTCTGTTCATCGCAACCTGGCGGCGCTCGGACTGGCCGATCGTTTCCATGCGATCGTCGGACACGGCGACTACGCCAGCGGCAAGCCGTCGCCCGAGCCCTTCCTGAGGGCGGCCGAGCGGCTGGGCGTCGCGCCGGCGTTGTGCCTTGCGCTGGAGGACTCGCACAACGGCATCCGAGCCGCCTCTACGGCAGGCATGATGGCGGTCATGGTTCCCGACCTGATCGCGCCAACCGAGGAAATCCACGGCCTGTGCACGCTGGTGGTGGACGATTTGCATGCCGTCTGCCGCCTCGTGGGACAACGGCGATGAGGCTTCCGCAAGCGCCTGCGGCCGTCGTGTTCGACAATACGGCCTGCTGTTCGATACCGAGCGGCTTTATGAGGAAGCCGCGCTGGCCGCGGCGGCCGAACTCGGCCATGAGATGGACTCCGCGTTCTTTCGCAGCACGGCCGGCTTCCCCTGGCTGGTGACGCGCGCTCGGTTGATCGAGCTCTACCGCCCGACCTTTGCCGTGGACGAGTTGAGGAGCGTCGCGCTGCGCATCTTCCAGGAAATGGTCGACAGGGAGCTGCCGCTGAAGCCCGGCGTTGCCGAGCTGCTCGGCCTGCTTGACGAGCTCGCCTTGCCGCGCGCCATTGCCACGACCTCGTAGCGCGCGACCGTCGAGCATCTTTTGGGAGCACATGGCCTCGCTGATCGGTTTCACCACATCGTCGCCCATGACGACTGCGAGCGGCACAAGCCCGATCCTGATCCCTTCCTGAAGGCCGCTGGCCTGCTGGGGGTGCAGCCCCAGCATTGCCTGGCGCTGGAGGATTCGCACGACGGCGTGCGCGCGGCATCGACGGCGGGCATGATGACGGTGATTGTTCCCGATCTTCTGCCGGTGACGGAGGAGATGCGGGCGCTCTGCCTCCACATCGCGGGCGATCTGCACGATGTCCGCCGCCTGTTCGAAATCGCGACGCCGCCATCATGATCGATGTCGCTATCCGGCCGGAGCGTACCGAGGTCGGGATCGAGGACGTTGCGTCCATCCTGTACGTCGGAAACAGCTTCCTTTCCTTCAACAACGGGATCGGTTGGCATGTTTCACGCCTTCATGCCTCGACACGTCCCGGAAGGCGTTTGCGCAGCACGTCCGCCGCGATCACCGGCGGCGGGCTCGACTGGCACGACGTCGACTCCTACTTCAGGCCCAACGCCATAGGCGCCTATTCCTTCGACGAAGCGAACAACGTCGTCTTCAATCGTCACGACAGGCTGTTCGACGTGGTGTTGATGATGGGTTGCAGCCAGTGCCCGATTCATCCTCGCCGCAAGGCGGCATTTCACGCTTCCGCCAGGAAGAGCAGCGAGACGGTCCGTTGCAACGGCGCAAAACCTGCCTTTCTGATGACGTGGGCTTACGCGGACCAGCCAGAGATGACGGCCGAGCTTGCTGGGCTTACACGATCGCTGGCAATGAAAACGATGCCCTTGTCGTTCCGGTCGGGCTGGCCTTCGCCGAGTCTCTGCTGGGAAGGGCGGATGTGCGGCTGCACATGGACGACAAGAGCCATCCGACCCTGGCCGGGACCTATCTTGCCGCATGCACGGTCTACGCGGGTCTGTTCGGACGTTCGCCGATGGGTCTCAACTATCATGCGGGCCTGAGTCCAGCTACGGCGAGCCATTTGCAGGCCGCGGCGTTCGCGGCAGCTCGACGGTACTACGGTCGCTAGATCAGCGTACCGGCGCAACCAGCAGCGAGCCGTAGCGGGTCACGCTGTCGGCTTGGCTCCACACACCCAGCGGCCCGGGCTGCGGCAGGCTGCGATCGGTGACATCGAACAGGGGCTTGCCGTCAAGCGCCACCTCGAAGCGATCGTTGGCGACGATCACTCGCAGGGAATGCCATTTCCCGGCCGCAAGCGGTGCCTCCTTGGCTCCGATCTGGCTGCGCTTACCTTTCTCCATGCGGTAGAGGCGCACCGAGTTGTCCAACGCATTGGCCCGCACGACGTAATAGTCGTTGGCGCTCTGGGCGCGAAACATCAGGCCGGCGACCTGGGCGCGGGTGCCGCTTATCGGCTTGAAGCGCAGGGTGGCGTCGAAGTCGCGGGCGACTGCTTGCTGGGAAATGCACAGCGGGAAACGAAGGTCGGCGGCATCGCCTGCCATTTCAGCAAGCGCCCAGCCATCGGGCGCGTCGGGATCCGGGACCGGCTGCCAGTCCGGCGGCCGGCCGACGCCCGTCATGCCCTGGGTGCAGGCGACCCGGCCGTCGGGCGTGGTGAGCGGCACGACCAGCTGGGCGTAAGCAGGGAAGGAGAGGAAGAGTGCCGCCAGGGCGAGTAGAAATCGCATGATGTGAACCTGGAAAAAAGCGTTGAGCTTGACCGTCGATGCGGGACGGAGGAGTTTACGCCGCGACGGAGTACGCGGAATTTTTAGGGGGGAATCAATGCGACTTTGCACCATCATGAACGGCGGCAAGGCGGTGGTCGGCGTCAAGACGGCCGATGGCAAGATCATCGACCTCAGCAAGCAGATGCCGCGCGGGCCGAAGTCGGTGGTCGAGATCCTGGCCGGCGGCAAGAAGGTCCAGGCCGAGGTCGCAAAGGCCTGCGCCAAGCCCAAGGCCGGCGCAGCGGTGTCGGCGAAGTCGGCCAGGTATCTCTGCCCGATCCCGAATCCCGGGAAGATCCTCTGCATCGGGCTCAACTACCGCAAGCACGCCGAGGAGACCGGCAGCCCGATCCCTGCCTATCCGGTGGTGTTCTGCCGCTTCGACAACACGCTGGTGCCGCACAACGGCAAGATGCCTCGGCCGAGCCACTCCGACCAGCTCGACTGGGAGGCCGAACTCACCATCGTGATCGGCAAGAAGTGCCGCAATGTGCCGAAGGAGAAGGCGCTCGGGGTCATCGCCGGCTACGCCTGCTTCAACGACGGCTCGGTGCGCGACTGGCAGCGTAAGTCGGGTGGCCAGTTCACGCTCGGCAAGAACTTCGACGGCACCGGCGGCTTCGGTCCCGACATCGTCACCTCCGACGAACTGCCGCCGGGCGCGGCGCCGCTGCGTATCATGACCCGCGTCAACGGCGAGGTCATGCAGGACAGCAACACCGACGACCTGATCTTCGATGTGCCGACCCTGGTGCACGAGCTCTCCAAGGTCATGACGCTGGACCCGGGCGACATCATCATCACCGGCACGCCCTCCGGCGTGGCGATGGCGCGCAAGCCGCAGCCTTGGCTGAAGCCGGGCGATGTCTGCGAGGTCGAGATCGAGAAGATCGGCGTGCTGCGCAATCCGATCGTGCAGGGGGCCTGAGCTGGCTTTGCCGGACCGCTGACCCGCGGTCCGTGGTCCGGCAACCCCTCATCGTCGCGGCAGGTGGTCGAGGCCGCCCATCATCAGGCGCGTGGCGAAGTCGGCGGCGCCGGCGGGGTCGACTGGATCGCGCGCCACCATGACGATCGAGATCTCGAAGGCCACGCCGGCCATGGCGGCGGCAAGGTAGCTGACATCGACATTGGGCAGCACGCCCGAGGCGATGGCGGCACGGATGTCGTCGTTCAGGGCGAGCGCCAGAGCACGCACGTCGGGCTTGTCGAGCAGGGTTCGGATGGCGGTGAAGTTCCTGCGGGCCAGCGCCAGCAGCTCGGCGTCCTCGACGATGAACTCGAAATAGACGGCATAGTGGGCGCGGAAGAACGCCTCGGCGGTCGTCGCCCTGGCGCGTCCGTTGTGATGTCGTTTCAGGATCTCGCCGGTCAGCTCGCCGACCACCGCCTCGAAGATCTCGTCCTTGTCCTTGAAGTAGTTGTAGAAGGTGCCGGAAGCGAGGTCGGTGCGGCGTACGATGTCGCGCACGCTCGCCGCGCCATACCCCATCTCGGCGAACACTGCGCGCGCCGCCTTGAGCAGCGCCGTGCGGTTTTCCGCCTTGTTCTGCTCGCGGCGGCCAGACCGCTCGCGCCGGTCCACCGTGATTTGGCTGTCATCGCCCATGATCATCTTCCGAGTTGCGCCAGTTCGTGCCGAAGGCCCGCCACCATGTCGTCCATCGCCCGCGCCGCGGCCGACACCGTGCCGCGCAGGCCGACGAAGCCATGGATCAGCGAATCGAACTCGTGGTGGATGGTCTTCACGCCAGCCGCGCTCAGGCGGTCGGCATAGGCTCGTCCCTCGTCGCGCAGCGGGTCGAAGCCCGCCGTATAGACCAGCGCCGGCGGCAACCCGGCAAGGTCGTCCGCCTTGAGCGGCGAGGCTCGCGGATCGCCGACCTCGGCCTGGCTGTTGAGGTAGTGGCCGCGGAACCATTCCATTGCCGCCCGGGTCAGCAGGAAGCCTTCGCCGCAACTCTTGAAGGAGGCGGTGTCGAAACTGAGGTCGGTGACCGGGAAGATCAGCCATTGCAGGCAGGGCAGCCGCGCTTCGCCGCGCAGGAGCTGCGCCGTGGCGGCAGCGATGTTGCCGCCGGCCGAATCGCCCGCGATGACGATGCGCGCCGGATCGATGCCCAACCCGGTGGCTTCCGCCTGCAGCCAGCGGTAGGCAGCGACCGCATCGTCGATGCCGGCGGGGAACTTGTGCTCAGGCGCCAAGCGATAGTCGACGGCGACCAGCGCGCTTCCAGCACGGGCGCAGAAGTAGCGGTACACCAGGTCGTAGCCTTCGAGGCTGCCCATCACCCAGCCGCCGCCGTGGAAGTAGAGGATCGCCGGCAGCGGGCGCACCACCGTACCAGCGGGGCGATAGATGCGGATGCGCAGCCGCCCCGCGGGCCCTTCGATGGTACGGTCGACCATCTCGCCGATCGGCGCGGCGCGGCCGCCCATCTCGAGCATGAAGGTGTCGTATACGGCGCGCGCCTCGATCACGGTCGTCTGCTCGATCGGCGGCTGGCCGCTGCGGGCCAGCAGCTGCAGCAGCCACTGCGTGCGGCCGTCCAGCGTGCGGCCGTCGGCCACCACCGGCGGACCGGCCAGGATGTTCACCCAGGCGATCGGCATCCGCACGGCGAGGTTGGCGGCCTTGCCCTGCAGTTCGCGCGCGCTCTCCTTGAGCGGCATGACCCGTTCCTACCATCCCGCCCCGCCGTTGTGGAGCCTCGGACTGCCGGTTAGGTTGGTTCCTCCGATGGCCGAAACGACCCCAGACGGCTATGCCAACGAGCTGCGCCGCGAGATCCTGCGCAGCGAGATCCAGCGGGTGCGGGTGCTCGCCATCGTCCTGGTGGCGCTGCTCGTGCTGACGCTGTGCACCGTCAACTTTCTGCCCGGTCTGGTTCACAGCATGTTCCACCAGGGGCTGGCCTGGTGGCTGCCGTTGGCCGGCATCGGTCCTTTCGCTCTCTATGAAATCGTCGTGTTGCTCGGGCTGCGCTGGCGGGCATCCCACGACAGGGATTTTCCGCGCTACGCCCGCTTCGGTAATGCCTTCATCGAGACCAGCATGCCGAGCGTGCTCATCTTTGCGCTGGCGCATCACATGCCACCGGAGGCGGTGTTCGGCTTCTGGCCGCCACTCCTCTACTTCGTGTTCGTACTGCTTTCTACGCTGAGACTCGACTTCTGGCTGTCGTTGTGGACGGGCGCCGTCGCGGCGGTGCAGCAGTTCCTGCTGGCCCTGCATTTCGTGCCGATGGTGCTCTTCTCCGACGTGCCGGCGCACTCGCTGCTCTACAATCTCAGCCGCAGCCTCGTGCTGCTGGGCAGCGGCGTGATCGCCGGCATCGTGGCCGGCAGCCTGCGCCGGCAGTTCGAGAAATCCGTGGCGGCCGCGGCCGCGCGCGACCACGTCACCAACATGTTCGGCCAGCACGTGTCGCCCGCCGTCGTCGACCGACTGCTTGCTTCGCACAGCGACCCGCCGAGCGAGCTGCGCGAGGTCTGTGTGCTGTTCCTCGACATCCGGGGCTTCACCGCGATGACGCGAAAACGGCCGGCCGACGAGACCGTCGCGCTGTTGAACGACTTCTTCGCCGAGATGATCGAGATCGTCGATCGCAGCAACGGCATCATCAACAAGTTCCTGGGCGACGGATTCCTGGCGATCTTCGGTGCGCCGCTCGACGATCCCAAGGCTGCGGCCAACGCGCTGGCGGCGGCGCACGGCATGCTGGCGGCGGTCGATCGCTGGAACAAGACGCGGCCCGACAAGGCTCTGCGCGTGGGCATCGGCATCCATCTTGGCAAGGCGGTCACCGGAACGGTCGGCTCGCCGCAACGCAAGGAGTATACGGTGATCGGCGATACCGTGAACCTTGCGGCGCGGCTGGAGCAACTCACCAAGGAGACGGGCGCGCAACTCCTGGTGTCGAGTGCGGTGCATCAAGCGACGACCGGCGCCGACGGCGCGACCGATCTAGGGCCCTTGGCCATCCGCGGTTATGACGAGGCAGTGCGGGTATGGAAGGTGGTCTGAGCTGGTACTTCGCCTACGGCTCCAACATGAGCGCCCAGCGGTTGTTCGAGGAACGGCTGAGGCCTGAAGGCGTGAGGGCGGGCGAACGGGTCGCCGGACGCCTCGACGGCTGGCGGCTCGCCTTCAACAAGCGGGCGCGGGCGCCGATCGGCTCGGGGGCTGGCAACATCGTGCCGGCGTCGGGCGAGGCGGTGCACGGCACGTTGAACCTGCTGCCGGCGAAGGGGTTCGAGGTGCTCGATCGCTATGAGGGTGTTGCCGGCGGCCACTATGAACGCCGGATCGTGCCGGTGAGGCGCGGCGACACCGGCGTCGCGGTCCAGGCGATCACCTATGTGGCGCTGCTGACGGCCGAAGACCTGCGCCCGACTCGAGATTACCTCGGCCATCTCCTGGCCGGCCGCGACCTGCTGCCGGCGGACTATTTCCGCCGGCTCAGCGAGATCCTGACGCTGGATTGAATTGGGAGCGGCACGGAGTGGCGCGCTCCCACAAACTACTTTGCGCCGGCGAGCTGCTTCTTGCCCTTGGCCTTCGCCTTCTTGGCGAGTTCGTCGCGCGCGACCGGGGCCTTGCCGGTCTCCTGGAGCTCGGGGACGTCGGCCTCGTGCCAGAAGTTCAGCTCGATCATCACACCGTCGGGATCGTGCACGAAGACCTGCTGCAGCGGGCGGGCCGGCACCTTGCGCACTTCGTACGCCAGGCCGTCCTTCTTGATCGTGTCGATCGTGCCGCGGATGTCCGAGCAGTTGATGGCGACATGATCGATGGCGCCGCTGCCGTGATCCTTGCGATCGGTCTCCGAGACGATGTGCAGGATCGCCTTGTCGCCGGCATACATCCACGCGCCGGGGAACATGAACGGCGGACGATCGCCGTTCTTCAGGCCCACGTAGCGCTCGTAGAAGCGCACCGTGGCGTCGAGATCCTTGCAATAGATATTCCAATGGTCCAACGAAAGGGCGGGCATCCATTCCTCCTGCGTTCCGTTGGCCGGCAGTCTACAACACTCCCGCTCAGCCGTGGCAGCAGGAATTTCCGGCCTTTTCCTCATATTTGTCGTGATGGCGGACCCAGTAGGAGAGGTTCCCGCCGGGCGGCTCGTTGCGGCCGTTGGGCGTAATGTCGAGGAAGCCGTAGACCGTGCCGACGTCCTCGGTGCCACGTGCAAATACCGAATAGGTATGGAAAATCTGGCCGGTCTCATCCTTGGTGAAGACGCTGAAGCCGGGCAGTTCGTCGCTCATCCAGTCGCGTTCCTCGAAATTGTAGAACACCTTGCCTTTGGCCTTCTGCTCCTCGGTGAACGACACATTGTAGTCGAAGTTGAAGTCGCTGCCGGCCGACGATACCCATTTGAACGGCCAGCCCATGCGCTTGTGGAAGGCGGCAATCTTGGAATACGGCGCGCGCGAGACGGCGATCAGCATCACATCGTGGTTGACGAGATGGATCACCGAGCCCTCCATCTGGTCGGCGCCGAAGGAACAGCCGACGCAGCCTTCCTGCCAGTCCGGCCCGAACATGAAGTGCTTGACGATGAGCTGGCTGCGGCCGGCGAACAGGTCGGCCAGGGTCTCGCGGCCGTCCGGGCCGTCGAATACGTAAGTCTTGTCGACCTTGACCCAAGGGAGCTCGCGGCGCTGACGTGCGAGCTCGTCGTGCGCGCGAAGATGGGCCTTCTCCTTGGCGAGCAGCGCGCGTCGCGCTTCCAGCCACTCTTCCCGGGAGACGGTTTTGTGCACCTGCATGATGGCCTCCTTCAGTGGATCGGATCGGGACGGTTGAGGACGGCGTTGAAGACCGTGCCCGGCACGGCCACGCGCTCGTCCTCGTAGACCGCGCGCAGGTCGCCGAAGTGGCGGTCAGGCGCACGCGATAACGCGGCCAGGCGGTCGATGAAGCCGAGATCGAGCCCGGCGTCGGTCTGGGCCATGCCGCCCCAGACGTCCCACGGCAGCATCTCGTGATTGTTGAGGGCGGCCACGTCGCGAATGACGTTGCCGGCGATGAACCACAGGCCGTGCATGTCGAGGATGCCGAACGCGCCGGGATCGGCCTTGCCGCCGCGGCAGAGCTGCCAGGCGTCGCCCGCCACCACGAACTGATCGCGCGGCACATCGAGTGGATCGAAGGTGATGTCGAACAGATCGCGCTGGCGCAGATCGAGCTGGGCATCGACCAGCCGCCAACTCTGCGCGCTCTCGTTCCAGTATTCCGTGACCCAGTGGTCGATGAGCTTGCCCTTCTCGAAGTAGGCGCCGAAGCCGCAGCGAGCCCGCGCCGCGATGCCCTGCCGGCGCAGCATGGCGACGTGCAGGAGCGTGAAATGCCGGCAGACGCCGACCACACGCTCGCCCGGTGGGCGCGGCTGCGGCAAAGGCCGGCCGTCCTGGCGGGCAATGCAGTCGAGCATCTTCTCGACGCCGCGCATATGGGCCTGCGCATGTTGCTCGGCGGAAAGGGTGACGCCGTAGGCGGGTGCGATATGCTCGTGGATCAGCACACCTTGCACCACCTTGGCCAGTCCGCCGACATCGCGCGGCAGACCGTCGAGCAACGCGGCCTTGGCTCCGGCGTCGCTCATCGAGATCGGGGCACGAAACGCCTCGGCGCTCATGGGAACACCTTCTCCAGATTGTCGAGGGCCAGCGCCCAGCCGCGGCGATGATCGTCGCGCGCCTTCTCGTCGAAGAACTGCTCGTGCGTCAGCGTGAGGACGGTGGTCTCACCGTCAGGGCTGAGGTCGATCGAGACCTGCGATTCTCGCTCGGGCGTGCTCTGCCAGGCCCAGGAGAAGACGAGCTTTCGATCCGGCACGATCTCGCGATAGACGCCGCTCACGCTGTGATGCTCGCCGTCCGGGGTATGGAACTGCACGCGAAAGCGGCCGCCCACCTTCAGGTCGGCCTCGGCGATGGGCGTCTCGGGATGGCCGGTGACGCCCCACCAGCGGATCATTTTTTGCGGCTGCGTCCAGGCCTCGAAGAGCTGCGCCGGCGACGCTTTGAAGCGCCGCTTGAGGGCGAGGCTGGGCTTGCTTGCCATGAATCCTCCTCGAGAAAGGCGGCGAGACGGTCGAGCTGCTCGGTCCAGTAGCGCTCGTAGCGGGCGAGCCAGTTCATCGCTTGCTCCATGGGCGCGGCCTTGAGCTGGCAGGTCACGGTGCGGCCGGTCTTGGTGCGCTCGATCAGGCCCGCGTCGGTCAGCACATCGAGATGCTTCATGATGGCGGGCAGGGAGACCGGGAAAGGTCGCGCCAGCTCGCTGACGGTGAGTCCCTGCTCTTCATCGAGCCGGGCCAGCAGGGCGCGCCGGGTCGGGTCGGCCAAAGCGGCAAAGGTGCGGTCAAGCACAGCACTTTGATAGTTAACCATAGAGTTAACTATAAGGAGGCAAAGCCGCACGAGTCAAGGGGGACAAGGCCCTTGACGGAAGAGGAGCCTAGACCTTGTCCATCAATGCCTGGGCTGCCGCCGGATTGCGCACCTTGGCGCCCGAGATGAAATAGACGTAGGCATTGCCCTTCCTGGCCCAGCCCTTGGCGCGCTTGGCCCATTTGTCGAGATCGGCGGGCTTGTAGCCGGTCTTCACCTTGTCCTCGCTGCCCATCAGGCGGGCGTAGGTGAAGTCGGCGGTCGGCTCGTCGATCTCCGGGAAGTCCTGGTCGTGGGCAAAGACGATGGCGGCGTTGTACTTCCGCGCCAGATCGTAGAAGCGGGGATCCTTGAAACTGTCGTGGCGCACCTCCAGCGCATGGCGCAGCGGCAGCTTGCCGACCTCCTTGGGCAGGAGCTTCAGGAACGCCTCGAAATCCTCCGGGTCGAACTTCTTGGTGCCCATGAACTGCCAGTTCACCGGCCCCAGCCGGTCCTTGAGCTCGACGATGCCTTGAGCGAAGAATCTCTGCACCGATTCGCCGGCTTCGGCGAGCACCCGGCGGTTGGTGCAGAAGCGCGAGGCCTTCACCGCGAAAACGAAGCCGTCCGGCGTCTCGTCGTGCCACTTGGCCCAACTCGCCGGCTTGAAGCTCGAATAGTAGGTGCCATTGATCTCGATCGAGCTCAGCTTGCGGCTGGCATATTCCAGCTCGCGCTTCTGGCTGAGGTCGTCGGGGTAGAAGACGCCGCGCCACGGCTCGAACGTCCAGCCGCCGATACCGACATAGATCCTGCCTGCCATTGAATGCTCCGCGATGGGCGTTGGCCGTACAATGGCAGGCCGCCGACCATCGGGTCTAGCGCGCTCGTCTCACCAGGGTCCACGCCGCCTTGGCGATGCGTCGCTCGAAAAGCAGCAGGCAGCCGCCGAGCAGCGCGGCACCGACCGCGACCTCCAGCCACCAGTATTGGTGAGCCGAAGCGGGCAGGAAGGCGATGCCGAGGGCGACCGCGAGCGAGCACAGAATTGGCGGGACCAGCAGCGGCAGCAGCGCGAAGCGTCCGAGTTCCAGGCGTCGTCGCGCGATCACCAGCATGGTGACGCTCAGCGTCTCGGCGAGCAGCAGCGCTGCCACCGCTCCCCAGCCGCCGTATTGCGGGATCAACAGCGCGTTCAGCGCCAGGCTGGCCGCGGCCGATGTAGCAATGATCTTGAGGTGCAGTCTTTGATGGCCCCAGGCCAGCAGCGGCGTGCCCAGCCCGATGCTGGTGAAGGTGAGCGCCACGACGAGGCACAGCCATTCGAAATAGGGGCCGGCAGCGGCGAACTGAGCGCCGAACAGCAGATCGTTGACGTGCCGGCCGCAGGCCCAGCCGAGAGCGGCGATCGGCAGGCCCATCCAGACCATCAGCGTGGCGAAGTCGTGCGCCACGCGCTTGGCCTGCATCCTATCGCCCGCGACCTGCGACAGGACCGGGAAGTAGGCGTTCATCATGGCGCCGCTCACCACGGTCGAAATGAACATCAGCTTGTACGCCGTGGTGAAGAGACCGACCTCGATGTCACTGTGGGTGAAGCCCAGCAGGATGGCGCCACCGTTGTAGACCACCAGCACCGCCAGCAACGACAGCGCCAGCGGCCAGGCCTCGGACAGGAGCTTGCCGCCGGCGGCCAAGCGCGGCCGTATGTCGGCGAAACGCAAGATGCCGTTGTGCTGCAGATACCAGAAATAGTAGCCGACCAGGGCGAACGAGAAGGGCAGCGTGTAGGCGGCGAACAGATAGATGTCGCCGGGCTCACGGATCAGCAGGAGCAGCGCGGGAATCTGCAGGAGGTTGATGACCAGTGAAGCGATGGCGGGTCCGGCCATGCGCTGGTGCGCCTGGAGGACCCAGATCGTGCTGCCGGCGTTGATCAGGATGATGACGCCCTGGATCAGCAACAGGGCGCTGGCCTGCGCGCCGCGCGGATCGAGGAGCGCGATCGTCGCGACGACGGCGTAGGCGGTCAAGCCGAACAGCGTCTGCAGGCCGAGCACCAAAGAGGTGATCGATGCCGTCTCCTTCGGGTTGGCGGCGATGTCGCGCTGTCCCACGAGCGCCAGGCCCGGACTTGCAAGCAGGGCGAGGAAGGTGAGCAGGGCCGCGTTCCAGTTGATCTGGCCGATCGCGGCCGGGCCGAGCACCCGGCGACTGTAGGCGGTGGCGAAGATGCCGATCAGCAGGACGATGCCGCTGACGGCGGTCATGGCGATGAAGTTCGTGGCGATCGTGCGTCGACGGTATGCGGGGGCTGGCGCCGGCGCGTCGATCGGAGAACTGACTTGCATGGCATCGATGTCCCATCCCGAAGCCGGGCAGGACAACGGCCGTCGCGGCCGGACACAGCTTTGACACCCTGGAACAGGGCTGCAGCGTGCGCGTTGTCACGCAATGACCATGGCAACACCCGCGGCCGTCGAGGCCGAGATCCTCGCCATCATGAGGGAGCGGGATCGAGGCTGTGCATGCCAAGGATGCGGCGCGCCTGGTGTCCCATCACTTTGACCGGCCATGACGTATGAGATCCTCGATCTCGTGGTCGTGCCGCGCCACGGCGTGGCGCTCTGCCATGGCCTGCATCATGTCGCGGGCCGCCTGCGAATGGGCCGGCAGGTCGACATGTGGTGGCGCGCCACACAGGACTGTCGTTCGCGCTCGAGCCCTAAGGCGACGATGAAGAAGATCGGCATCCATCGCCTGAAGGATGCGTTCGAAGGCCGTTGGCGGGCGGCCGTGTCTCGGGCATCAGGAACCACACGGTAGCGAGCGCGAACACCGCGACGGTGGCGAGGCCCATGAAGGCCACCGAGCTGCTGAACGTGTCGCTCATGAAACCGGCGAACGTGGGACTGATCGAGGCGCCCAGGCCCATCATCGTGCCGACGACACCCTGGGTGAGGTTGAAGCGGCCCGAGCCGCGCGTCAGGTCGGCGATGGTCAGCGGCACCATCACGCTCATCACCGCGGCCGTCAGGCCATCGAGCAGCTGTACGGCGACCAGCAGGTAAGGATCCGTCACGGTGGCCAGCAGCAGTCCGCGGATCGGCAAGGCGGCAAAGCCCGCGATCAGCAGGGGCCTGCGGCCGATGCGTTGCGCCTGCCGGCCGACCCATGGCGAGAACAGGGCGACCACGATCTGCGGTCCGACCATGCACGCGGCGATCATCACGGTCGCCCACTGGCCCGACCGGGTGGTGAGCACGCTGCCCATCAGCGGCAGCATGGCGGCATTGGCGAGGTGGAACAGCAGGATGCAGCAGCCGAACACCAGCAGGGCGCGCTTGCTGAGCAGGCTACGCAGATCGACCGGCGGCTTGCCGGTGCGCAGCTCCGGCATGTTGCCATGTGCCCGCTCAGGGTCGATTTCCGTCGCCGCGACGCCGCGCAATACGAGCAGCGTCGGGACGATCAGCGCCGCAGTCACGAAGAACACCGCCTGGGGCGAGAAAAAGTAGCCGAAGCCGCCCATCACAGCCGCTGACAGCGCCGCGCCGATCGAGGCGAAGCGCGCATTGCGGCCGAAGCGTTCGCCGATCGCGGCGTGGCCGACCAGTCCAAGGCTGATCGCGGCGATGGCCGGCCCCAGGACGCAGCTTGCGGCGGCGTGCAGCGTGGCGGCGACCAGCACGGCGGGAAAGATCGGGAGGGTCGCATAGACCAGCGCGCTCATGGCGATCAAGGTCACCGCCACGCCCGCGACCACGCGTTCGGAGCGCACGGCGTCGACCAGAGCGCCGCCGGGGATCTGGCCCAGCAGCGAGACCAGGCCGGCTACCGTCAGCACCAGGCCGATCTCGATCTGCGTCCATTTCTGCGACGTCAGGTAGACGGCGACGAACGGCCCGAAGCCGGTCTGCACGTCGGCGACGAGAAAGACGAACCAGTCTAGCCGCTTCAGGCTGCGGCGGGACGGATGCGGCAGCGAAGGAGGGGGAAGCTCCGTCACCGGCGCGCCTCTACGGCAGGGGCTCGAGCTTGCCCGAGGCCACGATCACGATGATCGGACGGCCTTCTTTGTACTCGGGCGCCGGCTTCACCTGGTCGCGCGTCAGCTCGAGGACGATGCCGTAGCGCTTTTCTGCCGCCGGCACGAAATGCAGCGCCTGCCAGGCGACGGCGATCTTGCGGCTACCGACGCCCAGGAAGCCGCCGAAGTCGATGATGGCGGCGCGGGTCGCACCCTGGCCATCGACCAGGACGTCGACGATGCGGCCCATGTTCTCGTCGGCGAGGCTGCGGACCTCGCGACCGAGGATGCCCTGCACCTCCTGTGTGTCGAGCACGGTGACCGACGGCTGTCCAGGCGCCTGCGGCGGTGCCTGCACTGGTGCCTGCACTGGCGCCTGCGGCGGTGCCTGCACTGGTGCCTGCGCGGGTGCTGGTGCCTGTGCCGGTCCTGGCGGCGGTGTCGCTTCTGGCACTTGGCTTGGCGCGCCGCCTTCGGTCTGGCCCGATACGGCAGATGCGGTCAGCACGGCGACCAGCAGGACGGTCGTGAACGTCTTGATCATGGAATGCCCCCGGGCGAATTTCAGCCGAAGGATCAACTCCGCACGCGGCTCCCGGTTGCCGCGGGAGAGGCGAACGTGGCCAAAGCGACGGCAGAGAACACAATATCGGCGACAGGCCAATGCCTTTGTGGCGCGGTGCAGTTCGAGATCGGCATTCCTGCACGATGGGCGTGGCATGATCATTCCGGCGCGAGCCGGCGGGCGCATGGCGCTGCCTATGCGACCTATGTCGGCAGTTGGCGCAGCCGATTCCGCGTGACCAAGGGCCACGCGAAGATAACCCGCTTCCAGGACAGGACGACAGGAACGACAAGGGGCTTTTGCGCTCGATGCGGAACGCCCGTCATCTACGAGCGCGCGCACTCGCCGCAGATGGTCAACGTTCCTCGAGCGCTGTTCAGCGGCCGTACCGGCCGGGAGCCGCGCTACCATATCGCCATCGCCGAATTGCAGGACTGGACGTATCTCGGCGAGCCGCTCGTTCCGCTAAAGGGCTATCCCGGCGTGGTGTGGGAGCGGCCCGCGAAAAAGAAGCGCCGTCAGGTCATGCGCGGGCAAACGCCAGGATTTCCCGCGCCAGACGATCACGATGAGTGATGACGAGCCCGTGCGGCGCGCCCTCGTAAACCTCGAGCCTGGCACCCGGTATGAGTTCGGCGACCTTCTGCGCCGTCGTGTCCAGCGGGTTGACCGCGTCCTTGTCGCCATGGGCGATCAATGTCGGCACGGTGACGGCGCGCATGTCCGCCCGCAAGTCGCCGCCGGCGATGGCGCGCATGCAGTCGATAGTGGCCTTCGGCGAGGCCCGCATGAACTGGGCGACGATCCAATCGGTCATGGCGGGTGAAACGGCGGGATGGCCGCCGATGAATGCGCTGACTCCCTTGGCAAAGAAAGCCGGGCGGTCCTGCTTCAAGCCGGCAATCAGCGGGCCGAAGTTGCTGGTTGAGTGGGGCGGGACGGTGCTCAGCATCACCAGCCGGGCGATGCGCGCACTGCCGTGCCGCGTCAGATATCGCACGGCTTCGCCGTTGCCCATGGAGTGGGCGACGAGCGTGACGTCTGTGAGATCGAGCTGGTCGATGACCGCGGCCAGATCGTCGGCCAGCCGGTCGTAGTCGTAGCCTCGTCCCGGGTCGCTCGACCGTCCGTGGCCGCGCCGGTCGTAGGCGATGCAGCGCAGGCCCTGGTCGGCAAGCTCGACGAGTTGGTACTCCCAGATGTCGGCATTGAGGCCCCAGGCATGGGTGAACACCACGGGCCTGCCGGTCCCCCAATCGAGGTGGAACAGGCTTGCACCATCCTCGGTCTCGATGAAGGAAGGCCGCGCCGCGGCCGGTGCCTTGGCTGCAGCCGGCCGGCTGCCGGCCGCGACGAGGGTCGCGACGGCGGCAGCGGCGATCGAGGCCGTCGCACTTCTCCTTTCCATCGCGACCTCCTTTGTCAGCCGCGTGCTGGGGCGGCGTCGACGAAGCCGACGACCGATTTGATACGGCCGTCGCCGGCCACGACCACGAAATCGGTGCCCTTGATGTAGAGCGGCGTTTCCGTCGTGCCGCCGGCCACCCAGCTGAAGCGCAGGTAGTCGTGATGCGCCTCGATGCCGCTGGCGAGGCGCAGCCGGTAGCCCGGGAAGTGGCCTTGCGCCGTCGCGATCATGGTGTCGAGGCTGTCGTGGCCCTTGCCGCCGCGCGCAGCGTCGACATACGTGCCGTCGTCGGTCCAGGCCTTGGCCACCAGCTCGCGCCGCCGCTGGGGCTCGGGCTCGTTCCATGCCGCGAGGTATCGCACCACGACTTCGTTGGCGTTGCTCATCGCCATACTCCTTTGAGATGAGGACTGGGCCCGCGCGGCCCCCGACAGTGCAGGCGGCGCCGTGACGCCGACCGCGACGATTGCTCGGATGAGGTCTCGTCTTTCCATGCCGCCGAACCTATGGCGGCGACATGGGTCGGTCGATTACCTGGCGGGTAAGTTGCCTCCGCTCAGCGACGGAGGCCCTCGAGCTCTGTTTTCGCCCAGTCGATCACCTTCTTCTCGCTGTGACCGGACACGACGCGGGCCACCATTCCCGGTATCATGTAGTGGCTCCAGATCTGCACGCCGATGTCCGGCGGGGCGCTCGAACCGACGATGTAGTATTCGGCGTCGTGGTGGGGACGCACGGGGTAGTTGTACATCGTGCCCCTCGGCGGCTCGAGCTCGCCCCACACCGGCAAGTCCGCCATCGACAGGAAGGGCGGGATGTCATAGCCCGCTGCGGGGATGCTGAGCTTGGTGACGATGTCGCGCTGGCTGACGAACGCCATCAGGTCCTTTGCCGCCGGCTTGTTCTGCGCCCATTGCCAGATGCCCCAGAAATATGGGCGATGGGGAACCAGCCGTCCCATCTTCCCCTTGGGATTTGGAAAGTGCCAGGTGTCGGCGGCAATTGCCGGCGCATCGCGCTTGGCGACCGCCCAGGCGCTGGGCGGGTTCCAGATCATCGCCGCCGAGCCGGCAACGAAGGCCTTGTTGTTGGACGCGTCATCGTAGGCGATGGTCTCGCGGGGCAAATAGGGGACGAGGCGCTAGACGTAGACGAGCACCGCCCGGACCGGATCGGAATCGACCGTGATGTTGCCCTTGGCATCCACGAGGTGCGCGCCGAACGCCCCGAACGTGGCACCCCAGGTCTGGTTCGCATCCGTGCTATTGGCGCCGCAGCCGAAGGCGAACAGGTGGCCTGCCTTGTGACACTGCTCGGCCATCTTCAACTGCTTCTCGTACGTCCACTCGGCCGCACCCTTGGTCTTTACGTCGCTGGCCGGGTACCACTCGGTCACGTCCTCGCCCGTGTCGTTCTTGAGCATGGAGATGCGGGCGCACGGCGGCAGCGGCGCCGAGCCCCAGGCCATGGGCACGCCCAGCCATTTCGCGTCCGCCGTGCCGAGGTATTCCACGGCCTTGCTCACCGGCCCGTACTGCTTGATCAGCGCATCCACGACGTCGTTCACGGGCGTGAGCCTGTCGGCGTACTGATGGGACGCCCATTGGTCGAAGGCGAGGATGTCGTGCCCGCTCCGGGCCTGCGCTTCGGCGGCCTGCGTGAGGATCATCTTGTTGCCGGCGGAGGGAATGAAGTCGATCGTCACGTCGACCTTGTTCTTCGTGGCCCACTCGTCGACCAATCCCTTCAGCACCGGATTGGCCGCGGGCACCCAGTGATCCCAGACCCCCATCGTCAGCTTGCCTGCAGCGCTTGCCGATTGGACATGCACCAGCGGCAGGATTGCGCCGACAGCGCCGCTCGTCACTTTCAACGCACGACGGCGGGTGATCCGATGGACACGGGTCATGGGTTTCCTCCTCGATCTTGGTGCGCTTCCTACCTCTACTCTTGTGAGTTGAACGCTTGCGCCTCCGGCACTCTCGATGCCGATGAGGCGCGCCGCTACTATACCGGGTTCGGCCAGCCGATGCGTCGGCTTTTGAGGGGAGCCACTACTCGCGGGTCAGTGCTTCGGGGCTGCTGGTGCAAGGCCACTTGTACTCGAGACGTCGATGGCCAGCGCCCCAATGTCGGCGCTGATCGGTTCCACCTTGGACGAGGCTACTTCTTCCGCTTCGGCGACCAGCCATACGCCTTGGCGCAGGCGCCGCCCATCAGCATGGCGCGTTCGGAAGCGCTCAGCCGGTCGGTTTTCAGGAAGGGGTCGACGGCCTGCTGGTAGTTGACGACGGCGAACGCGCGCGTCCAGTCGGTGCCCCACAGGCAGCGATCGAAGCCCCACGCATCGAACACGCGCGCCAGCGGATCCCAGATGTCGGGAAAGGGATAGGGCTCGCGCGACAGGGTGCAGGCGCCGCTGACCTTGATGACGGCGTTCGGGCGCCTGGCGAGTTCCAGCACCTTCGGCAGATCGGCCCACGGCTGCGGCGGCGCCGGCGGGACGCGCGGCTGCAGGATGCCGAGATGATCGATGATGAAGCGCGTCTGCGGATGGCGGTCGATCAGCGCCATGCCGGCGTCCAGGTTGCCCCAGCACAGGATGTTGACCGGGAAATCGTGGCTCACGGCGGCGCGCAGGATGCGGTCGAACCCCGGGTCGGTCGGCGAGCGCTTCTCCTCCTCGCGAAGCATGATGCGGATGCCGACGGCGCCCGGGATCTTCTTCCACTCGGCGATGACGTCGGCCACCGCCGGATCGTCCGGGTCGACCGGTTTGACGATGGCCATCCGGTCGGGATGAGACCGCGCGACCTCGACGGCGTACCTGGCGTCGTAGCGGTACATGGAAAAGGCCGAGATGAAGATCGCCCCGTCGACGCCGACCTTGTCCATTGCCGCCACCATCTCGTCGCCGGTGACGTGTGGCGGCCAGTTCGGCACGGTGGCCCACGGCCGCTTCGGGGTGTTGGCCTCGTAGGCATGGACCTGGGAATCGATGATCGGCATCGCGCAAGCTCCTCTCGGGCGGGCGAATTTGAGTATCGCGGCGAGCGCCTGTCCAGGGGTGTCTCTATTTCTCTTCCGCCGGCGTCGACGTGGCCGGGCCTTCGCCGGTGATCAGCAGCACGGCCTCTTCGTCCTTGGCGCCGTCGTAGTGCACCTGCTTGCCGAAATGGGTAACGAAGGTGCCGGCCGGCATCGGGACGGTGCTGTCGGGGTCGAACTTGCTGCCTGTGCCGACCCACCACGTCCCTTTGAGCACCGTGATGAAGCGATCGTTGGGATGGAAATGCGGACGGCTCATCCCGCCGAGCAGCCATTTGACCATGACGACGTAGAGGCCGGGCTTCGACGGATCGCCTGCCAGGATTGCCTGCTGGTTGCGGCCGCATCCCTGCTTCCACTCGACCTTGTCGGGGAGCGTAAACGCGACAGCGGCGGGATTGAGGTCGGCGGCGAGCGCGCTCGTGAGAATCGTGGCCGATGCAGCGACGCCGACGATCAAGCGGGTCAACGAATGCATGCAATCTAAGCCGGTGCCTCCCGGCGGCATGCTCAGGATAGCAAGCCCAGGCTCCTGAAGCTCGCATGGCCTTTGCGGCCGATCACCAGGTGGTCATGGATGGCGATGCCCAGCGCCGCAGCCGCCGCCTTGACCTCGCGCGTCATCTCGATGTCGTCACGCGACGGCTTGGGATCGC
>JAEZIF010000013.1 GCA_023416135.1 Pseudomonadota bacterium
GGCGGCGGGGGGGGGGACGGGTTATCGTTGTGGCGGCCGGCTAAGCCGGCGGGATCGAGCCAACCCAGGAGGAGGTCGGCGTCGGTCACCGTCGCCATCTCGCCGCCGCGCCCATAGGCGGCCGGTCCCGGCATCGAGCCGGCGCTGTCCGGGCCGACGGTGATGCGGCCCATCGGATCGGTGCGGGCGATCGAGCCTCCGCCGGCGCCGATCTCCACCATGTCGATCACCGGGATGCGGACCGGGATGCCGCTGCCTTTGACGAAGCGCGCCGCGCGGGCGATCTCGAAATGCCGCGACTGCTGTGGCCGCAGATCGTCGATCAGCGTGATCTTGGCGGTCGTGCCGCCCATGTCGAAGGCCAGTGCCTTCTCGATGCCGTTCTCGGCGGCGACTGAAAGCGCCATGACCGCGCCGCCGGCCGGGCCTGATTCGACCAGGCGGATGGGAAAGCGGCGCGCCGTGTCCACGGTGGTGATGCCGCCGGACGACATGATGAGCAGGAGCGGCGCCTTCGAGCCCATCTCCTTCAGCCCCTTTTCCAGGCGGCTGAGGTAGCTTTCCATCACCGGCAGGACGTAGGCGTTCGCCACGGTCGTCGATGCCCGCTCGTACTCGCGGATCTCGGGGCATACCTCGCTCGAGATGGCGATCACGGAACGCGGGATCGCCGATGCGAGGATTTCGCGGGCGCGCTGCTCATGCGCCGGATTCTGGTAGGAATGGAGGAAGCAGATCGCCAGCGCCTCGATGTCGAGCCCGGCGATCTCCCCGGCCAGCGCCTCGACGGCGGCTTCGTCGAGCGGCTGTAGCACCGAGCCGTCCGAGGCCACGCGCTCCGGGACCTCGAACCGCAGCGGCCTCGGCACCAGCGGCTCCGGCCGCTCCATGTAGATGTCGTACTGCTCGAAGCGGTGCTCGTAGGCGATCTCCAGCGAATCGCGGAAGCCCTGGGTCGTCACGAGCGCGGTGCGTGCACCCTTGCGTTCGATCAGCGCATTCGTCGCCAGCGTCGTGCCGTGAATGACCAGATCGAGCTCGGCCGGCTCGATGCCGGCCTGGGCCATGACCGTCCGCGCGCCGTCGAGGACTCCGCGTTCCGGCGCATCGTGCGTCGTCAGCACCTTCGTCGACACGAAGCGATCGCCGAGATGAAGCACCAGATCGGTGAAGGTGCCGCCGATATCCACGGCCAGGCGGGTCTGCTTCTTGTCCATTGGCTCTCCTCGATCCGTCACCTGGTCAGCTCGACCGTGCCGCCTGGATCGCCTGCCAGACGGCATGCGGCGTGGCGGGCATGTCGATCTGGCGCACGCCGAGCGGCGCCAGCGCATCGACGACGGCGTTCATGATTGTTTGCGGCGACGCCATGCAGCCCGCCTGGCCGGAACCCTTGACGCCCAGCCTGTTGGCGCGCGTCGGCGCCTCCTCGCTCAGCCAGCCGCCGAAGCTCGGCAGGTCGGCCGCCCGCGGCAGCGCATAGTCCAGCATCGAGCCACTGAGCTGCTGGCCGGACTCGGTGTCGAACACGACGCGCTCGAGCAACGCCTGGCCGATCCCCTGCACCACACCGCCATGGACCTGGCCCAGCGTGACCATGGGATTGATCAGCGCGCCGTAGTCGTCGACCAGCAGATAGCGATCCAGCCGGATGGCTCCCGTGTCGGGGTCGATCTCGACCTCGGCGACATGGCATCCGTTGGGAAAGGTGTAGAGGTCGCTGATGTTGTTCTCCAGCGCCTCGAGCCCCGGCGCCATGCCCTCCGGGAGGTTCGCGGGATCACGGGCCGCCACGGCGACCTCGGCGATGCCGATGGAGCGGTCGGTGCCGTCGACGCGATAGGCGGCATCGCCGAAGACCAGCGCCTCGGGCGGCGCCTGCAGCAGATGCGCCGCGACCCGCCGGCCTTTCGCGATCACCGCTTCGAGCGCCAGCACCAGGGCGGTGCCGCCCAGATGCATCGACCGGGCGCCGCCATGGCCGCCGCCGCCCGGCAGCAGTTGCGTGTCGCCCTGGCGGAAGCGGAAGGCGGACACCGGCAGCCCCAGCAGGTCGGCCGCGATCTGCGGATAGGCGGTCTCGTGTCCCTGGCCGTTGGACTGGGTACCGACCGACAGCAGCACCGTGCCGTCGCCCTGGAAGGCGACCCGCGCGACCTCGTTGGGCGCACCGCGCGCCGTCTCGAGGAAGCAACAGACCGACCGGCCCCGCAGCATCCCGCGCGCCTCCGAATCCCTGCGGCGCGCCGGGTAGCCCGTATGGTCGGCCGCATCGACGGCATCGTCGAGATTGGCCCCGAAACGGCCGTCCTCGATCTTCATGCCCATGGCCGTGACGTGCGGGAAGGATGAAACGACGTTGCGCCGCCGCAGTTCGACGGCATCGAGGCCGGTCTGGCGCGCCGCGATATCGATCAGCCGCTCGATGATGTAGTTGGCCTCCGGCTTGCCGGCGCCACGATAGGCGTCGAGGGGCGGCGTGTTGGTGAAGGCGCCACGCACCTCGAGAAGGATAGACGGGATGGAATAGACCCCGCCCATCGCGCTGGCAGCGGCAGAGGTGGGGCTGAGCGGCCCGTTGGTCGAGAGATACGCGCCCATGTTGGCGGCGGCACGGACCTCGAGGGCGAGGAACCGTCCGGCCTCGTCGAGAGCGAGCCGGGCTTCCGCGGTGTAGTCGCGGCCGTGCGTCGAGCTCACGAAATCTTCCGTACGCTCGCCGATCCAGCGGACTGGCCGCCGGAGCTTGCGCGCCAGCCAGAGCACCAGCACCCACTCCGGATAGACGAAGTTCTTCATGCCGAAGCCGCCGCCGACATCGGGCACGGTCAGCCGCATCTTCTCCACCGGCACCCGGAACACAGTGTCGGCCAGCTGCTTTCGCGTGCCGTGAACGGCCTGCCCGGTCAGGGTGAGATGCAGCAGGTCGCCGGCCGCGTCGTAGTCGCCGATCGCGGCCCGGGTCTCCATGGGTGCCACGACGACGCGGTTGTTCACCAGCCGCGCGGATACGACGTGCTTCGCCGATGCCATCGCCTGCGCCACGGCCGCGGCGTCACCCTTGCGGAACAGGAAGGCCGAATTGCCGGCGGCCTGAGGCCAGATCTGCGGCGCATCAGCCGAGAGCGCCGCCGTCGGCTCCACGACGCAGGGCAGGGATTCGTAGCGGATGTCGATCAGCTCCGCGGCGTCCAGCGCTGCCTCGGGACTGTCGGCGACGATGCAGGCGACCGGGTCGCCGACATGGCGCACCGTGCCCTCCGCCAGGGCCGGACGAGGGGGCACGACGATCGGCTCGACAGCGTCGAGGACCGTGATGCAAGGCAGATGGCCGATCCCGTCCGCCGCCAGATCGGCGGCCGTGAAGACCCCCGCGATGCCGGGCACGCGCGCGGCAGCCTCGACGTCCACGCGCGCGATACGGGCATGACCATGGGTCGATCGCACCACGTGGAGATGCAGGCAGCCATCGCTCGGCCGGTTGGCGACGTAGGTTCCGCGACCGGTCAGGAAGCGCGCGTCCTCGAGACGACTGAGCGACTTTTCCTGACGGCCATCCGGCACGGCGCACCCTTCTGATCGCGACGGGCCGAAGACTTGCACAGGGCAACCGCAGCTGTCCAGAAAAAGAACGTCGTTCTATTTTTTGCGCGTTGGGTTACCCTCGCTGCGCGATCCATCGCCAAGCAAGTGCGGACACGCTATCCATCGCGCGCAATCGAGATCGGAGAGGAGAAACCATGGCCATCAGGGCACGCGCCCGCAGCACCTCGGGAACGACCGTCCGAGGGCAGGCGTCCAGGGCGACGGCCCGCTCCTCGCGATCCGATCGCCCCAAGGCCGGCGACACCAAGCCGATCGCCGCGGTCGAGCGGGCCTTGCAGGTGTTGAGCGCCTTCCGGTCGGAATCGCGGATGACCCTGAGCGGGCTCTCGCAGGAGACCGGGCTGTTCAAGAGCACACTGCTTCGCATCCTCTCGACGCTCGAAAGGCACGGCTACGTGACGCGACTCAGCGACGGCCAGTACCGGGTCGGCGGCGTGCTGTTCGAGCTGGGATCCAGTTACATCGCATCGTTCGACCTGGGGGAAATCGTGAAACCCGCCCTCGCCACGCTGTCGCGCGTCACTGGCGAAAGCGCCTCCTTCTATGTGCGGTCGGGCACCCAGCGGCTCTGCATGTTCCGGACAGAATCGCCCCAGGCGGTGCGTCATGTGATCAATGTCGGTCAGGTGGTCGATCTGGACGGTGCCGCGACCAGCCAGTTGCTGCGGCGCTACGATGGCGACACCAGCCGTCCCGCACGGTCGGTCGACTACGCGACGCTCTGCGTTTCGACATCAGGCATCGGCGATTCGCAAACAGCGTCCGTCGCCGCCCCCATCTTCAATAGTGCGGGCTTTGTCGGGGTGATCAATGTCTCTGGACCGGTAGGCAGATTCACTGAGCAAAGCGCTACAAGCTATCTACCCGCCATTGCAAAGATCTCGAAAGAGGTAACGACCGCTCTTGGCGGGTTAGTTGGTCCGTAGCGCCATCCACCCAGCACGGTCGCTCATCTTCGGCGGGCACTACGCGCTGTCGCAGCCGGAATGGCCGGGCCTAATGTAGATCGCTGGCGGCTCGATGTGCGCCGACCGCCGGTCTCACATGCCACGCTAATCTGTACCGATGTACCGAAAGCGCGCCCCGCACAGTGCCCCCCCCTTTGGTCATGTGCATCGCGCCGGCGCGTCGTTCATCGCGCTCTCGATGTACGGCCTGACCGCGGTCTACGGCGATGTCGGCTTCTGGTATCTCGCGCAGTCGCGCATGCTGCTGGGCATCGGATTGCCTCTGATCTTCCTGTCG
>JAEZIF010000016.1 GCA_023416135.1 Pseudomonadota bacterium
CATCCCGACAACTACATCCCGGCCAACCCGCTGGTGACGCCCGAGCACATCGTGCCGGAATGGTACTTCCTGCCGTTCTACGCGATCCTGCGCGCCGTGCCGGACAAGCTCGGCGGCGTGATCGCCATGTTCGGCGCCATCGCCGTGCTGTTCATCCTGCCCTGGCTCGACACCTCGCGGGTGCGTTCGTGCACCTTCCGGCCGATCTACAAGTGGTTCATGTTCGTGCTGGTGATCGACGTGATCGTGCTGGGCTGGTGCGGCGCCAACCCGCCGGCGGGCTTCTTCATCCCGCTGTCGCAGATCGCCACCGTCTACTATTTCTTCCACTTCCTGATCTTGCTGCCGATCCTGGGCAAGATCGAACGACCGTTGCCACTGCCGCCCAGCATTGCCGACGCCGTGCTCAAGAAGAAGGCGGCCTGATCCATGCGCAAGCTTCTCGTCACCGGCGCGATCGCCGTCGCCGCCCTCGCTACCGGTGCCGTGGCCATCGCCGCCGGCACCACCGAGCATCCGCCGCGCAAGCAGTGGCACTTCCAGGGCCCGTTCGGCACCTATGACCGCGCCGCCGCCCAGCGCGGCTATCAGGTCTATCACGACGTCTGCGCGGCCTGCCATTCGCTGTCGCTTCTGGCCTATCGCAACCTGATGGAGCTCGGGCTGACCGAGAACCAGGTCAAGGACCTGATCAAGGACATCCAGGTTCCCGACCTGAACGACGACGGCCAACCGATCGAACGGCCGGCGCGCCTGTCGGACCGCTTCAAAAAGCCGTTCCCCAACGAGGCCGCCGCGGCGGCCGCCAACAACGGCAAGGCGCCGCCCGATCTCAGCGTCATCGTCAAGGCGCGCGAGAATGGCCCGGACTACCTTCACGGCCTGCTGACGGGCTACGTGCCCTACGACAAGCTCACGCCCGAGCAGATCAAGGAGTTCGCCGTCACCAAGGACGACAACTTCAACAAGTACTTTCCGGGCCACAAGATCGCGATGGCGCCGCCGCTCGCCGACGACAAGGTGACCTACAGCGACGGCACCAAGGCCACGACCGACCAGGAGGCCTCCGACGTCGTCGAGTTCCTGGCCTGGGCGTCCGAGCCGCACATGGAGGACCGCAAGCGCACCGGCGTCCGCGTCGTCCTTTTCCTGCTCGCCATGGCCGGGCTGATGTACGCGGTGAAGCGCTCGGTGTGGTCCGACAAGCACTGAAGGGCGACACTTAAAGGTCACTGACCTGGTCAGTGTCGCGAACCAAAAAATTATCGTGAGCAGCGGGCCGAATTCCCCGCTGCGACATTGTTCCGGACGTTCCCCAACCGGAGGACGTCTATGTGTGACTACTCACTTGAACTGTATCGTTCCCGGCCTGCCGCCCAAGAAGAGCAGTACACGCTCCACCGCTTCCCCAGCGGAACCATGGGCTTCGTTGCCGGCACCGACTGCGAGACTGCGGTCTGCATGCCGGCCGGAGCGCGCCTGAGCCTCGAAGGCATCAACGAGACGGTGCAGCGCGCCTTCTCGATCGGGCCTGCCGAGCAAGTCACGATGACCCGCCTCGAGGTCACCGGGCACGCCCATCGCGACGCCGTTCGCTTCGGCAACGGCCGTGAGGTGCTGCTGCAGAGCCTCAATGCCGGGGTGACCTGCCGGCTTGCGCCGCGCGACCTCGACGAGGTCCTGGGCCTCCACACGGCGACGCCTGAGCTCGTCGACGCCTAGGATCGCCTGTTGAGCCGGCGCTCGATCGCGTCGTAGCGGGCAAACAGCCTTCGGGCGCGATCGATCACCGGGACGTCGATCATCTTGCCATCCACGGTGAAGGAGCCGCGGCCCCCGGCTGCGGCTTTTTCATCGGCGGCGATCAGCTTTCTGGCATAGGCGACGTCGTCGGCCGATGGAGTGAAAGCCTCGTTCAGGGCCTGCACCAGGCCGGGATGCACGCAGGTGCCGCCGGAGAAGCCGAAGCGTTGCGCCCGATCGGCGCTCTTCCTGTAGGCCGCCCGATCCGAGTAGTCGGCCACCGTCCCCAGGATACCGATCATTGCCACGCCATGCGCCTGCGCCGCGAAGGCCACCAGCCGCTTGGGAAGCTCGAGCGATTCGTCGCTCGGGATCGCGCCGGTTTCGAGGGCGAAATCCTCGCCGCCCAGCATCATGGCGATGACGCGCGGGCCGCGCTCGGCGATGTCGTTGAGCTCGGCCAAGGCTCGCGGATGCTCGATCATGGCGCCGAAGCCGACGCTGCCAACCGGCATGCCGCGCTCGCGTTCGAGCTCGCGCACCGCTTCGTCGAGCAGGCGCAGATGCTGCACCCCCTCGGTCTTGGTGATGAACAGGGCCGACAGGCCCGGCCGCACGGCGGCCTCGATGTCGGGGATGGCGAGCCGCATCGGCCGGTTGATGCGCACGGCGACGTCGGCGCCGCCGCGCACCACCTTCTTCATCGTCTCGGGCAGCATGGCGCGGGCGGTGGGCTTCTCGGCCACGGTCACGCTGTCCTCGAGGTCGACCAGGATGCAGTCCGCGCCGCGCTCGTGCGCCTTGTCGATGAACTTGGGCACATTGCCCGGCACGTAGAGGATCGAGCGCCAGACGGGCGGAGGCGGGCGGTTCACTTCTTCTTTCCCTTGGAGATGGCGGCGGCGATGGCGCCCGACTGGCAAAGCTTGTCGTATTCAGCGGCGCCGAGCAGCGGCTTCAGCAGCGCCTCGTTGTGCTCGCCGATCTTGGGAGCAGCGGTACGCAGCGCGCCGGGCGTGCCGGAGAAGCGTGGCACGACGGGGTGCGTCGGCAGCTCGCCCATGTCCTCGTCCGGAATCTCGATCAGCGCCTCGCGCTCCAGCACGTAGTCGTCGGCCATGATCTGGGCGATGTCGTAGACCGGGCCGATGGTGACGCCGGCCTCGTCGAAGAACTTCAGGTTGGAGCCGAGATCGCGCTCGGCGATGAAGCCGCCGATGATGGCATCGAGCTCGAGGCCGTTTTTCACCCGCTCGATGTTGGTCGCGAATTTGGGATCCCGGACCAGCTCGGGCCGACCGATCTTGGCCAGCACGCGCTCGGCCATGCCCTGCGTCGAGGCCGAGAGGCACACCCAGTGACCGTCCTTGGTCTGGTAGACGTTGCGAGGTGCTGCATTGGTCGAGCGGCTGCCGGTTCGCACCTTCACTTCGCCAGTGAGCTTGTGGTTGGCCGCCTGCGGTCCCAGCACCGAGAACAAGGGATCGAACAGGGGCAGGTCCATCACCTGGCCCTTGCCGCCGTTCATTTCGACCTCGCGCAGCGCCACCATCACCGCGCCGTAGCCGTAGAGTGCGGCCATGGCATCGGCGAGATACATCGGCGGCAGCACCGGCTCGCGGTCGGCGAAGCCGTTCATCGAGGCGAAGCCGCTATAGCCTTCGATCAGAGTGCCGAAGCCCGGCTTGTGGCGGTAGCGCCCGTCCTGGCCCCAGCCCGAGATGCGCACGACGACGAGCCTGGGATTGATCTCGTGCAGCGCGGCCGGCGCAAGCCCCATGTCCTCGAGCACGCCCGGCCGGAAGCTTTCGACCAGGATCTGCGCGCTCTTGGCCAACTCGCGCACGATGGCGCGGCCGGCGTCCGAGCGCAGGTCGAGCGCGATGCTCTTCTTGTTACGGCTGTAGACTTTCCACGCCGTCTCGATGCCTTTGACGCGCCAGGAGCGCAGCGTGTCACCCTCGGGCGGCTCGATCTTGATCACCTCGGCGCCGAAGTCGGCGAGCTGCAAGGTGAGAATGTTGCCCGCGACCAAGCGCGACAGATCGACGACGCGGACCCCGGCGAGGGGCCCGCGCGCCCCCGGTGTGAGAGCCTTCTTTGACGGTCGCTTAGCCAACGTGCTTGCCGAAGAACTCCAGCGTGCGCGCCATGGCCTGCTTGGAGGCCGCGGCGTCGTAGCTGCCGCGCTCGTCGCAATGGAAGCCGTGATCGGCGGGATAGTCGAAGATCTGCACGTCGGGATGGAGCTTGCGGAGCTCGTTCACGTGCGTCATCGGGATGTGCATGTCCTTGTCACCGAAATGCAGCTGGGTCGGCACTTGCGGCTTCTCGCTCTTGAGGCCGTGGATGCCGCCGCCGTAGTAGCCCGACACCGCATCGGGCTTGAGCCGGGTCGCCGCAAGCCAGGAGATGGTGCCGCCCCAGCAATAGCCGGTCACCGCGACCTTCTTCGCGCCGCGCCGCTTCAGCTCCTCGATCGCCGCCTCGACGTCCTGCACCGGCTTGTCGAGCCCGAGCTCGGTCACGTATTTGCGGCCCTCGGCGATGGTGTCGGGGGTGTAGCCGAGCTCGATGCCGGCCTTGATGTGGTCGAAGAAGCGCGGCGCCAGCGCGAGATAGCCGTCGGCCGCGAACTTGTCGGTCACCGCCCGGATGTGATGGTTGACGCCGAAGATCTCCTGGATGACCACGATGCCGCCCTTGGGCGTGCCCTTCGGCGTGGCGAGATAGGCACCGATCTCGCCGGCCTTCGACTTAAGACGAATATCTTCACCCATGAGAATTCCTCCCGGTTTCGGCCGGCATCTGACATGGTAATGGCGCGCCGTTCAACCGGCTCCCCATCGGGGAGCGAAAGCGAGCCAAAGAGTCAGCGATGTATGTCCCGAAGCACTTCGAAGGCAGTGAACCCACCGGCCGCGAGATCATGCAGGCCCATAGCTGGGCCCTGCTGATGACCACCGACGCCGAGGGCGCGCCGATGGCGACCCATCTGTCGTTGCTGTGGCAGGATGACGGCTCCGAGCACGGCTCGTTGATCGGACACATGGCGCGCGCCAACGGCCACTGGAAGCTGTTCGAGCGCCCCGCCGATTCACTGGCACTGTTCTGGGGCCCGCACGCCTACGTCTCGCCGACCTGGTACGCACCCGGACCCAAGGTGCCGACCTGGAACTACGTCACCGTGCACGCCTACGGCCGACCGCAGGTCATCGACGACACCAAGGGCGCGCTGGTCGTGTTGGCCAAGCTCGCGGCGGCCTACGAGGGTACGGGTCCCGATGCCTGGGGCCTGGGCCGCCTGCCGCCCGGCAACGCCAAGGCGCAGACCAGAGGCATCGTCGCCTTCCGCATGCCGCTCGCGCGGGTCGAGACCAAGATCAAGCTCAGCCAGAATCGCGACCTCGAAGATCGCACGCGCGTCATCGCCAAACTGGAGGCGAGCGACAGCCAGGATGCGCAGGCGACGGCCAAGTGGATGAAGCGCGTACTGCCGTGATGGCAGTGCGCGAGTTCAAGACGGCCGAGAGCTTGCACAAGTGGCTTGCCAAGAACCACGACAGGGCAGACGAGGTCTGGATAAAGCTCCACAAGGTCGGCTCGGGTCTGAAGTCGATCACGGCGAAGGAAGCGATCGACGTCGTGCTGTGCTGGGGCTGGATCGACGGCCTGCGCAGGGGCTTCGACGACAGGAGCTTCCTGCAGCGCTACACGCCGCGCACGAAAAAGAGCGTATG
>JAEZIF010000021.1 GCA_023416135.1 Pseudomonadota bacterium
CGCTGGGTGTTGCCCTCATTTCCAACGTGCTGGCGCATCGCGAGCAGTTCCACCAGAGCCGGCTGGTCGAGCACGCGATCCCCTCGAGCACGGCGTACCAGGAGACGGTGCGGCAGATGACGGACTATTTCGTCCGGCACGGCAGCCTGGCGACCGAGGCGCCGCAGCAGGTCATCGCCTGGATCGGCCTGCAGGCGGAGGCGCAGGGGTCATTCCTCGCCTACATGGATGCCTTCTGGGTGCTGATGCTGTTGTCGCTGGCGCTCATCCTGCGCAAGGTGACCCTCGGCAGGGCCACGCACTCGGCGCACCGAGCTCTTGGACGCGGTTGCAGCCCAAAAGCCCGCTTCAGAGCTTCCATGTCCCGACCGAGGAGCATCAATGTAACCGACAGTTGCGCGTCCGCTCAGGTCACCGCGTCGAAGCTAACACTGAAACCCCTGGTACCGCCCAGAGAGTTCATGATGCTCTCGAGGAAGAAAATCGCGTGTCGAGTCAGGCAGGCACTTAGCTCCTGATTACTCTTCCGTTCGACGGCCTCGATGATATCGCGATGATGATCGACGATCTTGGCCTGCATAGAATCGGTGTTCTTGAAGCCCTTCGTCAGATAGATGAAGTAGGAGAGCCGCCGAGCATGGTTGTAGAGTTCCGTCGAAAAATTCACGATGTACTCATTCTCGGTGGCCGCGGCGACCCGAACATGAAACGCGTTGTTCAAGCGTGTCATGTCGAGGTAGTTCGGTTTGCGCTGTGATTCTTCGTACTGCTTCTCGATGCTAATAAGATCCTGAAGCAATTCCGCCTGATCGATGCGACAAAGGTGTCCGATGACGCGTTCCATGGCGCCATATGCATCGAAGAGTTGGCGGACATGATGAATATCTAGCGGGCGGACGAATGCACCGCGATTGCGCTGGATGATGATCAAACCTTCGGCCGCAATCCTGTTGAAGGCTTCGCGAGCCGGCGTCCTGCCCATGCCAAACTGCTTCATCAGCAGCTTGTCGTCGATCCGTGCGCCTGGAGCCAATGTCAGATCGAGAATGCGGTCGCGGATGATCTGGACTGCCGCCTCTGTCAGCGAGACGTTTTCATCTTGCCGCGGCGGCCTGGCCACACCGAACTGCGCTCTGCGTGGGCGCTTGGACTTTGAACTTGATGCCAAGGTTGCTCCTTCGGCCGTTGTCGTTCACAATCGCGAGTTGATCCAGTGCCGCTTCATCAGGCTAACCATTTCGCTGGCGGGATCGCCCAGTTGATCACGAATCGAAAAGTGATTCTGGTTGGCAAGTACTACCATTTCGGGGCGACAGGCGGTCGACGCCCACGCTTTCGCAAGGTCCCCGCTCTGTCGGAGATATTCCTGCCCTTCATCTCCGCCAACCGCGAGGAGCAAGGGCGCGGAACATTTGGGCCGCAGCAACACGGGGCTATTCCGCGCAACCTGATCCGGCGTAAACCTCAGCGTGTCAGCAAGAAAGCAGTGACGCATCGGCTCCAGGTCGAAGAGCCCGCTGATCGCTGTTGCGCCCTTCAGAATCTCCCGCGGCAAATCTCGTCCGTAATCAGTCCAGTCGGTTGCGAGCATCATAGCAGCAATATGTCCGCCGGCGGAGTGGCCGGAGGCAAAAAGTCGCTCGGGATCCCCCCCAAATCGCTCGATGTTTCTGAAGACCCAGGCGACTGCAGCCCGGCATTCGCCGATCAGAGTATCGAGATCGACCGAGGGGACGAGTGAATAGTTTACTATAACCGCCATGACATCATGGGCGTTGAACCCATGGGCAACGTAGCTAAAGTCACTCTTGTCCAGCAATCGCCAGTAGCCGCCGTGGAAGTAGATCTCGACCGCTGTCTTCTTGCCGGACCGCGACGGGAATATGTCGAGCTTTTCGGCCCTGCCCTTGCCGTACGAGATATCTAGATAGCCTCGACGCTGTTGGCGTGTGACAGCGCTTTCTCGTCGGCAGTAGTCTACGTAGGATTGGAAGTCCGAAATCTTCTTTTGATTGTCGTACTCCTTGTCCAGAGCCGAACGAGTGTAGGATCGAAACACAAGCTCAGACATGCCCCTGCTCCAGAAGCGGAGCAATTTCGGTGGACGTGACGACATCAGCGTATTTGCTGGCCATATCAAACAAGTTGACCGCATGTGAGACTGCAGAACGATCGTAGACGCAGTCTTCCGGCACCACGACTCGATAGTTGAGAGAAAATGCGTCTACCACTGTGCTTCGAACACAGCCACTGGTAGTACACCCCGTGACAACCAGACTGTCGACTCGTTGGTTCACCAGATGGCTCGCAAGAGGCGTTCCAAAGAACGCGCTGGGGTGAAACTTGGGAAGAAGGATATCGCCAGGACGGGGCGCCACCTCTCTTACGAAGTCGTAGCCACGTGAAGGCACAGACATGACGGTGGGCACTTTGTCAGCGAACCGCCCGCCATCGTAAGCGGCCTTCGGAGCAACATGGGGAAAGATGATCGGAAGGCTACGCGCTCGGAACTGACTGATCAGCGGCGCAATGTTCTCGACGGCTCGCCAGCCGATCTCGCCGCAGCTCGTTGCATAGGTACGAATTGCAGTTTCGATCGGCTCGGGACTATCGCCGACAGTCCTGTACTGCACGTCGATGACCAGCAATGCGGGACGCTGACCCAGCCCGCTGGTATGCCCGAACCCGGCTGCACGATAGAGGTCCTGCTCTGCCTGCGGAATGATGCCGTGCCAAGCGCTGCTCATGTTTGCTCCTGCGGATCGAATGCATCGATCGCCATTCCAGACGATTCGGAATGACTAGGTTAAGTAGTATTGGTGAAGGTCGGACTCAGCTTTGAGCGCTTCGCTGTCACCTTCGAAGACGTTCCGGCCATTGCGGATAATGTAGACATAGTTCGCAGCTGAAAGGACAAGCCTCAGGTTCTGCTCGACCAGAATGATTGTCCGACCGCCAGCCGCGAGCTTGCGAATGATTTCGGCGAGCTCCTGGACGATCTTCGGTGCCAGACCGGTCGTTGGCTCGTCCATCAGGATTAGCTTGGGTCGGAGCATCAGAGCTCTCGCCACCGCGAGCATCTGTTGTTCGCCGCCCGACAGCGACTGCGCGCGCTGGGTCGACCGTGCGCGAAGGTGCGGGAATGTGTCGAACTGCTCGTCGCACAGCCGTTTCACTTCGGATGGGTTGCCGGCGGTCAACCCGGCTACCTCAAGATTCTCGCGAACAGTCATCCAGGGAAAGAGCTCGCGCCCCTGGGGCACCAAGGTCACGCCGCGGCCAACGATCGCATCGCATGGTTTGTTGTCGATTCGCTCACCGAGGAACTCGATGGTCCCTCCTGCGACCGGCAAGAGGCCCATGATCGTCTTCATGGCCGTAGTCTTACCGGCTCCGTTTGCCCCCAGGACGCCCACAATGGAGCCCGCACCGACGCTCAGGTTGAAGTCGTGCAGGACTTCCATTCGACCGTATCCGGACCGAACGCCGCGAAGCTCAAGCATCTGCAGCTTCTCCGAGATACGCGCTTATGACCCGGGGATTCGCAGCAATCTCGGGGCCGGTTCCCGATGCGATGAGGCGTCCCATCTCAAGGACACTCACCCTTTCGCAGACTTTCATGACGAGGGAGATTACGTGTTCGACGAGGAGGATGGTGAGGCCCATCTCCTTGCGCAGTTTCAGCAGTAAAGTTTCGAATTCTGCGATCTCTTGCGGACTAAGGCCGCCTGCGGGTTCGTCAAGCATCAGCAACTGGGGGCGTGAGACCATTGCGCGTGCCACTTCAGTAAAGCGCTGATTACGGAAGGAGAGCGCCCCCACCTCTTGGCTCAGAACGTGTTGCAGCCCGAAGAGCTCAGCGATGTGAGTGGCGCGGTCAACGGCCCTCTCGGCCCCGGCCCCGCCCCAACCCGGAAACCGCACGACCGTGCTCGCATGTAGTCCGACGAGGATGTTTTCCAAGACGGTCATCGACTTCACGAGCTGGACCGATTGGAACGTTCTCTGGATGCCTCGCGCGGCGCGGCCGTGCGGCGGATCCTTCGTAATGTCGACGCCCTTGAAAATGATCTTTCCAGTCGTCGCCGGCGCGAATCCTGAAACCGCGTTGAAGAATGTCGATTTGCCCGCGCCGTTCGGCCCGATGACCCCGTGAATGGAGCCGGGCTCGAGAGCCAGATTGACGTCATTGACTGCGTGAACGCCGCTGAAATGAACGCTGAGATCGACCGTTTGAAGAATGGGAGTCATCGTGCAGCTCTCTCGTCGTGGCGGACGGGTTGACGGGCGCGGTCGCCAGTCAGTGTCGGCTTGCCCATGATGTACTCGAGGCGCGGGCTCGTTGCGATCGGACGCGACAACCATCGCTTCGTCTGCAGCATGCCGACAATTCCCTCCGGCATGAACAAGACGCAGCCCAGGATTACCGCGCCGTACGCAATTTCTTCCGCACCCGGCAGTTCTCGCAGAATCTCGGGCAAGATGCCGACGACAACGGCGCCGGCAACGGCACCGAAGATCGAACCGAGCCCTCCTACCAGGACCATTGCGAACTGCGTCATCATCTGGAGAAGGCCAAAAGAATTGGGTACCAGAAAGTCGACTGTGATGGCGAAGAGGCCGCCACCGATCGCGGCATAGAATGCGCTGATGGCAAACGCGGTCGCTTTGGTAAGCATTAGGGGAATGCCACTCGCCTGCGCGGCTAGCTCGGCGTCGCGGACTAGAATGAAGGCACGACCCCATTTCGAGCGCGTGATCACTACTCCCAGCCAGACCATAATCAGCACGATCGGGAGAATGACGAAGAATTTCTCCTTATCGCCGTTGATGGGCCGACCCAGAACTGAAACTCGTGGCACTTGGAGGCCATTGGCGCCCTTGGTAACGCTGTCCCAATGCACAAGGCCCCAATGGACGAAATACAGCAGCGCAATGGTCAGCAACGCCAGATAAAGGCCCCGCACCCGGACGGCAGGAAGCCCGATTATGAAACCAAAAAGTCCCGTGATGAGGCCGCATAGAGGAAGCGCCGCCAAGAAAGGAAGGTCGAATCGCCCCATCAGTACGGCCATTGCATAAGCGCCCACGCCCATGAAGGCCGAATGGGCAAACGACAGCTGACCGGCGAATCCCATCACAATGTTCAGGCCGACAGCGAGGACGACATAGGCGAGGATCAGGTTGATGACGTACTGTGTGTACGCATCCGTGACGAGCGGCAGAGCGGCTAGAATTGCAAGTGGTGCCAGCGACAGCGCCGTCTTTCCAGCTTTTGGCATCTTAAACGCGCCCCTGTGTATTCGTGCCGAGAAGTCCCTGGGGGCGTACGAGCAAGACCACCATAATGACCACGAATGCTGAGATCTCGATGTAAGCGGTGCCGACATATCCGCCGATGAGCTGCTCGGACACGCCGATCAGGACTCCGCCAAGGATGGCGCCGGGAATGCTTGTCAGGCCTCCGAGCACCGCCGCTGCGAAGCCCTTGATCAGGATGATCCCGCCCATGTCGGGATATAGCAGCATGATGGGGGCCGCCAGGACGCCGGCCGCGCCGCCAATAGCGCCAGACAGGGTCCAAGTGTAGCGATACACCTTGATGGGGCTGATACCGATGATCTGAGAGCCAGTCAGGCTCTGCGACACGGCACGCATCTGCTTTCCGAGCTTGGCATGCGCAAAGAATGCGAAGAGCAGAATAGCAATGACAGCGGTCACGCCGATTACGACGAGGTTCTGCTGGGCGACAGGAATTCCGGCAATGTCGACCGGCGCGCCGGCAAAAATCGGCGGCATCGTGTAGATGTCATCGCCCCAACGGGCCCTGGCAATACCTTGAAGGATGATGGAGGCGCCAGCAGTCGCCATCACGAGACTAAGATGATGTGAGGTGGCGATCCGCCGAATTGCGACTTTCTCGGTGATCAGCCCAATCGCAGCGCCGCTGAGGATGGCGACGACGAATGCGAGCCAATAGGGCAGGCCCAGAGCGCCGAAAGCGGTGAATCCCAGAAAGGCGCCCGCGGTGAAGAACTCGCCATTGACGAACGGGATGAAGCTTTGCGTCTGATAGATCAGGACAAGTCCTAACGCCATCAGCGCATAAAGGGCACCATTGGACAACCCTGCGGCGACATAAATACCGATCTCCATGAGCCCCCAGCCTTTCACATTAAGGGCCCGTCGCTGATGCGACGGGCCCCGAGCCATTGGAAAGCTCTACTTCACTTCACGCCATACCGGGCCGACGGTGACAACCTTGTTGCCGACGAGCTTCCACGCCGTCTGCGATTGGCAGCCCTGATGGTCCTCAGGGGTGAATGTCACCTTGCACGGTGCAATGCCCGGATCGAAACCGCGAAGCTGGTTCAGCGCTTCGATGAACTTCTCGCGCGTAAGATCGGGACCCGCACGCTTCAAGGCTTCGACGATCGTGATGGCGGACGCAGAGCCGTAGAAGCTGTCCGCCTTGACCTTCTCGTCGGGAAAGTACTTGGTCAGCAGCTTCTCGTAAGGCTCTAGCTGCGGGCTTCCCACAGAGCCAACGATCGCCGACATGACATAAGTCGTCTGCACTGCCTGTATATTGCCGGCCCGCTCTGCCAATGCAGGGAGGTCGATCAGGCCGTTGTTGCCGACGAAATTTACCTTTAGGCCGTACTTGAAGGCGTCGCGCACGATTGCCGCGCTCTCTGCCGGATAGGTGAAGAGTGCCACCACGTCCGGCGAGCGCCGCTTCAGTGCCAGTACCTGCGCAGTCGCGTCTACAACCTTGCGATCGATGGTCTCATTTGCGACTACTTCAATACCGGCGTCTTTCATCACGGCGAGGAAGGGCTTGATCTTGCTTTGCGCCCATTCATCGGCGTGGCCAATCAGCGCCACCTTCTTGGTGCCTGGAATCGACTTGGCAAATTCCGCCATCGACTTCCCGTCGAATGAGCCAGTCGGCGCCACGGTATAAACATACGGGTTGGCCGGTGCAGTAATGGCGTCCAGGCTTGCCGCGAACAACATGAGCGGCACCTTGTTGCTGACGATCTCCTCCTTGGCTGCAAGGGTCGGACCGCTGCAGATGCCGGAATTGATCATGAAGACTTTCTCGCGATGGATCAGCTTCTTGACCGCGGCGATCGTCTTGGCGGCGTCACAGGCGCCGTCTTCCTGGACGACCTCGATTTTGCGGCCATGAATGCCGCCTTTGTCGTTGATGTCCTTGTAGATCATGATCGCGCCGGCCTGCGTGGGGTAGCCCCACAGGCTGGCGGGACCTGTCAACGGCCCGAACATTCCGATCTTGATAGAAGTCGGAGTGACTCCATCTTGAGCGCGAAGAGTACCTGGTACTGCTGCGGCGATTGCCGAAATCATCAACCCAATGATTGCACTTTTCTTAGCCATGCCTTCCTCCGTTACCTCACATCTCTCCCAGACGTTTCATTGGATTGCACGAATCAGGTCGCAACAGTGCGACCGCTCTCGACAACGGCCTCGCCGTCCAAGAACACCGAACAGTTGCGCATGGGGATGTCCAAGTGACAGGGCGTATGCCGATTCCCGCCGGCTTCGGCGTTGGGGCCGGTGGAGAACATGAAGTTGCCGTCGAACGATCGGGACTCCATCCCGTTCGTCTGACGTTTGTCGTACATACCCAATGCCGTCCAAGATGAGCGACGCTGAAGTCCCCATCCGAGATGGGACACTGCATATCCCTCGGGGTCTTTGAACGACTCCATGTACTCCCGCAAATAGTCCGCATCGAAGCTGCCTTCGATGCGCCGAATACGCCCAGCCTCGATCGTCAGGTAGATAGGCTCTCGCACGTAATGCTTGAACGGAAGGATGGCGTCGCCGGGCGAAAGAACCACCATTCCCTCTGCAGACTGCTCGTTTGGCCACGTAGCGACAAACGCGCCCGGCCAGTGGTCCCACCGTCCGGCTTCGTCAGCCAATCCGTACTGTACCAAAAGCGGGTACTCGCCCAATGCCAGCGTCATGTTCGTCCCGGTAGCCGATGTAACCTGGAGAGATTTTGCCCGCTTTAGGCGTTGTGCGGCTTCGGTCACACGACGCTTGTCCTCCTCATTTGGGAGAAGTCGGATAAGAACGTCCGGCGGCTCCTTAACGAGGAGAATGCGAGCGCCAGCATCCAGGATCTCCTGCTGCTCGGTGCCGCGGTCGATCCCCATCAAGTCGACAACGATGTGGGCCGCCTTGAGTGCTTCCACGGCAGGACGGTTTCCCTGTAGTCCAGTTGGACCGAGATAGGCGGAAGTATCGCCAGCCATCGCCAAGAGCGGAGGCTCACCCAACTCCATCATCAAGACTCGCGCACCGATCCGCTCGGCTGCCAACCGCGCAGCGACGACATTGTCCGGATTGGCGATGGCGCCGATGAGGATCACAACAGAGTGACCTCGCCCAACCCCACACCGACCCAGAACATGTTCCCAGGCATTGAGAAGCTTTGTGCCGAGGGCCATTTCCCTCTCCTGTGTTGAGGTAGCCCAGGGCTACGCCGAAGCAGATTGCATCGCGTCCAGGTAGCGATTGATTCGATGGTGAATCATCTTCTCCAGATCGTGCATGGGTCCGCGCACGAAATAGCGCGAAGTGAGGCCTTTCTGGATTGCCGCCATCAGATCCGCGTCCTCCAGCGAAAACTTCCGCGCAAAGTCCGCAAGGATCTTTCGCTTCTGTTCAAAGGCCGGCTTTCCGATGAATTCCTTAGGAATGCAGGTCCAGCCAGTAACTCGCGTCCGGGTCGCGCTAAGCGGATAGGCGACCCAAGGCTGGACGAGGTCGGCGCGCGCAAAGAGATAGAAGTTCGGTCGCAGAAACGCAGAGAAGGCAAATGACGCGCCCTTCTCGTGATCCGCCAGCCACGGCGCCGGTCCGAAGAGCAGTTCTCCGTCCGGCGCCATGGTGCCGCTGATGTACTCCTTGTGCCAGCCGTGCTTCGTAAGGGTCAGCTCGCTGATTGCGCGCTCAGTGCTGTAACCGGCACCGCCAAAACTCGACCTGTGAATGACCTCGACGTGATAGACGTCGGCGAGATTTTCCGGGACCAGCTTCCAGTTGCAGTCGATGTCGTAGGTGTAGGTGTCTACGAGAGCCATCCGCTCCGGATGAACGTACTCGCACGCCTCGCGATAGCCATCCTCGTCCAGGTAATCAGCGAGACTGGGCGCATCGTCCGAGAAGTTGATGAAGATAAAGCCCGCCCAGGTGTCCAGCTTGATGGGCGGAAGCCGGCAGTTCTTCGAGTTCACGCTAGTGATGCCGCGCGGCCGGGATGCAGCGACGAGTCGGCCTTCGAGATCGTAAACCCATGCGTGATAAGGACAGGTGAATTCCTTGGCGTTTCCTTCACCGATCGCAACGGCGACGTTGCGGTGTCGGCAGACATTGGCGAACGCGTTGAGCTTTCCTTGCTCGTCACGGCAGATGACGACTGGTTCGCTGAGCAGTTCAAACGCCCGATAGTCGCCGGGATTGGGGAATTCCTCTTCCCGTCCAACAACCAGCCAGTCCTTGAAGAAGAAGGCCTGCTTCTCTTTCTCAAGAATGTCGGGATCCATGTAGTAGCGGGCCGGCAGGTGGCGCGCTGACTGCAGGTTCGCGCGGGTATCAGACAGCTCGTCGGCGCCCTGCGACGACTGCGGCGGCAGAATCGTAACCATCGCCTTTTGCCTCTTACAAAATCAGACTACAGTTAATATACGGAGTGTCGACAATCTGTAAAGCGGAGTGTCGTAAGAGTCGGGTGCTCGGGGAACCATGAGCAAACAGCAACGGATTGTGATTGTCGGAGCGGGCCAGGCCGGCGGGGTGGCAGCGGTCGCGCTGAGAAATGAGGGCTTCGCAGGTGCCATCACCTTGATCGGCAAGGAAGTGTGGCCGCCCTATGAAAGACCGCCCTTGTCGAAGGATCTTCTTCGAGGGGATATGGCCGTCGAGCGAGCCTTTCTGCGTCCCGCAGAGGCCTATGCCCAGCAGAGCATCGATCTTCTGCTGACAACAACAGCGGAAGAAATTGATCGTGGCCGTCAGCGCCTGACGCTCTCGGACGGCACTTCCATCGCTTATGACGCGCTACTTCTTGCCACTGGCATGAGGCCCCGCCCACTGGAAGTTCCACAACTGGGCGGCCCCAAAACCCACTATCTAAGGGATCTCGACGACTGCTTCGATCTCCGCCGGCAGTTTGCTCCCAATAGACGAGTAGTTGTCATTGGTGCCGGTCTGATCGGCTTGGAAGTAGCCGCGACCGCACGCAAGGCCGGATGTGACGTCGTCATACTGGGGCAGAAGCGCCACCCTATGCCTCGCGTCGTCCCCGCCGACGTCGGAAGGATCCTGACCGTGCTTCATTGCCGGCACGGTGTCGAGTTCCGCGGCGAAACAGTCATTGAGTCGATTGAGGGGAGAGACGAGGGAAGCGTCATTCTTGCGCAAGACGGTCAGGAAATCTTTGCTGACACGGTGGTCGTCGGCATTGGTGGGCTTCCGAACACGCAACTGGCAGAGAGTGCCGGCCTTGCGGTCGCAAATGGCATAATAACGGACGAATTTGGCCGTACCAGCGATCCTGCAATTTTCGCCGCGGGAGACGTAGCGCGACGATACTCCCCGCGTTTGGGGCGCCATGTTTGTCCCGAATCCTGGCAGAATGCGCAGAATCAAGCGATGGCAGTAGCCAGGACGCTGGTCGGTCACCCTGAACCATACGACGAGGTGCCGTGGTTCTGGACCGATCAATACGATCTGAATCTTCAAGGCGCAGGCGGCACAGAAGGTTACGACCGACTGGTCTGGCGCGGTGAGCCGGGCATTGCCGGATCATGCCTTTTCTATCTGTCCAACGGCTGCGTGATTGGTGGCGCTTGTTTCAACAACGGCCGCGACATGCGGCACGTTAAGCAACTCGTCGCTCGCGGTCTTGCTCCGAAAGCGGAAAGGCTCGCCGACACGAACGTTCGGCTCGCAGATTTGTGTCATTAAAGGCTGAGTAGAGGACGTAAACATGCCTAGCAGCAGCTGGATCAGGGTTGCGGATCGCTCCGCTCTCAAGCCGGGCGAGGTCCTGGCGGTTGAAGTCGGAAACCAACGAATTGCGCTCTACAATCTAGATGGCGAGTTCTTTGCGACCGATAACGTTTGTACTCACGCATTTGCCTTGATGTCGGAAGGTTTCCTTGAGGGCGAAACTATTGAATGCCCCCTTCATGGTGGGCGCTTTGACGTCAAGACGGGCAAGGGACTAGGTCCTCCAATCAGCTGCGATCTCAAGACCTACCCTGTAAGGCTAAGCGGCCAAGACATCGAAGTGAGTGTTCTCGTGCAGGATTAGGTGCTGCATACGATTGAAGCGAGCGAGACAGGCCTTCATGCGATCCGGCGAGGCCTCATAGGAGGAGCCTGCTGAGGTCCACACCGCCGATCTCTGCGCCGATGATGGGCGTCAGCTTGTCGATGGTGATCGTTTCGTAGGGTGCGGCATCGTCCGCCTTGTGACGATAGCGCGGGCCACCGGGTGCGGGCCGGATGTGCTGGCCGTGAGCACCTCGGGGGTGGGTGATGGCAGCCGCCGCGCCCTCGCGCTGAAGCTTGAATTTGCGTTCGGTCACGCTGCGCGAGACGTCCGCGGCCAGCCCCAGCGGCAGGTCGACAGGATCGGACGCCCGCGCCGCCGGCGCGAACAACGCCAATGCCAGGCCGAGCAACGCAATGCCGCGTCTTGCTACGTTCGTCATGTGTCGATCCCGGGAAAGTCCCTGCGGTAGCGGGGCCAGCCATACGAAGGTTTGACGCCGCCACACCAGCGCATCAATTGTTGGAACACGCTCCGTTCGTATCCTCGACAACAGGCAGCAGGGAACCCGGGAGGCGGTCTCCCGCGGCCCAACGGGGAGCTTGCATCATGTTGTCGAAGGTACAGTTGGAACGTCTTCGTCTTCGCTGGCATGCCGGCGACGAACGGCCGTCGGTCGCCCTTCCCGGCGTCGAGGCATCGCTCCCGGCCGAGCCCGAGACGGAGAAACAGCACGGTTTCCTGCGGCATCATCCCGTCGCAGCCGCCATCGCCGCGATCGCCTTGGCCGTGATGGCGGCTGGCGCCGGAGTGTACTGGGACTATACCCGGCACCTCCAGACGACGGACGATGCGTTCATCGCCGCCCGCCAGTTCGCGGTGGCGCCCAAGGTCGCCGGCTACCTGACGGCCGTCCCGGTCACCGACAATCAGCATGTCGCAACCGGCGACGTGATCGCGCGTATCGACGACCGCGACTACCGGGTTGCGCTGGCGCAGACCGAGGCGCAGGTCGCCGCGGCTCAGGCCGGCATCGAGGATATCGACGCCCAGATTCATGTGCAGAAGGCGCAGGTCGCCTCCAGCAAGGCGCAGCTCGAACAGAACCAGGTAAAGCTCGTCTATGCCCAGCAACAGGCCAAGCGCTACCGCACGCTCACCAAGGAAGGCTGGTCCAGCCGGCAGACCGGAGAGCTCGCCGAAGCGGAGCTGTATCAGCAGCGCGCCGCGGTGAGCAGCTCGCAGGCCAGCCTGACTGTCACCCAGCGCCAGTTCGAGGCGCTGACGGCCGAGCGCGCCACGGCCGTCGCCCGTCTGCAGCAGGCGGAGGCCCAGCGCGACCAGGCCAGGCTCAACCTGTCCTACACGACCGTGACAGCCGCCCAGCCCGGACGCGTCGTCCAGCTCGGCGCCGCCGTTGGCCAGTATGCGCAGGCCGGCACCGCGCTCACCATGTTCGTGCCGGACGAGATCTGGGTGGTCGCGAACTTCAAGGAGACCCAGCTCAACCGCATGCGGCCGCAGCAGCCGGCGACGCTCGAGATCGATGCCTATCCGGCGCGCACCATCGAAGGCCACGTCGCCAGCGTCCAGCCCGGATCGGGCACTGCCTTCTCGCTGCTGCCTGCCGAGAATGCCACCGGCAACTACGTCAAGATCGTGCAGCGCGTGCCGGTCAAGATCGTGATCGACAATCCCCCGACCGATGTCGCGCTGGGCCCCGGCATGTCGGTCGAGCCCACCGTGCGCATCGACGCCGCGCCCTCGCTGTTCGAGCGTCTGTGGAGTTGGCTATGAAGAGCGGCCCCAACCCCTGGCTGATCGCCGTGCTGGTGGCGGTCGCGGCCTTCATGGAAGTCCTCGACACCACCATCGCCAACGTCGCCCTGCCCTACATCGCCGGCGGCCTGGGCGTCAGCGAGGACGAGGCGTCATGGGTGGTGACGACCTACCTGGTTGCCAATGCCATCGCGCTCACCGCCTCGAGCTTCCTGGTGCGGCGGATCGGCCGCAAGACCTTCTTCCTCGCGTGCCTCGGACTGTTCAGCGTGAGCTCGGTGCTCTGCGCGCTCGCCTGGAACCTGCAGGCACTGCTTCTTTTCCGCATCCTGCAGGGCCTGGCCGGCGGCGGCATGGTGCCGGTCTCGCAGTCCATCCTGGCCGGTGCCTTCCCGGCCGAGAAGCGCGGCCAGGGCTTTGCGCTGTTCGGCGTCGCGGTCGTGGTGGCGCCGGTCGTCGGTCCCACACTGGGCGGCTGGCTGTCCGACAACATCTCCTGGCACTGGTGCTTCCTGATCAACGGCCCGGTCGGCGCGCTGGCGGTGGTGGCGATCGCGCTGGTGCTGCGCGAATCACGAGCCGAGACCGAGCAGCGCCGGCAATTGCGACGGACGGACGGCGGCTTCGATCTCATGGGCTTCGTCTTGGTCGCGACCTTCCTGAGCGCTCTCGAGCTGATGTGCGACCGTGGCCTCGAAGACGACTGGTTCGGCTCGACCTTCATCGTCGCCGTCGCTGCCATCTGCGGCCTTGCCTTCGTGGCCATGGTGCCGTGGTTGCTGAGCCGCCCCAATCCGGTGCTCGAGCTGCGGCTGGTGATGACACGCCAGTTCGGGGCGTGCTTCCTGGTCATGCTGATGACCGGCGCCATCCTGCTCGCGACGACTCAGTTTCTGCCCCTCCTCGTGCAGCAGGACCTGGGCTACACGGCGACCTGGGCCGGCCTCGTCCTGTCGCCCGGGGGTCTGGTCACCATGGCCATGATGTTCATCACCGGTCGCCTGCTCACGAAGGTCCAGCCCAAGTATCTGATCGTCGCCGGCGCGTCGTTCATCGCGCTCTCGATGTACGGCCTGACCGCGGTCTACGGCGATGTCGGCTTCTGGTATCTCGCGCAGTCGCGCATGCTGCTGGGCATCGGATTGCCTCTGATCTTCCTGTCG
>JAEZIF010000038.1 GCA_023416135.1 Pseudomonadota bacterium
TCGATCCATCAGGTCGGCGCTGCGGTGCAGGGCGCACCGGCTTGCAACGGCTGGACGTTCTGGCACTTCGAGCAGGCAGGGGCGCGCCTGCCGATCGATCACCTGCGCCAGCAGGTCAGGTCCGGGCTCTGACCGCCGCCCACGACGAAAGCTCGGCGAAAGGGTAGCGCCTTCTTTCCGTCATCCGTGTATCGTCGTCGCCGGCTCGCCAGCGCTCGGGGTCGGTCTGGCGGCCGCTGAATGGGATGCGTCATGTCGTTGAGAAGTGTGTGAGTGAGTCGACCGTTCGGCCGCCTGCGGCCCCGCCCCAAAGTGGAAATGTGAGCGCCAAGCCGACCTTTCGGCGCGAGGCGCTCGATGCTCTGGACGATCCGGATCGGCTGGGCACGGCGCTGAGCGTCGTGCCGCTGCCGCATCGCGCCCTGCTCGGCCTCGCCATCGGCTTGGTCGTCGCGGCGATCGTCGCAGCCGCCCTCATCCGCGTGCCGATCGTCGTCGGCGGCTCGGGCATCCTGGTTGGACCTTCCGGCAGGCTGGGCGAGACCGTTACCGCCCAGTGGGAGGGGCGCGTCACCGAGGTCCAGGTCAAGCCGGGAAGCATGGTGTCGCCCGGCCAGGAGGTCGCCCGCCTGATCAACCTCGGACTGCAGAACGAGCGCCTGCTGGCCGGCGAGGAGCTGTCGCAGAACCAGGCCGATCTCAAGCGCATCCTCGAGTTGCAGCAGCAATCGGCGGCCGCCTTCCGCGAGCTCGACCAGTTGCGCGAAAACGACATCCAGGAGAGCTCCAAGCTTCTCAATGAGCGCCTGAAGGTCCTGGACGCGCTCGCCGCAAACAGCGACGACCTGAAGCGCAAGGGACTGCTGACCGTCGATCGCCATCTGCAGATCCAGGCCGACATCGCCAATGCGCGCGAACAGATCGCCACCCGGCGGACCACGCTGCTCAACGCTCAGGTCGAGTCGATCGAGCGCTCCGGCCGCTACGAACGCGAGGTGCAGCAGCTCCAGTCGAAGATCGGCCAGCTCGAAAGGCGGGTGGCTGGCCTGGACGACCAGATCTCCAAGACCTCCGTCGTGCGCGCGACCGCGGCCGGCCGGGTGGCCGAAGTGACGGTGTCGGTGGGCGACCTCGTCCGCTTCGGCACGGTCGTGCTCACCTTGCAGCCCGAGGCGCCCGGCGGCCGGGACGACCTGGTCGCCGAGGTACTGATCCCGCTGAACGACGGCAAGAAGATCACGGACGGCATGCGCGCCCTGCTCAACGTGGGCTCAGTGCGGCACGACGTTTTCGGCTCTCTCGAGTCGCGCGTCGTCGAGGTGACCACCATGCCGAGCACGCCGGAAGGCCTTCGCCAGGTGCTGCGCAACGAGGATCTGGTGCGGCGCCTGGTGGCGAAAGGCCCCGGCTATCTCGCGACGATCAAGCCGGAAGCGGATGCGGCGACGCCGAGCGGGCTGCGCTGGACGACGTCGGCCGGGCCCGGCATGCGCCTTACGCCCGGCACGCCCGTCGAGGCCGAAATCGAGGTCGAGAAGGTGCCGGTGCTCTCCCTGGTCTGGCCTGCCGTGAAGCGCCTGCTGGCCGGCAAGGAAACCACGGACGAGATGTCACGATGAAAGGTTGATGAAAGGGAGGCGCCACTTTTTCGTCATGCGTGTATCGTTGTTGCGGCTCGCCAGCGCTGGGGGCCGGTCTGGCGGCCGACTGCGCTGCTGAGTGGGGTATGTCATGTCAGTGAAGTCCAATCGGTCGATCTCTGATCTTCCCGGTCAAGTGGCCGAGGAGGATGCCGCACTCATGGCTGGTGCGGGGAAGAGCCAGCAGGGTGAGCCTGCTGGCTCGATGGGAAGCATCATCATCGACGTCGAAGCGGACAAGGGCGGCGGCGCGCAGGCGTCCGGACCGAAGGTGCAGCACATCGACCTCGAAGCACCCCGAAACGGCGACAAAGTGAGCGGCGGCGCGCAGCACCCATCCGACAAGGTCGGTGGAGATGACAAAGCTGGCAGCTCTTTTGCGGAGGCACAGGACGCCTTCAGGAAGGCGGCAGAGGAGCGCGTCGAAGCCTACAAGAAGTCGCTGGAAACTGACCCGAAGGGATCAGTGGGCCACTTGGCAAAGGCAGTACTGGACATCAAGGAACTCAGAGCGGCGCTGCAAGGGCAGGAGCCGGCGCCCAAGATCAAGGGGGCTGACGGGGGACTGGACAAGGAGCGGTCCAAATCAGAGCCCGCGCTCAAGGGGGATGGCGACAACAAGCTTGTCGCCTTGCACGCAGCGGCAGATCAGTACGTGAATGCCACCGCGAAGGCAGCGGAGCAACACTACAAGGCTAGCGAAGCGGCGACAGAGCATTACACCAAAGCCATAGGGGCGGCGAAAGACCAGCAGGATAAGGCCCTCAAGTTGGCAACAAATGACGTCACAGCCACCCAGGAGGCGAAAGCCCACTTCGCCGAAACCTGCAAGGCGGCCGAGCAGCAGTACAAGAATGCCTTGAAGGCGGCCGACCAGCAGCGCGATCAAGCCAATGCCTCGGCGAAGGAGCAGTTCGCCAAAGCGAAGCCCTATGACAAGGACCGGGCCAACTCGGCGCCGGCTTTGCACGACATCCCGGTGCACAAAGGGAGTGTCGCCAAGTTCGCCGTCGACCCCGCGGCCAACGGCGACGGGAAGAAGACGCTCTCGGGCGAGATCGGCAAGCAGGTTGCGCTGCTTCCCGGGGTCATGTTTCGGGAAGCGGGGAATGCCACTCTCGACTACGCCATCACAAAACAGATCAAGGAGGCCGAAGCGGCGGGAAAGGTCAAGAAGACGGGAACGTTCGAAATCTCCGCCGACGCCAAGCCTAGCGCCATCAAGACCAAGCAGGGAGACACCGAAATCTCGACCGCGCAGGGCAGCTATGGCGCCGGCTATGCGGGCGCGATGGCCTATGGATATAGCGGTGATGTCAAAGGGGGAGGCGCGATCGCTGTCGCAGGCCATGAGAGCGGCTGGGTGTCGAGGACGATCGTCAAGCAGGATCGGTTCGGCGCGGAAGTCACAGTGACGGAGCGGTGGGCCGAGGGAGTTTTGACGGTCGGCGCCCGCGCCGAGGCGCATGACAGCAAAGGGGGCGCCAAGATTGCGGCACAGTTCAAAACTGAGTGTGTTGGCGAAGACGGGGTAAAGGTTTCCGTCACCGACAAGGTGACCGGAATAACCTACTCAAAGATGGGCGTGCTGAGGGCGGAGATATCCGCACAAGGCGAGGCCAAGGCCGTCGTGACATGGGAACGCATCGGAATCAAACTCGGTGCCTCGGGTGGAGTCGAGGTTTCTGGCACTCGCGCCGCTTCGATGACCTGGGAGTCCGGCGCAGGGCTCGGAATCGCAGGGACAGGCAAATTGATGGCGGGTGGTCTGGCAAGCTTTGAAGATGGCGCCTCCTGGAACCCGATCGACGGGTACACCTTCAGCACGAAGCATCGCGCCGAACTGAATTTCGGCGCCATGCTGGGATTGAGTCCAACGCTGTCCACCGCAGTGTCGACGCTCGTCGTCGGCGCCGATGCGATCCTTGGCAAAGTCGGCGCCCATGCCGATGTCACAATGGGCGTCAAGGATGGCAAGTTCACCTTTGGTGTGGATATCGGCGGCGCTTTGGGAATCGGGTACAACCTGAAGTTCAATACCCAAATCGACTTCACGAAATGGAGCGACAACGTCAACCGGCATATGCAGACGCCGGGCAATTATGGCTCCCCCGGCCAGGAGTTCAGGTATAGCAATCCTGGAGAAGCCGTCGCCGTTTGGCTCAAAACGATGTTCGACTCCGCGCCTGAGGCTCCGGCCGGCAAGCCCCCGCTGGCCCACACCGCAACACACACCGAGGCCGCGCAATACTACTGCGAGATGCTTACGAAGCTGGCGCAAGTCGAAGAGCTTCGTAAGCTGGTCCGGGACGCCGAATACGCCACACTCCGCATCTCGGCGCAGGACCACACGCTGAAGGGCGAGGCGGAAGGGAAGATCCTTGGAGAAAAGATCAAGAAGGCGCACGCCTTCTTCAAGGACGACGCGAACCCCACCGGCTACAAGGATCCCACGCTCTACGAGTCCTTCCCGTCCATCGGTGAGATCTCGAAAGCCATGCAGCGGTGGTTCCCGGAGAGCAAGCTACCCGAACTGAAGGAGAAGGAGCTGACCTTCTCGAATAAGCTGCCGGCCGGATTCGAAAAGGACTTCAAGTTCGTCATGGACGCGAATGGAAAGCCGGTTCCCAGCACGGATGGAGCATTCGGCATTTTCGCCGGTCTCAGCCTTGTGCAGTACCTCTCGATCAAGGAATACGACCTGGTCTCCAGGATGGGGCGTGAGGAACTCGCGCAGTATCTCGGGAAGAAAGGAGATGGGTTCGAGACGACGGCCAGGAGCGGCCATCTCACGGATGCAGCGAAAGAGAAGCTCGTGGACTACTGGGAGAAGGCATTCGACCGGGGGGCTCTCGGCAATCCTTACGACAAGCAGGGCAGAGACGTGCCGACGGCGCCGGCGCAGCCGAATGCCCATGGTGCAAACATCAAGGACGACAGGTTCGAAGCGAAACTATGGGATCTGAGCCGAAGCACGGCTGACTCGAAGTCGAAGCAGATGCAGTTCGAGGATCAGGTCCGGGAATTCAACAAGTACTACTATCAGACCGCAAAAATGGTCGCCGTGGTCGACAAGGACCAGTCGGCGCAAGCCAATGTGACGGTGATGAAGATGATCGAGATCCCGTCCGGTTCCGTGCCCATCAAGGACAAGACGCTCGGTCCTCAGAATTTCTGGACAGGCGAGACGGCCGTCAAATTCCAGGGGATCCCCCGGGACGCCGACAAATGGCATCTCATCGACTTGACGCCAGCCAAGGAAGGCAAGATCGGCCTGAACGATCTGATCTACAAGTACACGATCGAAAAGCTGGACGCCTGCCGCAGCCCGCAGGCGGTCTATCAGTTCCTGAGGGCCAGCGATTGGATCGCCGACGACGGAATATCCAAGGGGGAACTCGTGAGCCTATGGAAGGAAAAGCATATGCACGGGGAATGGAGCACCGCTTCGGACGCCGATGCGCAGCACGCCCGGGCCTGGTACGACCTGCACAAGCAGGAGTTCAACGATATCCGCTGATCCGACGGCATGACGGGGCAGGGGGGAACGCCCTGCTCCCTCGCCTGACGTGAGCTCATGATCTTCGGTCGCCGGGTTCCGGTCATCCTGCAAATGGAGAGTGCGGAGTGCGGCGTCGCCGCGCTCGCCATGGTGCTTGCCCATTTCGGTCGCCATCTGCCGCTCGAGACCCTGCGCGACCAATCCGGAGTCTCGCGAGACGGCGTGACCGTGGCCGGCCTTGCCGCCGCAGCCCGGACAAACGGCCTGGAGACCGTGATCCTGCAGCGTGACGTCGACGAGCTGGCCGAGCTGCCGATGCCTCAGGTGCTCTACTGGCAGTTCGACCACTTCCTCGTCCTCGAGAAGGTGCAGGGGACGCACTTCGTCGTGGTCGACCCGGCCCAGGGCCGCCGCCGTTTCGACCGCGAAGCCTTCTCCCGTGGCTTCACGGGCATCACGGTCGTCTTCAGCCCGCAGGACATCGAGCGGACGGCGCGGCCGCCTCAGGGTCTGCGCGCCATCCTGCGCCAGTCTCTGTTGTTCCGCCGCAATCTCGCGATGACGTTTCTGGCCGGCCTGGCGTTGCTGCCCATCGCCTTGATGTTGCCCGGCTTCACGCGTGTCTTCGTCGACGACGTCCTGGTCAGGCGGTTCAACGACTGGGTGATCCCGCTGCTACTCGGCATGGTCGCCGCGGCGGGGCTGCGCGCCATCCTGACCTGGGTCAGCTCGACCGGCGCGCTGCAGCTGCAGACGGCGATGAACTCGTCGCTTTCGGCCGGCTTGCTGTGGCGGCTGTTGCGCCTGCCGCCGCGCTTCTTCCAGCAACGCAGCCCCGGCGAGTTGTCCGGCCGCATGCAGCATGCCGGCACCGTCGCCGGTGCCGCCAGCGGTGCGGTCGTTTCCGCCGCCGTGGATGTGGCGGCGCTGCTGGTCTTCGGCGCCGCGATGTTCGCGGTCGAATGGACGATCGCCATTGCCGTCCTGGCGTTTTCCGCGCTCGGCCTTGTCGGCCTGCGCCTGCTTGCGACCCGTTTGACCGAGACCAGTCTCGAGGTGCAGGCGCTTGCTGGCGCCGAGCACGGTATGGACATCCAGGCGATGGAGACTGTCGAGGAGTTGCGTGCTTCCGGCGAGGAAGGCCAGCTGTTCAACAGGCTGATGGACGTGCGCCTGCGCCTGACCAACGCCGAGCAGTCGGCCGAGCGCCTGAAGATACTGCTCGAGGCCATGACCCTGGTCTCGCGGCACGGCCTCACGCTCGTCGTGCTCGGCGTCGGTGCGGTGCAGATCGTCAGGACCGGCTTCTCCTTCGGCGATCTCATCGCCTTCCAGATGCTGGCCGAGCTCTTCGCGGGCCCGCTCGCACGGCTTACCGGGACCGGAGCCCAGCTGCGCACGGCGTCGACCGCCGTGACGAGACTGCAGGATGTCCTGCAGCGCGATGTGCCGGCGGCTGGGGCAACGGCGGCAGATCAATTGCCGCCAGGTCGGCTGCCGGGAACGGTCCATCTCGCCGGCGTGACCGTGCGGGAAGCAGGAGGCCGGACGCTGCTCGACGATGTGAGCCTGGCCATCGAGCGCCAAGGCGAGATCGTGGCCATCACCGGACCGACGGGGTCGGGCAAGACCACGCTGCTCGAGACGATCTTGGGAGTTACCGTGCCCGAGAGCGGGCGCGTCCTCGTCGGTGGCCGATCGGCGGCCAACCTCGAACCGGCCGTCGTGCGCTGGTCGATCGGTTACGCCGACCGCGCTCCCTACTTCGCCGCGGGAACCTTCGCCGATGCCATCACGGTCTGGACTCCGGACATCACCCCGGACCAGATCGCCCGCGCCGTGGCCGATGCGGAGCTTGCGCCGCTCCTGGAGATCCGCGGCGGCGTCGATGCGCGCATCGCCGCTGGTGGGCTCGATCTCAGCGGCGGCGAGCGGCAACGACTGGCGATCGCCCGGGCGCTTGCCGCCGAACCGTCGATCGTGATCCTGGATGACGCGACCAGCGCCCTCGACGAGGAGACCGAGGCGCGCCTGTTCGCCAACCTGCGGGCGCGCGGCGTCACCGTCATCGTGGCGACGGTCCGCGAGAGCGCGGCGAGACACGCCGACCGGACGATCGCCCTCGCGGCTGGCCGCATCGCTGCGTCCGCGGACTTTGCGTGGAGCGCATCGTGACTGTCCCCGACAAGGCCATGACCGTGAACGATCGGTCCGGCGAGCGCTTGCGCCAGACGCTCGACGATTTCCGCGCCCTCATGACCGGCCGGTTTCGGCGGGCCAATCCGCGCGAGCTCGACTACCCGCCCATGCTGCGCGCCGCCGCGGCCATCCTGGTTCGCCTGGGCGTGCGCACGCCCGTCATGATCAGTCGCGGCGCCGACGAGTCCGACGACCGCCTGTTGTCGCGGTTCGCGGCCATCAACCGCGCGCGCATCCGCCCCGTCACCCTGGTCGACGGGCGCATTCCCCGCGGCGAGAGCTTGCTGCTGGCTTTCGCCGCGGACGACCGCGAACCGGTGGTGCTGCTTCCCGGCGGACGAATGCTCGGCGGATTTGCCGAGGGAACGGCCTCTCCCGGGCCAATCGCGAGCGGCCGCCAGCCCGCGCTCGAGCGCGGTGCGCTGGCTTTCCATCCGATCCTGTCCGAACGGGCGATCTCCTGGTCGGAGCTGGCTTTGTTCGGCCTGGGCAAAGGCCACGGCGAACTCGTGCCCTTGGCAGCGTGCGCGACGATCGCCGCCCTGTTGTCGCTCGCGGTGCCGCTCATGATGACGACGCTGACCAAGGCGATCGAGCGCGCCGACCTCGACCGCGTCGGCATGCTGGTGGGCGTGCTCGCCGCCGCGCTGCTCGTCCAGGCCGTCTTCACGATGGCCGAGAGGGCGGCGATGACGCGACTCGAGGCGCGGTCGACGGTGGCGCTGCAGGCCGCCCTGGTGGATCGCGCCTTGCGGTTGCCGGCCGATGCGTTCCGCAAGTCCACACCCGTGATCCTGGCAACCCAGCTCGAATCGCTGGCGCGCCTGCGCCAGGGCCTGCTGCGTTTCGCCGTTCGTGGTGCCGTGGCGCTGCTCTATGCGTTCGCCGCGGCGATTGTGCTCCTGTCGATCTCGGCGCCGGCGGCGCTGGTGGCGCTCGCGTCGGCCGTCGCGCTCGCCGTGGCCGCGGCGATTATTGGCTGGCGACAGTTCACCGCCATCTATGAAGGCGAGCGGATGGACGTGATCGTCCTCGCCTTCATTTACGACCTGATCCAGCTCGTGCCCGTCATCCGCGCCATGCGTGTCGAGCGCTCCGCCTTCGTCCATTGGGCGCAGAACTTCCTCGCCTACCAGTCGCGCCTGTCGCGCTCGGCCACGATCGGCAGTCTCTTTCCGGCGATCGTTGCGGCGTGGGAGCCTATTACGCTCGCCGTCTGTTTCGCCTTCATTGCGGCGGCTCGACCAGCGGATGCCCTCGGCGTGGGTGCTGCGCTCGCCTTCGTCACGGCCCTGGGACGATTGACCGGAGCTGCCCGGGACTTGGCGGGAGCGATTACCGACGGCTCGAAGCTGCTGCCCTTGGCGAAGCTGTCACACTCCTTTCTCGAACATGGCCTCGAGCGTGCGGCCGGCGGCGCGCCGCTGGCGCCCGGCGCAGGAGCTCTCGCAGCGGGAGGCGTGGCTTTTGGGTTCGCCGGCCGCCCGCTGTTCGGCGACGTGAGCTTCGCCATTCCGGGCGGGAGTTTCGTCGGCATCGTCGGTCCGTCGGGGGCCGGAAAGTCGACCTTGATCCGTCTTCTGCTGGGATTGGAAGCGCCGACGCAGGGGACGGTCTTCCTGGACGGCGGAGACATCGCCAAGCTCGATCGCCATCAGATCAGCGCCGTCATCGGCCTGGTATCGCAGGACGGCCGGCCCTTCGCCGGATCGGTGCTGAGCAATATTCGCGGCATCCGGCACCTGGCCATCGAAGAGGTCTGGCAACTCGCCGAACTGGTTGGGCTGGATGCCTTCCTGCGTTCCCTTCCCATGGGACTGCACACCATCGTGGGTGCCGGCGGCGCCGGATTCTCGGCGGCCGAGGTCCAGCGCCTGCGCATCGCAAGAGCCTTGGCGGGCAAGCCCCGCATCCTGGTTCTGGACGAGGCCATGAACGCCATCCCGCCGGTAGAGCGTGAAGCGCTGATCGAGCGCCTGCGCCGGCTCGGCATGACCATCCTCGTGGTGACCCACGACCACACGGCACTGGCCTCGGCAGATCACATCCTCGAAGTTTCGGACGGCAAGGTCCGCGTGCTGCCCGGCGTGGCGACCAGCTCACCCTGAGTGGACTAACCGGCCGCTTCAAGAGGCTAGCAGGCTCGCGAACGTCACCTGATCCTGAGGCGTAACCTGGGTTGGCCTCTTGCCCATGAACTTGCGTGTGAGCGCATCGAGCCGTCGGCTTCGGGAACATTCACTTGGCGAAACCGACGGCAGCGGCTCGTGCGCGACGAAGGCCTCGCCCACCAGGAAGTGCATCGCCCGGCCGCCAATCCATACCTCGGCCGACATGTCTAGGGGGCGTCCTCCGAAGATCTCGGTGTACGTCGCGATCAGGGCACCGTTCCTGTGCCAGGGGCCAGACGCAGGAAGCCGCGCACCACACGGCCGAGGAAGGGTGGCGACCAGGCGAGCGAGTAGGCCGCGAAAGCGCTGTGAGGGTGGTTGCGCCGCCGAGGAGTCCGGCGGCGCGCGGATTGCCGCGCCTCGAGGGGGTCTCCGGGACCGCCAGCGTGGCGGCATCGGCCTTGGTGAGCGCCATGAACTCGGCGGCGGATCCGTCCGGGCTGCGATCGGCGAGCCATCGTCCGGGCTTGTCCGAGCCGACGACAGCGGCAAGGTCGGCGTAGACCGAGGGCGCCCGCGGCAGCGATCGCCCCGGTACCCACTTGTTCAGGCGGTCGGGGGCGCACTGCGTCTTCGGTTCGCGCTTCGGAAACGGGCGCATCTCGTGCCCGACGGAGCGAAGGTGAGGCTTGCGAGCAGGGATCGACGGGCTTGGTGCAGTCACTGACAGCAACCGGTTTGCTGCGCTCGTACGGTGCGAAAAAATATCAGAAAATTACTCAGGTGCTGTAAACTACTATAGTTATTGACGGCATTGTCAGCCGGGTGTACGGTGTCGCTCGTCGCCCGATACTGCAGGGATCAGTCCCTCACTGCGTGCGCGATGACCTTGCGCATCACCGTCGGCAGGGCCCGTTCGGTCATGCGGTCGACCGTGCACCAGCTCGTGCCGGGCGCCAGCCTGGCGAGCCCGCCGGTGGTCGCGATGGCGCGTGCGACGGTGAGCTCGAGATGGAAATGCGTGAAGGTATGGCGCACCAGCCCGTCGAGGATCTGCCAGCGCGCCGGCACCGGCGCGTCGCTCATCGCCTTGTCGGTCGAGAGCCTGCCCTCGCGCCACGGGCTCGACGGCACCTCGTCCATGCCGCCCAGCAGTCCCTTGGCCGGCCGCTTGCGCAGCAGGATGGCGCCGTCCCTGCGCGCCAGCACGAAGGCCAGGCCGCGGCGCGTCGGCTTCTCGCGCCTGGGTGCGCGCCGCGGCAGCTCCTCGGCCAGGCCGAGCTTTCTCGCTTTGCAGTTCGCCATCAGCGGGCAGATGACGCAGCGCGGATTGCGCGGCGTGCACACCGTGGCGCCGAGATCCATCATCGCCTGGGCGTAGTCGCCGGCGCGTTCGACCGGCACCAGGCGGGCGGCGCGTGTCTTGATCTCGATCTTGGCGTCGGGCAGGGGCGTCTCGATGGCGAACAGGCGGGCAATCACGCGCTCGACATTGCCGTCGACCGCCGAGGCCGGCTGGTCGAAGGCGATGGCGCGGATTGCAGCCGCCGTGTAGGCGCCGATGCCGGGCAGGGCCAGCAGTTCCTTTTCATCCTGCGGGAAACGACCCTTGTGTGCGTCGGCCACCGTGCGGGCGCAGGCATGCAGGTTGCGGGCGCGGGCGTAGTAACCCAGGCCGGCCCAGCCCGAGAGCACGTCATCGACCGGCGCTCCGGCCAGCGCCTCGACGGTCGGCCAGCGCTCGAGGAAGCGGCGGAAGTAGTCGCCGACCGTGGCCACGGTGGTCTGCTGCAGCATGATCTCCGACAGCCACACGGCGTAGGGATCGGCGCGCCTTCCGGCCGGCGCGCGCCACGGCAGGGTGCGACGATGACGATCGTACCAAGCAAGCAAACGTGAGGCGTGGGTCGTGGTCATGCGGGGTAGCGTGCCCTACCATACGGAACGGAGTTTGAAAGGGTCCATGCGGGAAAACGGCTTCCGCGCCGTCGGCGGTCTGGCCCAGCGGCTCGCGTCCGGCCTGGCCAAGGGTCGCGGCGCTTCGATCGCCCGCCTGCGCGCGGAGTGGTCGGCGATCGTCGGGCTCGATCTCGCGCGGATCACCCGGCCCGAGGCCCTGACCCCCAACCGTGGGAAGCGTTCCAGTAATGGGGCCGGCAAGCTGTTGCGCCTGCGCGTCCCCGGCCCCGCCGCGCTGGAAGTCCAGCACATGGCTGGCCAGGTCGTGGAGCGCGTGAATGCCTACTTCGGACACAAGATGATCGACGATATCCGTCTGGTGCAGGGCGCGATTTCCGCGCCGGCGGCAACCCCGCCGCGACCGGCGCCCGACGCCAGGAGAGTGGCCGAGATGACCGAGCGTGCTGTCAGTGTGAAGGATCCCGAGCTGCGTGCCGCGCTGGCGCGACTGGGGGCGCAAATCGGCCTGGGCCGGCGGAAGGCGATGCTGGGCGCGCTGGCAGGCGCCTTCGTGGTGCGCGAGGTCCGCGCCCAGGACCTCAAGCTGCTGGAGCCGCTGGACGGTGACCATGTCCTCGGCCGGCGCGACGCGCCCAACACCCTGGTCGACTACGCCTCGTTCACCTGTCCGTTCTGTGCGCAGTTTTACATCGCCGTGATGCCGACCCTGCGCAAGGAGTGGATCGAGCCCGGCAAGCTCAGGCTGATCCATCGCCACTTCCCGATGGACATGGTCGCCACGCGGGCAAGCCAGCTCGCCGAATGCGCCGGGCCCGACAAGTTCTATGAGCGGGTCGACCGGCTGTTCCGCAGCCAGGTCGAATGGCTGACGGGCGCAGATCCCCTGGTCGAGATCGTGAAGGTGCTGGCGAAGGACGGCCTGAGCGAGGACCAGGCCCAGGCCTGCTTCGCCGACGACAAGGCCCTGGACAAGGTGCTGGCCGACGTCCAGTCCGGCCAGGCGCTCGGGGTGCGGCAGACGCCCACCTTGTTCATCAACGATCAGAACTACTTTAACCCTGGCGGCGCTGACGCCATTGCCGCGATTTTGCGTCAGGTGGGGCGGTAATAGTTTGACTCCCCACAGGCGTGGTTCCCAAGATGTAGTGGAGAGGAAGAGACGGTATGCGGAATATGTTGATCGTCGCCGGCGGCGTCGTGGCGGTGGCCGCGATCGCTGCTGGCGTCTATTTCGGCACTCGGCCGCCTGCCGCAGGCCCGACGCCGGTCGCGGTCGCTGCCGCCCCGGACAAGACTGCGCTGCTCGCCGTTTTGCCGACGGACCATGTGCTGGGCGACCCCAAGGCGCCGATCACCCTGATCGAGTATGCCTCGTTCACTTGCCCGCACTGTGCGCATTTCCACACCCAGATCCTGCCGGAGATCAAGAAGAAGTGGATCGATACCGGCAAGGTGAAGCTGATCTACCGCGACTTCCCGCTCGATCAGGTGGCGGCCAAGGCCGCCCAGATCGCCGAGTGCGCCGGCAAAGACCGCTATTTCGGCGTGATCGACCTGATCTTTCGCGGCCAGCCGCAGTGGGCGACGTCGCAGGACCCGATTGCCGAGCTCGCCAAGCCGCTGCGCATCGCCGGCCTGGGGGAGAACGAGATCAAGGCATGCCTCGCCAACGAGGCCAAGGCCAACGAGGTGATCGCCGACTATCGCGGTGGCGAGACGCTCGGGGTCAGCTCGACGCCGTCGTTGTTCATCGACGGGACTCTCTATAAAGGCGCGCGTTCGGTCGAGGAACTCGACGCGGCGTTCGCCAAACTCGCCAAGTAGTAACAGCCAGCGTGGGGTAGATGGTGCAGTTCGACAAACTCCGGCTCTCCGGTTTCAAGTCCTTCGTCGATCCGACGGAGCTCACCATCGAGCCCGGCATGACCGGCATCGTCGGCCCCAACGGTTGCGGCAAGTCCAACCTCGTCGAAGCGATGAAATGGGTGATGGGCGAGACCTCCGCCAAGCAGATGCGCGGCAGCGAGATGGAGGACGTGATCTTCGCCGGCACCGGCACGCGGCCGGCGCGCAACATCGCCGAAGTGACGCTTTCGCTCGACAACAAGACGCGCACCGCGCCGGCCATGGTGAACGACGCCGACCAGCTCGACGTCGTGCGCCGCATCGAGCGCGGCCACGGCTCGGCCTATTCGGTGAACGGCCGCGACATTCGCGCCCGTGACGTGCAGACGCTGTTCGCCGACGCGGCGACCGGCTCGCGCTCGACGGCGCTGGTCAGCCAGGGCCGCGTCGGCACGCTGATCAACGCCAAGCCGGCCGACCGGCGCATGATCATAGACGAGGCGGCCGGCATCACCGGGCTCTATGCCCGCCGCCACGAGGCCGAACTGCGCCTGCGCGCCGCCGAGGCCAACCTGGCGCGCGTGCAGGACGTGCTGGTGGCATTGGAAGAGCAGCACAAGGGCCTCAAGCGCCAGGCGCGGCAGGCCAGCCGCTACCGCAACCTGTCCGACCATATCCGGCGCGCCGAAGCGTCCGTGCTGGCGCTGAAGCTCGCGGCCGCCGAGCGCGAGCTCGCCGAGGCCGGTGAGCGGCTGAAGGAGGCCGAGGCCCAGGTCGCCGATCTGACGCGCCTGGTCGGCCTTGCCACCACGGCGCAGGCCGAAGCGGCGACGGCGCTGCCGCCGTTGCGCAACGACGAGGCCGTGGCGGCGGCTGCCCTGCAGCGGCTGCGGGTGGCGCACGATGCGTTGACGGCCGAAGCCGAGCGCGTCGCCCAGGCGCAGCAGGAAGCGGGCACGCGGCTCGCCCAGACCGAGACCGACCTCGAGCGCGAGCGCGGCCGTAAGTCCGATGCCGAGACCGCCATCGCCGATCTCGACGGACAGCGCGAGCGGCTGGAGCAGGAGCGGGTGGGTGAGGACGATCGCGCTGCCGAAGCGGCCGCAACCCGCGCCACGGTGCAGGGTGAGACCGCTGCCGCCGAGACCGAGCACGATCGGCTGACCCGCCAGATCGCCGACGACGAGGCGCTGCGCGAGAGCGTGAGCCGCGAGGTCGTCGAGCTGCGCGAGCGCCTGCGCCGGCTGGCGGCGCGGCGCGACGAGGTCATGGCGCAGCAGCAGCAGGTCGAGGCCGTGCTTTCGAACCTGCCGGCGCTGCCGGAGGTCGAAGCCGCTCTCGACGAGGCGCGCGACGCCTTCGAGGAGGCGCGACGCAAGGGGCAGGAGTCGATCGACGCCGCCCGCGAGGCCGAGCGCTACGAGTCCGACGCGGCGCGTGCCGCCGTTGCCCAGGCGGAGGCCGAGCGCCTCGAGATGGAACGTGCCCGCGCCGCCGAGCGCCAGGCCGCGGAGACGAGCCACGCCGCGGCCAGCGAGACGCGGGGCAAGATCGATGCGCGGCTGACCAAGCTGCGCGCCGAGGAAGCGGGCGTCGCCGCCGCGCTGAAGTCGTCGGCCGATTCGCTGTGGCCGCCGCTGCTCGATGCGCTGACTGTCGATCCGGGCTTCGAGAAGGCCCTGGGTGCGGCGTTCGGCGAGGAGCTGGAAGCCTCGTCCGATCGCGGCGCGCCGATCCACTGGCTACCGCTCGGTCCGATCGCCGATGCGCCGATGCTGCCGGAAGGCGCGACGCCGCTCGGCGCGCATGTGAAGGCGCTGCCGGAGCTGGAACGTCGTCTCGCCTTCATCGGCGTGGTTGCCGACGAGGCGACGGGCGCGGCCCTGCAGGCCGACCTCAAGCCCGGCCAGCAGCTCGTGACGCGCGACGGCGGCGTGTGGCGCTGGGACGGCTACGTCC
>JAEZIF010000089.1 GCA_023416135.1 Pseudomonadota bacterium
CCACCGCCCGGCGCGCAGACGTGAACCACGGGGGGAGGTTCACGTCTGGAGGAGAAGATTGAAGCGAAGGTCATGTGCGGATCTCGACCCGGTCGCCGTCGGCGAGCTCGACGGCGGGATTGAGGATCACGCGGTCACCGGCCTTGATGCCGTCGCGCACCTCGACCTCGGCCCCGCGATCGCGGGCGATCGAGATCTTGCGCAGGCGCGCCACGCCATTGTCGACGACGGCAACCTGCACGCCGTCCTTGTTGAAGATGATGGCCCCCGCCGGAACCGAAAGGCTCGGCGTCCTGCGGGGGATGTGGAGTTCGGCGGTGGCGTAGATTCCCGGCGACAGCGCACCGTCGGGGTTGGGAATGTCGATCTCGACCAGAAGCGTGCGTGTGCCGGGCTGCAGGGCGTCGGCGATGCGCGTCACCTTGCCGGGGAAGGGATGGTCGGGCAGCTCGGGCACGCGGATCACCGCGTCGATGCCGGGCGTCACGCCGACCGCCGCATCCTGCGGCACGTAGACCTGCGTGCGGATGACGTTGCTTTGCAGGATGGTGAACATGAAGGTGCCGTTGACGGCGTCGGCCTGCACCAGGCTGCCGATATCGATGTTGCGCTGGGTGATGACGCCGTCGAACGGCGCCACCACGCTCTGGTAGGCCTTCTGCTGCCGGAGCACCTGCAATGCTGCCTGCTGGGCCATCACGTTGGCCTCGGCGACGCTCACGGCGGCGTCGTTGGCGCGCAGTGTCTGGACATCGACCGTGCCTTGCTGCTTGGGCACCCAGCCTTCCTTGACCAGCGGCTCGTCGCGCCGCCAGGTGACGCTGGCGAGCTTCTGGTTGGCGCGTGCCTGCTTGGCGGCGGCCTCGAGCTGGGACAGCGTCGCTTCGGCCTGCGAGATCTGGTGGTCGAGTTCGGGCGCCACGATGGTGGCGAGCTGGTCGCCTGCCTTGACGCGATCGCCGATGTCGACCGAGCGCGTGGCGATGTAGCCGCTGGCTCGGGCGAGGATATTGGCCGCGGCGAAGGCCGAGGTCGTGGCCGGAAGGCTGACGATCAGCGCGCCGCTCGTCGGCGTCACCGTGGCCACACGTACCACGGGTACGAAGTTCCGCCGGAATTCGGCATTCGCCGATGCCGCCTCCTCACGGGCGTAGAGTTGCCATCCCCCGAAGGCGAACGTTCCCCCGACCAGCGCGGCGATGGCCGTGCCCAGCAATAAACTCCGGTACCTCATGGGACCTCCTCGAACACGGCGCCGCTCAACCGGCCGCTGCCGGCGCGCAACTTGTCGAACAGCCACGGCACGATCAGCAGGGTCGTCGGCGTGGCAAACAACAGACCGCCGATGACGGCGCGCGCCAGCGCCGCGTTTTGCTCCTCGCCGGCGGCGCCGATGGCCATCGGCACCATGCCGACGATCATCGCTGCCGCGGTCATCAGCACCGGCCGGATACGGGTGTGGCCGGCGGCGATCGCCGCCTCACGCACGCTCATGCCTGCCTGAGTCTGCTCGCGCGCGAAGGTCACGAGCAGGATGGAGTTCGCCGAAGCGACGCCGATCGCCATGATCGCGCCCATCAGCGAGGGCACGCTGAGCGACGTGCCGGTGGCGAACAGCATGGTGAGGATGCCGCAGAACGTCGCCGGCAGGGCAAGCAGCACGACAAGTGGATCGCCGAAGTTCTGGTAGTTGACGACCATCAGCAGGTAGACCAGCACCGCCGCGAACACGAGGCCGATGCCGAGATTGGCAAAGGAATCGTCCATGCTTTCGATCTGGCCGACCACCTGGATGGTATTGCCGGGTGTCAGCGTCTTCTGCAGGTCGGCGACGATCGCGTTGATCTCGTGCGAAACCCGGCCGAGATCGCGGCCCTGTACGCTGGCATAGACCTCGTAGACCGGCTGGATGTTGGCCTGGTTGCTGTTGGTCGGCAGGCTGTCGCGCCGGATCGTCGACACATTGCTGAGCAGGCCCGGCACAGGGACGCCCGGCACGTTGGTGTCGGTGGCGATTGCCGTCGACACCGGCGTGTTGCCGAGATCGTTCAGCGAGGCGACCTGACGCTCGGGCGTCTGGACGGCGATGTAGTAGGGGATGCCACTGGTCGGATCCGTCCAGAAGTTCGGCGTGACCTGCTCCGAGGAGCTCAAGCTCACATTGATGTTGTTGGCGATGGTGTTGGCATTCAGCCCGAGCTGGGCGGCACGCGTGCGGTCGACCTCGGCGAAGAAGGACGGCGCGTCGACCTCCTGCTGCAGATGGGCGTCGACGAGGCCCGGTATGGCCGCCATGCGCCGCCTGAGTTCGTGGGCGACCTTGAGGTTGTTGGCGCGGTCGTAGCCGACGGTGCGCACATCGATCTGGGCGGGCAGACCGAAATTCAGGATCTGGGTCACCATGTCGGCGGCCTGGAAGTAGAAGACGGCTTGCGGAAAGGCGCCCGGCAGCTCGCGCCTGAGCTTTCGCACGTAGCCCTCGGTCGGTGCATGCCCGTCCTTCAGGGCGACCAGGATGACGCCATCGTTGACGCCGATCGTCGAGCCGTCGGTGAAGGCGAGATTGTAGGGCCGGGCCGGCAGGCCGATGTTGTCGACGATCAACTCCCGATCCTGCTCGGGTATGAGCTCGCGGATCTTGTCTTCGATCGCCTGGAACATCCGTTCGGTGGCCTCGATGCGCGTGCCGGCCGGCGCACGGACATGGAGCTGTATGCGGCCGCCGTCGATCACCGGAAAGAAGTCGCGCCCGACCAGAGTGAACAGCACCGCGCCGCTCGCGATCACCAGGACGGCGATGGACGGGACCACGAACCGGTTGTCGAGCAGCACCTTCAGCATCTCGACGTACCGTTGGCGCATGGCCTCGAAGCGGTGTTCGAAGGCGTGATGCGTGGCGCTGAACAGGCGCCCGAGGCGGCTCGTCGGGGGCGCCTGGCTTTCGCTCTTGGTCAGCAGCCCGATTGTGATCGGCGTCAGCGTCCGCGAAAGCGCGTAGGAGGCGAGCATCGCGAACACCACGGCCAGTCCCAGCGGCGTGAAAAGATACTTGGCGGGACCGTCGAGGAACACGACGGACGTGAACACCGAGCTGATGGCGAGCGTCGAGACGAGGGTGGGGATGGCGATGCCGGCGGCGCCGTGCAGCGTCGCCAGCGGCAGCGGCTGGTGCTCCTCGGTGAGCAGGCGATGCGTGTTCTCGATCGTCACCGTGGAATCGTCGACCAGGATGCCGACCGCGAGCGCCAGGCCGCCGAGCGTCAGGGTGTTGATTGTCTCGCCGAGAAAGTAGAGCGCGACCAGCGACGACAGGATCGACAGCGGAATGGAAATCATCACGACCAGCGTCGATCGCCACGAGCCCAGGAACAGCAGGATCATGAGCGCGGTGAGTGCGGCCGCGATCGCGCCCTCGCGCAACACGCCCACAAGCGCCTGCTTGACGAACACCGACTGGTCGAACAGCTCGTTGATCTCGAGGCCCGGCGGCGCGGCCTTGCGGATCGTCTGCACGGCGTCCTTCACGGCGTTGACGACCTGCAGCGTCGAGGCGTTGCCGTTCTTGATGATGCTGAGCAGGATCGAGCGCTTGCCGTCCTGACGCACGACATTCTGCTGAACAAGCCAGCCGTCATGCACCTGGCCGACATCCTTCACGAATACCGTGGCGCCGTTCACCACCTTGATCGGGATGTCGTTCAGCGCATCGATCGACGGGGGCGTCGCGTTCGTGTGCACGACATATTGCCGGTCGCCGATCTTGGCGGTGCCCGAAGGCACGGTAAGGTTCTGGGTGTTGACGGCATTCACAACGTCCAGCGGTGTCAGGCCCTTGGCCACCAGCTTGGCGGGATCGATGTCGACCATGATCTGGCGGTACTTGCCGCCGGCCGGCGTCGGCAGGGTGATGCCGGCAATCGGAGCAAGCTGCTGGCGCACACGGTAGATGCCGTAATCGTAGAGCTGCTGCTCGTTCAGCGTGTCGGAGGAGAGGCTGATCTGCAGCACCGGCACGCTCGAGGCGTTGAACTGCACGACGACGGGCGGCTGGATGCCGGGCGGCATCAGGGCCCGGATGGAATTGGTCCCCGCCACGATCTGGGAGATCGCGAGGTCGAGATTGACGTCCGGCTGGAAGTAGATCTTCTGCACCGACAGGCCCGCCATGGTCTGGGCCTCGATGTTCTTGATGCCGCTCACGTTGGCCGAGATGGCGTACTGGCTGTAGGTGGTGACGCGCTGCTCCATCTCCGGCGTGTCGAGTCCGGTGTAGCTCCAGATCACCGTAACCACCGGGATCCTGATCTCGGGGAAGATGTCGGTACGCATCGTCCAGGCGGCGATGCCGCCCAGGAAGAGAATCAGCGCTGCGGCGACGTAGAATGTATAAGGAAAGCGCAGCGCAAATCGGACCAGACCCATGACGCCCCTGCTCCCCTGCCTTGAAATCGGACCACGCCAATAAGGGCCTTTGCGCGCTATCTTCCCATTCATACAAGCGGCACGTGCGCTTATACTTAAGTATGAAAGACCGAACGCGGGTATTGCCTTACGAGCGTTGCGCGCCAGTTGCAAAAGTGCGCGCGTGAACACGGGGACCTTCTCCATATGCTGCACCATTCGTCCGCTCCGGTTCGCCCATCGCTCGTGTTGCCGTTGCTGGCCGCGGTCGTCGCCGTGGCGATTTTCGTCGTCGATACGATCACGCCTCTCGATATCGCCGTCGCTGTGCTCTACGTGAGCGTCGTCCTGCTGGCGATGGACTTCGCCGGACAGAAGGGGATTCTGATCGTCGCCGGCGGCTGCGCTGTCCTGACGGTGCTGAGCTACGTCATCACCCACGATCGCGATCCGGCGAGCGGCCCGGCCCTGCGCTGTCTGATCAGCCTGGCTGCCATCACCATCACCGGCGTCCTGGCGGCGCGTCATCAGGGCACGATCGAGGCGCTGCGCGAACATGCGAGCCTGCTCGATCTCACGCACGACACGATCTTCGTGCGCAACCAGGACGACGTCATCACCTACTGGAACCGCGCGGCGACCGAGCTCTACGGCTGGCGGCCCGAGCAGGCGATCGGCCGCAAGACCGCCAAGCTGCTGAACACCATGTTCCCCGCGCCCTTCGACGACATCATGTCGGAGTTGCGGCGTACCGGGCGCTGGGAAGGCGAGCTGGTGCACACTGCCCGCGACGGCCGGATCCTGACCGTGGCGAGCCGTTGGGCCCTGCAGTGCGACGGCCGCGGCCGCCCCGTCGCCATCCTCGAGACAAACAACGACATCACTGAGCAGCGTCAGGTCCAGGACGGGCTGATTCGCGCCCAGAGCGACCTCGCCCATGTCGCGCGCGTCGCCACGCTGGGTGAGCTCACCGCCTCGATCGCCCACGAGGTCAACCAGCCGCTGGCCGCCGTCGTTACCAACGGCGAGGCTTGCCTGCGCTGGCTCGGACGAGCCGTTCCCGACATCGGCCAGGCGCGGAACTCCGTCGAGCACATGATCAAGAACGGTCAGCGCGCCAGCGAGGTGGTGAGCCGGCTGCGCGCGCTGTCGCGCAAGAGCGATCCGTTCTATGCGCCGGTCTCCTTGCCCGACGTCGTGAACGACGTTGCGCTGCTGATCGGCCGCGAGCTTCAGAGCCATCGCGCCACGCTTGGCATGAATGCGAGGGAGGATCTGCCGCCCGTGCGTGGCGATCGCGTACAGCTGCAGCAGGTCGTTATGAACCTGCTGATGAACGGCATCCAGGCGATGGACGGCGTGAGCGGCAGGCCGCGCAGCCTCACCGTCGAGGTCGGCCGGCTGGCCGACGAACCGCAGTCCGTCGTGCTGACGGTGAGCGACGCCGGTCCCGGCATTGATCCCGCCAACCTCGGCCGCCTCTTCGAGGCCTTCTTCACCACCCGCCGGGACGGAATGGGCATGGGCCTGTCGATCAGCCGCTCGATCGTCGAGGCCAATGGCGGCCGGAGCTGGGCCACTACCCGGCCGGAGGGGGGCGCCGGTTTCCATGTTAGCCTGCGTATCGCAGAGGAGCGCATCGCATGAGCCGCACCACGACTCCGGTGCCATCGGCACCGCTGCCCATCGTCTTCGTGATCGATGACGACGAGGACATGAGGAGCGCATTGGGCAATCTTTTCCGCTCGGTCGGCCATGAGGTGAAGCTGTTCGGCTCCGCGGCGGAGTTCCTGCAGGACACGTCCCCGGATGCGCCGGGATGCCTGGTGCTCGACGTCCGCCTGCCCGGCATGAGCGGGCTCGATTTCCAGAACAAGCTGGCGAGCACGAACGCCGATATCCCGATCGTTTTCATGACCGGCCACGGCGACATCCCGATGTCGGTTCGCGCCATGAAGGCCGGCGCCGTCGACTTCCTCACCAAGCCGTTCCGTGACCAGGACATGCTCGACGCCGTGACCCGCGCCATCGAGGCCGATCGCACGCGCCGCAGCAGCCAACAGGCCACGTCCGGCGTGCGCGAGAGCTACGCCCGGCTGTCGCCGCGCGAACGCGAGGTCATGACCCTGGTGACTCGCGGCCTGATGAACAAGCAGGTCGCGCACGAGCTGGGGCTCAGTGAGATCACGGTGAAGCTCTATCGCGGGCAGGCCATGCGCAAGATGGAAGCGGGCTCGCTTGCAGACCTTGTGCGCATGGCCGAGCTTCTGGGGCTGCACAAATCGCAGTGAGGCGGCAAACGTTCGTATAGCTTTCGCGCGTCGTCCTGAAATAGCATTTTCGGGGCATGTCCAGTTCCAACCCGCTTACCGTCGCCGTCGTCGATGACGATGAGGCCGTGCGCGATGCCCTCAGCAACCTGCTGGCGTCGCTCGACCTCGGCGTCGCTACGTTCGCTTCCGCCGAGGAGTTCTTGGCCTCGCCGGCCTGCCGGGAGGCGGCCTGTCTGATCACCGACGTGCAGATGCCCGGCATGAGCGGTCTCGACCTCCAGCGCCACCTCACCAGCAACGGCAGTCGTATTCCCGTCATCCTGATCACGGCCTTTCCTCGCGATCAGCTCCGCCAGCAGGCCGAAGCCGATGGCGCGTTCGGATTCCTGGCGAAGCCATTCGAAGGACGCGTCATGATCGACTGCATCGAGCGTGCGCTGGCTGAAAAGGGGAGCAGCTGAATGGCCGAGACCGTGACCCGGCCGCCCTTGCCTCCCTTCACCGAGCAGACCGCCACGCAGAAGGTGCGACTGGCCGAGGACGCCTGGAACAGCCGCGACCCGGCGCGCGTGGCGCTGGCCTACACGCCCGACAGCAAGTGGCGCAATCGAGCCGAGTTCATCAACGGCCGGGCCGAGATCGAGGCCTTCCTGTGCCGCAAATGGGCGCGCGAGCTCGATTATCGCCTGATAAAGGAACTGTGGGCCTGCGCCGGCAACCGCATCGCCGTGCGCTTCGCCTACGAGTACCACGACGACAACGGCTTCTGGTTCCGCGCCTACGGCAACGAGAACTGGGAGTTCGATGCCGAGGGCCTGATGCAACGGCGCATCGCCAGCATCAACGAGCACCCCATTGCCGAGGCCGACCGCAAGTACCACTGGCCGCTCGGCCGCCGGCCGGACGACCATCCGGGGCTCGGCAGCTACGGCTTCTAGTCACTTTCTTCCCGATGCGGCCGCTGCTTCGCGCAGTGCAGCGTCGACCATGGCATCGACGATCCAGCCGGCGATCTCCTCGACCTCGCGATCGCCCGATCCCCAGATGTCCTTGAGTACGACATAGGGCTCGATGCCGTAGACGATCGACAGGGCCTTCATGAGGCGGTCGTAGCGGCGGCGTCCGAGCTGCCGGCGCAGCGGCCCTGCAGCCCTTTCCAGCAGGCCGCGGCGAAAGCCGCGCCGGTAGCGCGGCTCCTCGAGCAAGCCGACGCGCTCCAGCGATTCGTGCTCCAGCGAGAGCTGGAGAGCGGCTCGCATGTGCGGCTCGAACTCCTTGAAGCGCGGGAAGGTCTGCTTGAAGAGCTCGCGCACGCGCTGCCCGCCGTCGCGTGCGTTGGGCTCGTAGCCGCGCACCGGGCCGAGGCTCTCGGCGACGACGGCGGCGATCACCGTGCTGCGGTTGGGGAAGTAGCGATAGGCGGTCGCCCGCGACACGCCGGCGGTCAGCGCCACCTCGGCGACCGAAGGCGTACGGCCGCGGCGCACGAGCTGCATGGCTGCGGCCAGGAGCCGGCGCTGGGTGAGGGCCTTGACGTCGTTTTCCGGCGGCAAGGTCATGCTGTGCGTTGGCGCCGGGGCAGCTTTCCTTGACACGATGCAACCCTGGTCCTAGCCTTTGCACAATCCGTGAGACGCGCGTCTCATGCGTTCTCCTGTCGATGCGCGCGGGCTTCACCAAATAGCAACAGTGCCGGCTCTTGGCCATCGCCGAACCGGTTGGAAGGAAACGTTGAAGATCGCCACCTTCTGGTGGGCGGGACGTCGGCATGTCGGACGCGTGAGCGCCGACGAACGCGATGTGACGCCTCTTGTGCTGGGAGATCGCGGCCACGCCGTGGGCGCGCTGGCGCTCGTCGAGATGATGGCCGAAGGCGCGCCGGTTCCGAAGCCTTCCGGCGCGGCATTACCGTTGTCGGCCGTCAAGCTCGATGCGCCGATTCCGGTGCCGCGGCGCAACATCTTCTGTGTCGGCCTCAACTATCGTGCCCACGCCAGCGAGTTCGCCGCAAGCGGCGTCGGCGGCCCGCGCCCGGCGCAGCAGGCCGTGCCGGATTTTCCGGTGATCTTCTCCAAGGTGCCGGAAAGCGTGATCGCACCCGAGGCCGAGATCCGTATTCCCAACGGCCTCTCGACATCGATCGACTACGAGGCCGAGCTCGCGGTCGTCATCGGCAAGACCGGGACCAACATCCCGTCGTCGCGCGCCATGGACCATGTCTGGGGCTACACCATCGTCAATGACGTGACGGCGCGCGACCTGCAGCGTCGCCATCAGCAGTGGCTTCTGGGCAAGTCGCTCGACACCTTCGCCCCCATGGGCCCGTGGCTCGCCTGCACCAACGAGCTCGACGGCGCCCACACCCGCGTGCGCTGCTGGGTCAACGACGAGCTGCGCCAGGATGCTTCGACCGAGGACCTGATCTTCGACATCCCGACGCTCATTTCGACCATTTCGGCCGGGATCACGCTCTATCCCGGCGACGTCATCGCCACCGGCACGCCCGCGGGTGTCGGTATCGGTTTCGATCCTCCCAAGTTCCTGCGTCGCGGCGATCGCGTGCGCATCCACATCGAAGGTATCGGCACGCTCAGCAACCCCGTCCAGTAGGTCCCGCCGCCATGGCCAATGTGCTGTTCACGAATGTGCGCATTCTCGACGGTTCCGGCAGCGCCCCTTACGCGGGCGAGGTCATGGTGCAGGGCAATCGCATCGCGCGGCTGGGGCGCGGCGCGCGGGCGGTTGCGGCGACGGGCCCGACGGTGGTGGATGGCGCCGGAGCGACCCTGATGCCCGGCATGGTTGAGGCCCACACGCACTTCTCGTGGAACGACCAGCCCGGTCTCGGCGAGATCCAGCGCATGCCAACCGAGGAGCACATCCTGTGGTGCGCGCACATCGCCAGGCGCTATCTCGACATGGGCTTCACGTCCTGTGTCGGAGCCGCCTGCGCCAAGCCGCGGCTCGACGTGGTCATCCGCAATGCCATCAACGACGGCCTGATTCCGGGCCCGCGCTATCTCGCGGCCAGCCAGGAGATCACGGTGCCGGGCGGGCTCGGTGACGAGACCCTGCCGCATCTGCCTTTCCCCGAGTTCAGCTTCGGCACCATCGTCAACGGGCCGGAGGACATGCGCCGTACCGTGCGCATGTTCCTGAAGTACGGCGTGGACACCATCAAGCTCAACCTGTCGGGCGAGTACATCGCCGGCATCCCCGCCGAGTTCACGCCGATGTCCGACGCCGAGATCGCCATGGCGGTGAAGGAGGCGCACCGCCGCGGCAAGCGGGTCGCCGCCCACGCTCGTTCTGCCGAATCGGTCAAGCAGTGCGTGCGTCACGGCATAGAGATCATCTTCCATGCGAGCTTCGCCGATGAGGAAGCGCTCGACCTGCTGGAGGCGGCCAAGGACCGTCATTTCGTGGCGCCCGGCATCGCCTGGCTGATCAACACGTCCTACAACGCGGCCGAGTGGGGCATCACGCCCGAGATTGCCAAGGGCATGGGCTATCACCGCGAGCTCGAGATCGCCTGCGAGACCCTGAAGAAGATCCATCGTCGCGGCATCCGCATCCTGCCGGGCGGTGACTACGGCTTCGCCTGGATCAAGCATGGCACCAACGCCAAGGATCTCGAATACTTCGTGAAGTATCTCGGGATGACGCCCATGGAGGCGCTGGTCGCGGCCACGCGCCTCGGCGGCGAGATCATGATGCGCGGCCGCGAGCTGGGCCAGATCAAGGAAGGGTATCTCGCCGACCTCGTGCTGGTCGACGGCGATCCGGTGGCCGACATCAGCGTGCTGCAGGATCCCAGGCGGTTGCTGGCGGTGATGAAGGACGGCCGGTTCCACAAGGAGCCGGAGCTGGCCGGCCAGGGCGCCCGGCGCCTGTCGGTGGCGTGAGATGACCACGCAGTTCGTCGAGCGCATCGCCGTCGAGACCGACGGATCGGGCGACGACGTGCTGCTGATCCATGGCCTGGGCGGTACGTCCAACGTCTGGGTGCCGCTGATGCCGACCTTGATGCGCAATCGCACGGTGCGCCCGGACCTGCCCGGCTCGGGCCGCTCGGCGCGCGTCGAGGGGCCGTTGACGATCGATCGCTTCGTGCAGGCGATGTTGCGGGTCTGCTCGGCGCTGAATGTCGAGCGCGCGCATGTCGTCGCTCATTCGATGGGCACCATCGTGGCCTTCCATCTCGCCAATGTGGCGCCGCAGCTCGTGCGCAGTCTGGCGCTGTTCGGGCCCTTGCTGTCGCCGCCCGACGCAGCGCGCCCCGGCCTCAAGGCGCGCGGCGAGAAGGCGCGCAGCGAAGGCGAGCCCGGCATGCAGGCGATCGCCGATGCGATCGTGCAGTCCGCCACCTCCAGCGACACCCGCGCGCGCCAGCCCATCGCGGTCGCCATGGTGCGCGAATCGCTGATGCGCCAGTGCCCCGATGGCTATGCCCGCTCCTGCGAGGCGTTGGCTTCGGCTCAGCCGGCGGACCCGGCGCAGATCGCCTGTCCGACGCTGATGGTGACGGGCGACGAGGATGCCGTGGCGCCGCCGCAGGCCGTTCGTCTGATCGGCGAGCGCATCAGCGGTGCCCGCGTGGAGATCCTGCCGCGCTGCGGCCATTGGACGACCATCGAGAAACCCGGCGAGTGCAACGACGCGCTGCGGCGCTTCTATTCCCGTCGTTTGTGAGAAGGGGCCCGTGAAGGAGGCAGTCATGGCAAACATGCTCTTCACCAACGTGCGTATCATCGACGGCTCGGGCGCTCCGCCCTTTGCCGGCGATGTGCTGGTCCAAGGCAACCGCATCCTGCGCGTCGGCCGCGGCAGCCGCTCGATCCCGACCGTGGGCGCCACGGTCATCGACGGCGCCGGCGCCACGCTGATGCCGGGCATGGTCGAGGCGCACACGCACTTTTCCTGGAACGACGCGGCGACCCTCGACGGCATTCAGCGCATGCCGCTGGAGGAGCACGTGCTGTGGTCGGCCGACGTGGCCCGGCGCTATCTCGAGGCGGGCTTCACCTCCTGCGTCGGTGCGGCCTGCGCCAAGCCGCGGCTCGACGTGGTGACGCGCAACGCCATCAATTCTGGTCTCATTCCCGGCCCGCGCTACCTCGCGGCCAGCCAGGAGATCACCGTGGCGGGTGCGCTGGGCGACGAGATGCCGCCGCATCTGCCGTATCCCGAGTTCAGTTTCGGTGTCGTGGTCAGCGGACCCGAGGAGATGCGCAAGGCCGTGCGCATGTTCCTGAAGTACGGCGTCGACACCATCAAGCTCAACCTGTCGGGCGACAACTTCGCCGCCAATGCGCCGGCCGAGACGACCTGGATGAGCGACGAGGAAGTCGCCATCGCCGTCGCCGAGACCAGGAAACGCGGCAAGCGGGTGTCGTGCCATGCCCGGTCCTGCGAATCGATCAAGCAGGCAATGCGCCACGGCATCGAGATCGTCTATCACGCGAGCTTCACCGACGAGGAAGCGCTCGATCTGCTGGAGGCCCGCAAGGACAAGATCTTCGTGGCGCCCGGCATCGGCATCCTGTTCGCCATGATGGACCATGCGGCGCCCTGGGGCATCGATCGCAAGAAGGCGATCGAGATGGGCTACGAGATCGAGATCGCCGCCGCCGTCGAATCGCTGAAGAAGATGCACAAGCGCGGCATCCGGGTGCTGCCGGGCGGCGACTACGGCTTCGCCTTCACGCCGCATTGCGACAATGCCCGCGATCTCGAACACTTCGTCAAGCATCTCGGAATGACGCCCATGGAGGCGATCGTCTCGACGACCAAGCTCGGGGCCGAGATCATGATGCAGGGCGGCGAGCTGGGGCAGATCAAGGACGGCTATCTCGCCGACATCCTGCTGGTCGACGGCGATCCGCTGAGCAACCTCGCGATCCTGCGCGACCAGAAGAAGATCCTGGCCGTGATGAAGGACGGCACCTTTTACAAGAAGCCCGAGATCGCTTCCGCCCGCTCGCGCTGGGCGGCATCGGTGGCGTGATGGCAGCATGACCGCCACCGCCTTCCTCCGCCGCTGGTTCTGGGTCTGGCTGTTCGGCCTGCCGCTGGTGGGCCTCGCCGTCTGGGGCATCGTCGACAACCAGCGCCTGTTCTTCGCTACGGCGCTGAACGGCCTCACTCTGGCCGCCCTTTATTTCCTGGTCGCCAGCGGCTTCACCCTGGTGTTCGGCCTGTTGCGCAACGTCAACCTGGCGCACGGCTCTCTTTATCTGCTGGGCGCCTATGTCGGCTGGGTGGTCGGAGAATGGCTGGGCTCGTGGTTGCTCGCCGTGGCGGCGGGCTTCCTGTTCGCGGCCTTCATGGGGCTGCTGCTGCAGATCGGCGTGTTCCGCTTCATGCACGGGCAGGACCTGCGCCAGACCATGGCAACCATTGCGCTCTCGATCATCGCCGCCGACATCGCGCTCTGGATCTGGGGTGGCGAGATCTACCAGTTCGATCCGCCGCGCTGGATCATCGGCTCCACGGCGTTGCCCATCGTCGGCAAGTTCGCGACTTATCGGCTGGTCCTGCTGGCCATGGCCATCGTCATCGGGTTGGCGCTGTGGTGGTTCCTGGCGCGCACCCGCGTCGGCATGATGATCCGCGCCGGCGTCGACGATCGCGCCATGCTCTCGGCCTCGGGCGTCGACGTGCAGATGGTGTTCGCCATCACCTTCGCGATCGGCGCAGGGCTGGCGGGATTCGCCGGCGTGGTCGGCGGCACCGCGCTGTCGATCGCACCGGGCGAGGATACGCGCTACCTGCTGGCCTCGCTGGTCGTGGTCATCGTCGGTGGCATGGGCAGCGTCGCGGGCGCCGCGCTCGGCGCCGTGCTGGTCGGCCTCGCCGAGCAGTTCGGCCTCGCCTATGCGCCGACCTACGGCATCGTCTTCACCTTCGTCGTCATGACGCTGGTCCTCGCCTTCCGTCCGCAGGGCATCCTGGGGAGGGGCGCATGAGCGCCGCCCACTGGCGCAAGGCCATGAACTTCTCCGCCCCCGGCCGGAGCTGGTCGGGCGGTCGCCCGCCTGCTGCGCCGCGCGCGACGACAGCGCCGGCCGCCGCCGCACCCGCGGCCGGCCTTCTCCAATCATGGCGTCACGTCGGCTGGCGCCATGTCGTCGTGCTTGCCGCCGTGCTGATCTATCCCTGGATCGTGCCGGCCTTCTTCGCCTATCAGATCGGCGGCCAGGCGCTGACCCTAGGCCTGATCGCGCTGTCGCTCACCTTCCTCGCGGGTTACGGCGGCATGCTGTCGCTCGCGCAGATGACCGTGGCCGGCATGGCGGGCTACATCGTCGCCATCCTGGGCGTGAGCGGTACGCCGGAGATCAGCCTCGGCTGGCCGTGGTGGCTGGTGGTGATCCTGGCGGTCGCCGGCGGCACGCTCGCCGCCTCGCTGATCGGCTGGCTGTCGGTGCGCACCGAGGGCATCTACACCATCATGATCACGCTGGCGATCGGGATGGCGTTCTTCTACCTGGCCCAGCAGAACTACGCGATCTTCAACGGCTTCCAGGGCTTCCAGAAGGTCGTGCCGCCCGTCGCGCTGGGCATCGATTGGCGCGCGCCGATTCCCTACTACTACCTCGCCTTGTTCTGGGCGTTGGCCGGCTACTTCTTCGTGAAGTACCTGATCCGCGCACCGTTCGGCATCGCGCTCCAGGGCGTGCGCGACAACGCCCGCCGCATGAGCGCGCTCGGCTACAGCCCTGTCGCGCATCGCGTCGCCGCCTATGCCGTGGCCGGCGTCATCGCCTCGATCGGCGGCGTATTGCTGGTCTGGTACAACGGCCTGATCACGCCGGGATCGGTCGGCACCTCCTGGATGATCAACATCCTGATCGTCGCCGTCCTCGGCGGCATGCGCCATCCCGTCGGGCCGTTCATCGGCGCCGTCGTCTTCGTGCTGCTGCAGAACTTCGCCATCGACCTGATCGATCGCGAACGCTTCAACCTGGTGATCGGCCTGGTCTTCCTGGTGATCGTGCTGTTCTCGCCCGACGGCCTGGTCGGCTGGTGGGACATGCTCAGGGATTGGGCGCGGCGGCGCATGGCCGACGCCAGCGCCGTGGGACGCGGAGGAAGAGTACGGGGAGGAGAGTGGCGTTCGGTAAGCGTTTCACAAGCGCGGCCGGCAGGCCGCTCATGACAGCGAGGAGGAACCCAATGACCAAGCGGATGACGACGTTAGTCGGGCTGCTGGCGGGGGCGGCGGTCGCGACCGTGCTCTCGGCGGCGGCCCAGGCTCAGGAGACGATCAAGATCGGCCTCCTGGCCACGCTCGAAGGCCCGTTCGCGGCTGGCGGCCAGGACGGCATGCGCGGCGCCGAGCTGGCGCTCAAGGAAAGAAACGGCATGGCCGGCGGCAAGAAGATCGAGATCATCAAGGCCTCGTCCGACGCCAAGCCCGACGTGGCGGTCAACGCCACCCGCAAGCTGGTCGAGCAGGACAAGGTCCAGATCATGGTCGGCCCGCTGTCGGGCTCCGAGGGCATAGCGGTCAAGGACTACTCCAAGTCCCAGCCCGGCGTGACCTTCATCAACGGCGCGTCGGGCGCGCAGGGCACGACCTTGGTCAATCCGTCGCCCAACTTCTTCCGCTTCAACACCGACGGCGCGCAGTGGATGGTCGGTCTCGGCGACTACGCGCTGAACGACAAGAAGTACAAGAAGATGGCGCTGATCGCCGAGGACTATTCCTTCCCGTACTCGCAGGTGCAGGGCTTCATGGCCGGCTACTGCAAGCTCGGCGGCAAGGTCACGCACAAGGCGTGGGTGCCGCTCGGCGGCAAGGACTACTCGTCGGTCATCTCCAAGCTGCCGACCGACGTCGACGCGCT